>CAJOII010000007.1 GCA_905234535.1 uncultured Ruminococcus sp.
ATACAGCATTTTTTCTTTTTTGAAAAGCCCTGTTTTTCGAGGGCTTGATTTTGTGCGCCTTTTTGCGTTTGCTCTTAGTTTATCTTTGTTTCAACCTTATCTTCCTTCAAAAAAGATTTCCTTTCTTCCTATTTGATTAATATCTTACAGTGTACGCCCAAAAAACCGCTGATAGAGCAATTGATTAGCACTATCAGCGGTTTTGTGTTGTTCATTAAGAATGTGCGATAATCATTTTGTTTAACAAATACGCCTTATAATCGTCAATGCAATCAAAAATCTTATGTGACTGTGGATTTCCAAATAGTTTTACTAACTCGCTGGTGGGTGTTTTTCTTGCAAGCCTGAGAGCAGGAATATCCTCATTGATTATCCTGCTGACAATCTCGCTGCTTTCATCGGATAAGATATTACCGATTTTCCATTCCGGATACATATGCGTGAAATTGAAATACACATCAAAATTATTAGCAATATTAAGTGTGATTTCATTTTCGTTATGATATGCAAAGCAAGTGTCATCGTTAGCTAATATTGCGCACAGTTCAGCTTCGGTTTTAGTTTCCGAGAAATTGATATAATACGGAATCAACTCAGCAGGTATATCCTCTTCATTTATTCTTAGAGGATAGAGTTTTCTGTTTTCACCGTCGCAGGAGCCGGAATGAATGAAGAAAGAAAAATCCCCGCCAAACGTTTTACAACGTTCTGATAGCTTCAACTCTTTACTGTGGGCTAACAGCTGAATTATATCGGTTGCA
The DNA here is from genome assembly GCA_905234535.1 of uncultured Ruminococcus sp. Classification (GTDB taxonomy): domain Bacteria; phylum Bacillota; class Clostridia; order Oscillospirales; family Acutalibacteraceae; genus Ruminococcoides. The sequence goes on from CAJOII010000007.1 coordinate 762, forward strand.
TTCTCAGCGTTAATAAACACCTGCCAGCGTGGTGCGATTTGGTTATCTATCAAAATTTCTGTTGCTTGGAGCAATTCTTGATAAGCGCCTTTTCTGCCAACATACCAATCCGTTATTTTTTCTGTTCCGAAAAAGGTAAGCTGTACCGTGTTGACACCGACAGATTTCAAAAATCGAACATAATTATCATCACGCACCAGCCGCCAAAAACTCGCCAGTTCAAAGCGTCGGGGTTTAGAATTAACGGAGATTTCGTTATCCTTTTCCCATCTCTCGGCGTAGTTATCACAATAATCCGGCTCACGTACCCAACTGTAAAAAGTAACGGAGTGAAAATATGGCTTGAAATATTCGACAAGCAGTTTGTCGCTGTTGTCCGGCATTTTTCTGTTTGGCATATGACCGAGCCAACAATGCTTACATCTGTTAGGGCATCCGTACATATCGGCTAAAATGATTAAGTTGTTTGTTTTCAAAATAGCGTCCTCCTAAAAATATAGTTGATTTAGAAAGACGCTGAAACACGCTTGACGTACATTTTGCACCTCCGTAAAAAATAGTTGGTTTTATAATCCAAAATGTGATGCTAACTTGTCAATCGCATTCTCTATTGTACTGTTGTCATCTCTAACAATCGTATAAAAACCGCTGTTAGCGTATTTATCATAAACTTCTTTAGAGTTAATTTTTTCAAGACATTTGCGGTAATTCTCCATTGCTTTTTCAGGATCCTTTGCTTGATTGAGTTGATCAAGAATAAACAGCTTTTCGGGATCACTTCTGTCGAAAAATCTATCGACAGACATACTTTGCAGACAAAGCATTACCGCAATATGCTGATAGTCGGAAATCTCTCGCAATGTTTCCAAAGAGATATTCGTATCGACAAAGATTTTCTTATCTTCTGCAACCAACTGGAGCAGCCTGATAATTTCTAAGCTCTCTGCTTCTTTGGAACAGCCGTCAATCCACGCAGCATATTCATCAGGCGTTCGGCTGATAAACTCCTGCCAATCCTTCATTGTATCAAAATAAGATAGATTGGGCTGATAACCTTTTTCAATATGCTTCATAAAAACATCGTGATAATTCTCGCCGCAGCAAATCCCGTCATATCTTTCTGATAATAGTTTGACCGCTGTTGACTTACCGGCGTAAGCTGTTCCTGTGATGAAATACACATTTTGAAACATACTATTTATATACATAACTAAACCTCTTTGTTATTTAACTGTTATCCAATACCGTTTTATCTCTGTACCGTCAATAATAATCATCTTTTCATAAACACCACCATTTGCAAGAATCGTTTTTTCGCTTGCTCTATTGTCGGAATGACAGGTGATTAAGATTTTACCTATCCCGAGTTCTTTAGCATTATTGAGATTTAGATGCAGCATTTCCTTTGCGTATCCGTTACCACGTTCCGACGGTCGAACAGTATAGCCGCAATGACCGCCCCAAGTGCCGAGGATCGGGTGATTGATATGGTGGCGCAGATCAATGATACCCACCAGCCTATCATCGCTTTTGCGTATAGCAAAGTAGGTGGTCGACGGCACATCAACGCCTGTCTGTTTGCAAGTTTCTGCACTTGTCCTCAATTGACACCAATGTATCCATTTCTCGGCAGAGGTTGCTTCATCAAGTGATAAACAGCCAGCAAAGTGGCTTTCGCTGTTACTGTCGCAATCCAAAACTTCCTGACGAAATTGCCATACTTGTTTTGCATAATCGGGTGTAGCTTCAATTAAAAATAAACTATCCATTATCATTCCTCACATAACGGGCATTCAAATATTTCATTATTCTCGTTGAATCCATTACGTTTATACCAAGCGATTGAATTATCGCTTGGCCACGCAAATAACAACTCACACTTTTTCTCAATCAAATCATTTTTGATATATTCTAAGATTCTCGTGCCGATACCTTTATTGCGATATTCTTTCTTCGTATAAACATTGGTGAGATATGCAATATATTTTGCATTGCCGCTTGGCTTCGGCAATTTCGGAATCAAATAAACAAACATTGCGGAAACAACAATGCCGTTTTCCTCGGCGACAACAATCCGGTATTCTTTGTTATTATTAAGGAACGAAATGAATTCGTTCAAGAAAGATTTTTTATCAACCCCATCGAGATTATGCTCGCCGTAGTCAATATCGTCTTCTGCTCCATGTTCCCACTTCATCAGCGCAAGTTCTGTGTAGTCAGCTTCATTTGCAGTCCGTATTATCATAAGTTCACCTTATTCTTGAAATCGTTTCTATAATTTTTGCAAAAAACCAATCCACATCATCATTGTTTTTCAAAAACGGAATATGAATAAATACCATTTTTGTTTTCAGATTATTCTGTTGAATATACCTCAAGCCGTTATAATAAAGGCAGTTGCAATAGGACGTTCCCGCGTTATGAGAAATCTTTGCCGAGATTCCATTTGATTCAAATGACCTTTGTAATTCTTCGCAATCAAAGTTTGTTTCTATTGCAGATTCTCCGTTCCTTGCTGTTGTTTCAATATGAGCCTTGTTTTTGATATTCGGACGTTGTCCAAAACTGAGGACATAATCATATGCACCGTCTGCTATCAACTCAATCAGCTTTTTAGAATCCTTCACCTTGTCGTTTGGCAAAATCAAGGTGTCAAAATCGTTTGAGTATTTGATTAACTGTTCAGCCGAACTTCCCTTAAACACAGTCATTAACATTTTTGAATCAATCATTCTTCTAATTCTTCTTTCAAAAAACCTTATATTTATTTTACCATAAATACAATTCTTTAGCAACAGCAAATACCGCCAATCAGAATGATTCTTGCTTGACGGTTATACTGACTTTTTTATCTTTCCTGCTCGTGAGGTTTTCTGTTTTTCTGCTGTTGTTGCGTTTGCCTACGCTGCTGATAAGCGTATTCACGGACAGCGGGCATATTGATCTTGTCGTCGAGCTTCATATCTGCGTCACGGACGCTGCTGAAAAATGTTCTGCGAGAGAAGTGTTCGCCGTATGAATCTGAAATCCGATTGAGAGAATTTCGCTCTTTATCAGGACGAATATCCAGACGAGCTTTTCCAAATTCGCCTTCATTGAATTCTTTGGATTGTTCCTTGTACTCGGCATATTGCTGTAGGGCTTCGTTCAGCTCGGCGGTGTATTTTACTTCTCGTCTGTCTAACTCCGTCAAAGCAGATTTCATTCGGTCAAGGCTGTCATTGACCGTAGATACATCTTTATCGTCGGTACGCTCCATAGCGATAAGCAAACGAGCCTTTTCGGATTTCAGTTCTTCAATTTCTTCCGTAAGCTCAGCGATACGATGGGCTAAATCACGTTGCGTTATTACTTTGATAACGGGAGTGGATTTCTTCTCAGCTTGAAGCTCCTTCCGTTCTTTCTTCTTTGCAGCGATCTGTTTGACAATACTCTTGTAGCTTTCATAATTTGCCTTCAATCCCTTAACATAATCGGTAATATTGCGCTTGCCGATTTTGGTGTGCAGGATATGATAGCTGATAACGATGACCTTTTCACGCAGAGATTCCATCGCTTCGGCGAGGGAGGGTACGGTATTCTTGACCGCCTGTGAGATTTTTGCAAACGCAGCTTTCAGCTCTCGGAGCAGAGTGTTGTCAGCTTTGATTTGACGGTTGAGTTCACAGCGGTCGGCAATCAAGCCGCGCCGTTCCATCGCCTGTGCAACATAGCCCTCGTGGATCGTCGGCTGCTCGTCGATACCTCTGACGGCATTGCTGCGGTGGTCGATATGAGCGTCGGAGCGGTTCGCTTCATCTAAATATTTGTTCGTAACATTAGCCCAGTTTTCTCGCCAAGCGACAAGCTGTTCGTCGCTGTTCCAACGGGCGGTGATCGGATTCTGCCGTCCGTATTTTGTACTTTTCGGATATTTGTTGGCTCGCTCATAGCCGTGTCGCTCCGCTTCGGACGGCGACATATACACCTTCTTTTTGCCGACATAATACTGGTATTGCTTCTCCCAGCCCTGTGCTTTAGCTTGCAGAAATTCGGCGGCGGTGAAGCCTTTTTCTTCTCCGTTGCGTTTACAAAGGTATTCCTTTTCGGTTTTGTACTGCCACTTGCCTTTATCGTCCAACGGTCTGACAGTTAGCATAATATGAGCGTGTGGATTGTGACCGTCGGTGTCGTGGATGGCAACGTCGGCGCACATACCGTCCGCAACAAAGTTGCTTTGGATATATTCTGTCAGCAGATTTATCCATTGATCTTTGTCGAGTTCAACAGGCAAGGCGACGACTAATTCACGGGCGAGTCGGCTGTCCTTTGTCTTTTCGGCACGTTCAACGGCGTTCCATAATTCACTACGATCTTGCCATTCTTGCGGAGCGTTTTCGGGTAAAAAGATATGCTCCCAGACAAGCCCGCGCTTGCGGGTGAAGTCATGGAGCACGCCGTCGTAATCGTTCAAAATCTTGGAACAGCTCATATAAGCGGATGCGGCAACAGCGCTTCTACCAGAGCTGCGGCTGATCACTTTTGCTTCTAAATGATAAATTGCCATTCTTGTAAATCACACCTTTCGGGCAGTATTTTTGTTTCTTTTTGCAACGTGACGTTGCATCCAATCCGCCTTTGAAAAACTTAGATTGTAAGATCAAGTTTCTGCAACGGCGGGTCAAAAAGTATTGCGAATTCTTATGAGCAATATAGGGTGTCGCCGCAGCGATACCTATGATGTCAAGGCTGTGGTACAGCGTTGACAATGCGGTTGTCGGACAGATAACCGCACGGAAGGTGACGGCTCTACGGCAACTTCTGCAAGGCTCCAACGGAGCCGCAACCCTCGGAGAGCGCACGGTTTCAACGAATGTTGAAATACCACCGCTGACCAAAACTCTGCGAGTTTTGGCAGTGGTGAGTAAGTGCGCCCTTCGGGATAAAAGAAGAAACGCTCCGATCACTCGAAGCGTTCCATTGATAATGATTATTTGATTAGACTGCATAGATAGCCCTCCAACTGTTTCAATGACATTTGCCGTACCTGCGGAATAGCTTTCTCTAATATAGCGCCCTCTTGGATAAGCCGATGTGTCCGAGCCGAACGCTCTTTCACACGGTTGCGAGCCTGCGCTTCTTCCAGTCGGTGCTTTGCCTGTAAAAATTCTTTCTCTGTAAAACTCATTATTAATACCTCCAATCAAAAAGGCGGCTTGTGAAATTGCTCTCACAAGCCGCCGCAGCGTTAATTATTATTCTGTTTTTGTTCTTTGTGCTTTTGCCAACGTTTTCTGTTGTAATTCCTGTTGCGGCATTGCACACAACAGAATTTTGCATTGGTTGATTTTGAAACAAAGGTCTTGCCGCACTCCCAACACTTTACCTCGAAATTCTTTCCGACGACGTGCTCGCCTGATTTGATTTTTTGGTAAAGCTCCCGTTCATAAACACGCTTTTTCTTTAGCTGTTCCTGACGCTTGATTTCTTCCTCGCTCAACTCAGGTTCGGGGATTTCAAACTGACCGATAAAATTCAGATAGATGTCAACGTCCTGCATACGCTCACCGTCAATATAGTACGGAGCGTGGACGAATATCTTGTCGATGAATTCATTGATCATCGGCGTAGTCAGCTCGGAAAAGTCGGTGTACTTTTTAGCCAACGCAAGAAACTGTTCCGCACGGGCGGTATCTTCTTCAAAAGTAGATAGTTGCTGTTCGGTTTCGGTAACAAAAGCGGTCAGCTCTTTATGCTCCGCTTCATAATCAGCGAGCAGGCTATCGAAACGCTCCTCTGTGATTTTGCCGACGGCGTAGGATTCATAGAGCTTCTTAATGATACCGTCAAGCTCGTTGATTCTCCTGCGGCTCTTGTTCAGCTTTCGCTTAGCGTCCTTGACCGCTTCTTTTTGCCGAAGCTGTGAAGCGGAACGAATGTCATCTAAAAATTTTGCCTTATCCTTAATAGCCGAAGCGCAAGCCGCTTTAATCGTTTCAAGAATAAGCACCCGAAGCGCCTTTGTTGTAATGCGATGTTTATAGCACACGGGCTCTTTTTTACGAAAACTCAAATTGTAGGTCGAGCAATCATAAGTGTCACTCGGATACTTTTTCTTTTCGATGTCGCCGCGTGTGCGGTGGTTATACATCTTCGCTCCGCAATCGGCACAGAATACAAGTCCTGTCAGCGGATTCGCTTCGCCAATTGTATCAACACGTCTCGGCGTTTTTATCAGCTTTTGCACAAGCTCCCAAGTTTCACGGTCAACAATCGCTTCGTGTGTGTCCTTAAATATCATCCAGTTTTCCTTTGGATTGGCAACGGATTGTTTATCCTTGTAGGATTCCTTGCGTGTTCGGAAGTTGACAGTATCACCTGCGTATTCCGCCTTAGATAAAATATCTTTGACAGTTCGTTCATTCCACGAATACGGGTGCGGTATATCGGTTTTGTATTTCCAAAGCCCTGTGCCGTGCCTTGCGTGATAAGCGGCAGGCGTTTCAATTCTTTCGTTGTAAAGAATCGTCGTGATTTCGAAAGGCGTTTTCCCCTCGATTGTCAACCGATAAATACGGCGGACAACTTCGGCGGCTTCCTCGTCGATCAGCCAATGGTTTTTATCGTTCGGATCTTTTTTATATCCGTAGATAGCGATGTTCGTCAGCGGTTTACCCGATTCGCCTTTTGTGCGAAAGGCGGCTTGCTGTTTGCGGCTGAGATCACGCAGATACCATTCGTTCATAACATTAAGGAACGGCGCAAACTCGTTGCTGTTCCGGTCATCGCTGTCAACGCTGTTGGCGATAGCGACAAAGTGAACATGATATTGACGGAACATTACCTCGGTGTAAAAGCCTGTCTGCAAATAATCTCTGCCGATTCGGGACATATCTTTCACAAGAACGTGTGCCACCTTGTCGGCTTCAATATCGGCAATCAGTCTTTTCCAAGCAGGACGGTCAAAGTTGCCGCCTGAATAACCGTCGTCGGTATAGTGGACGAGGTTTTCATACCCTTGTTGCCTTGCGTAGCCTTCGAGGTATGCCTTTTGATTGATGATGGAGTTGCTATCTCCGGCGAGTTCATCGTCACGGGACAGTCGTTCATACATTGCTGTTATTTTTCCTTCAGTCTGTTTTGCTGCCATATCAGGCGCTCCTTTCAGACTGTCGGCTCATTTGTGGTATGGTTATTATACCACAAGCCTCGTCATTTTTAAAGGCTTCATTGCGAACAATTCGCAAAATTTTATCTTCCATTGTTTCGCCGCTGTCTTTGCAAAACACCTTGACATGATAGGTGGTCTTGCCGATACGGCGAATCATCGTTGTATAGTTGTTGGTCAATATATTACCTCCCATTGAATTTAGTAATTGATTTGTGTATAATGAATTTAGTCAGTTCCTTAATCTGTAACCCCTAAACTGAAACATTGATAAAAACACCTTGCTTACGCAAAAATGCTCTCCAAAAGCCGCGTGAACAGTGGCTTTCAGAGAGCAAAAGCGTTACATTTCAGCTTTATTCGTTCGGTGCTTTCTCACACGTTCTGCCGTTTGCCGACGGCGAGCTTCTACGGCACATTGCTCTGAACAATACGCCTTTCGTCCAACAGAAGCAAAGAGCTTGCCGCATTGTTGGCACTTCTTAGTGGGTATGCCTTTGAACAAAGCGAACAACTCGGCGTCGGTAGGTAATAGAGCTTGCTCGTAATACTTGCACAACTTGCTGTCGGTAAAGCCTACGCTGAACATATAGCACTCCGTTTCAAGCGGTAGGCAACCATATTCTTTACTGTAATTGGCACAGCAGTTGGTAACGTGCTTTTTAATACGATTCTTATCTCTTTTTGATAACTCTGCCATAGCGTGTCCTCCTTCTTTAATGATAGAAGTAATCTGAAATCATTAAAACAGATTACCCCTCCATATATAGGAGAAATTCGGCACGGTTTGCGGAACTGTTTTTGAAAATTTTTTTAAAATATTTTGGGAGGTGAATTTGCGGTGGATGATTATGAAGAACTATTAGTCGAGCAGGAAGAAGAACAGCTCGCCGAAGCGTTAGCCGACGAACATCAAGCTGAATTAGAAGTACAGCTTGAACAAGACGAGCAGCCGCCGCAGATCGACGAGCCGCCCGAAACAAAAAGGCTGAAAAGAGATTTACATCGTGAAGCGCTCGCACGATTGGAGAATGCCGCAAGGACAACCGCTGATTTTCAGAATGTGGTATCTTGGTGGAATCGGCTTGACAGTAACCGTGAGCGCAGGGAGCGTTATCACGAAGTCAGCCGGAGCGGCTTGGATATTCCTCTTGATTACGGGGCTGCGCTCGACGGAGAGATTATTCCTTATGATGTTAACGATGTGTTGATAAAGCAAATCCGCAAAGGCGATTATATCGACGCAATCTTTCAATGTCCGTTTGAGCTGAATGAATTGGTGACAGACGGCGAGCTTTCAAAGATACTGGGTAACCTTTCCGACGACCACAAGGAGATTATCTTTAACAATATTGTCAGGAGAGTAAGCACAAAAGTTTTGGCGGGTGTGCGAAAACAAAGCGACAGAAACATCAGAAAGGTACGGGCAACAGCGTTGAACAAGATACGGACAAATCTATTGCCTATACTAAAAAAGCGATCTGATAAGGAGCTGCCGCTTACACTTAGGGAAAGAGATTTCTTGGATAAAAACATAACCGCCCTTGACGATGACAAGAACAGTTAGTATAATAGTAATATATTATTTTGATTTTAGATTACATTGGTGATAGATATGAGCTTTCAATTTGAACATTCCAATTCAACTTGGGTAAGGTACAGCGAATACGAATGGAAACAAGCCGAGAACGGAAAGCAGTATTTGACAGCCTGTGCTGACGCAAAACCTACAATATACGATCCGCTGAAAGAATATCAGCAGTTAGTCTTGGACGCTCTGCATATCGGGCGCTTGGGTATGAGGCAGGAGCAGGACGATACAGAAATACAAGACGAAATAAAAGCCTTTGCGGAAAAGTATGGACTCTTCGGATTGATGACAGCGTTGCCGACCACACCTTCCTTTATGGATTATGAAGCGGTGTATCTGCCGAAGAATCGTTTTATCAAAAAGGAAACGATGTCAACCGAGGAATACCTTGCTTTATTCTTCCCGTTCGATAAGCTCGATGTTGTAAAGCGCAGCGTGGAATCGTTATGGAATATCGAAGGCGACAATATGATGATGGCGCTCGCTATGACTATGAGCGGCAGACCGATGGCTGTCAATATGAGCTTTCAGCGGCAGTATGCCGAAAGCTACGAATGGATGAAGCAGGTGTTTACCGATTGGGCGTTTAACGCTACGACGATATTTCTGTATTACAACGACTACGACAAAATGGATGACGATTACAAACAACTCATGCGTCAGAGTATCCGTGCGTTTGACGGTAACGCTCCGAGCTATCACATTGAGCTACTTGAACAGCCTACGCTTGTATGGGATTTCCATTCGCTCCTGCTCGGTATTCAAATGATGTTATCCTTTATGCTGACCGACAAAAACAATCCCATAAGGGTATGCAAGAAATGTTCCAAATTCTTTGTGGCAAGCCGACCAAGCGCTGTGTTTTGCAGCCCACGATGCAAGAATCAGTATAACGTGTATAAGAATAGGGCGAAAAACAAAACAGATGAAACTGAGGAATAAGCTATGAAGCAAGATGATAAGAAGATACAAATCCGTAATAGCACAGTTGACTTTCTCGTATTCACAAAAGACGCTCACGAGGAAGGAATCGAAGTCCGTGTGCAGAACGGCACTGTTTGGCTGACACAAAAGGCGATTTCTGAATTGTTTGATATTGACAGAAGTGTTGTAAATAAGCATTTAAAGAACATTTATGAAAGCGGCGAATTAGACGAAAATTCAACTTATGCAAAATTTGCACAAGTTGCTGACAACGGTAAAACCTATCAATATAAGTTTTACTCTTTACCGGTAATTATCGCCGTTGGGTATCGCACCAATTCCGAACGGGCAACTCAGTTCCGCCAATGGGCAACAAAAATACTTGATACCTTCACCAGACAGGGATATGTTCTTGATAAAGACCGTTTGATCAACGGACAGATATTTGACGAGGATTACTTCGACCACCTGATTTCTGAAATTCAGGAGATCAGAGCGAGCGAAAGACGGTTTTATCAGAAAATCACCGATATTTACGCTACTGCTGTTGACTACTCCTTAGACAGTCAGATTACAAAAGATTTCTTCGCAACGGTGCAGAACAAAATGCACTATGCCGTTCACGGTAATACTGCGGCGGAGGTAATCGTTGGCAGAGCCGATCACACAAAGGAGCATATGGGATTGACCACTTGGAAGAACGCTCCCAAAGGAAAGATTGTCAAGGCGGATGTATTGATTGCGAAGAATTATTTATCGCACGATGAAATGCAGGAGCTTAATGAAATCGTCACAATGTATCTTGACTACGCTACCCGACAGGCTCGCAGACACATTCCGATGACGATGGAGGATTGGGCTTCAAAGCTGGATGCTTTTCTACGATTCAATGACGCTGAGATTTTAGAGGACAAAGGTAAAGTAACCGCCGCTATCGCTAAAGCCTTTGCCGAAAGTGAATTTGAGAAATACCGTGTTATACAAGACCGTTTATATCAAAGTGATTTTGATAGATTGATGTCAGAAACAGAAAATAACGACCAATGAGAAACCCGCTGTCAGCGATCATGCTGATAGCGGGCTTTCCTTATACATATACAATTTCATTCAATACGATTTCTTCGGCGCGGTTGCGGACATTATTCATACGATGTACCCACGCCATTTGGTCGGCAGCTTTGAGTGCTTCGGTAACTCCTTCCTGATTAGCCATAGCTTTTACAAGGCTTTCCATTCGCTCGTTACATTCTTCATCAATTTCCGCTAAATGTTCGGACAGCTTGCAAGATGTAAGCAAGTTGGTATAGAGAATTGGACGATGCTTTTTGAGATAACGCCTGCGGCGCTGTCCCCATACGCCGATGTTATACTCCGGCTGTTTCGGCATTTTCAGATTTGGGAGCAAGTAGTCTCCCTTTTGGATGTAAGTACCGCCAAGCTGTTCAAAAATAGTTTTCTGTTTCATAATAGGCTCCTTTCGTAGCGATGTTTTTTACAGTTCGGATGACAGATTATTCTCCTTTCCTATAACTGCTTTTCAATTTACCACAAATGAGCCGCAGTCATATGTACTAAGGTAGTAGAAACTACCCTTTACATAATAGCTCTCACAATCATTTTGTGGTAAACAGTATTTCATTTAATGATGGTAAGAAATACCGTAACAGTATAGCACAGCACAGACAGATCCGCGAGATCTCCGATGAGGTATGTCGTGAGCATGGCAAGTCGGTTTTAGAGAACAGCAGCTTCTACGGCGGCAAATGCCGCGGCGCTTACTGGGCTGAAAGACAAGGACATCCTACCCACAAAGAGCAAATCAAAAAGGATGTTGCCTATTGCATTGAATACGCCGATTCACCGGAAAGGTTCGAAGCGCTGCTTAAAGGTATGGGCTATTCATTTGACCAAAAACGAATGTCCGTCAGGGCTCCGGGCTGGGAGAGAAGCGTCAGGCTTTCATCTATCGGGTATACGAAAGAACACCTCAACCAAATTCTGGAACGCAATCAGAATAACCCGAATTTCTATATTATCGTTCAAGAACACCGGCCGTATAAGTCGACCAAATATCCGCTGCTTCGTGTTATGAATCAACTCGACTTTTCAATCTCTCACAGTCACGATACCGCAATCAAATTGGTGGATTCGATTCTTCTTATCATTATCGCGACATTTGAGCTATTGCACACACTGACCGATGTGATTTTGTTATCTGCCAATATGCGTCATTTGGAACGGGATTTGAAGCAGTATGTATTTGACTATCGTTTTATGCAGAAGAATGATCTTCACACCGTAAAACAGTTAAACCGGTATATTTCAGACACACAGAAACAAATCAATGAACTTGAGCATGAGCGCGGATTACTCCGCAACAAGATACGACATGAAAAATCGCCTGAGGTCAAAGCCGAAAACCGCGAGCAGAGGTAGAAGATCACGGAGCACATCACTCCGCTGAGGAAAGACCTTAAGCGGGCAAAGCGTATCATGGAGGAATCGCCTCATTTGTATGATCTGATCAAACAGGAACACGCCATTGAAACCCAAACGAGGGCAAAGAACAGAGATTTATCTCGATAAAAAAGAAAGGAAAATGTATATGAAAAACAACACACAAAACGAAACCAAAAGAACCACAGCACCGGTGATGTTACCGGTCGATAAACTCCAAGCCTTTGACGGACATCCGTACAAGGTGCTTGATGATGACAGTATGAATGAACTGATCGACAGCATACAGGACAGCGGAATCCTCCAGCCGCTGACGGTGGAGGGCACGGAGGACAGATACGAGATCATTTCGGGGCACCGTCGTTTTTACGCGGCGCAGAAGGCAGGGCAAAATGAAGTCCCTGCCTTTATTCGTTCCGTCAGCCGTGACGAGGCGGCGATCATGCTGGTGGACAGCAATCTCCATCGGGAAAGGATACTCCCGTCAGAGAAGGCGTTTGCGTATAAGATGAAAGCAGAAGCTCTCAATCATCAGGGCAGGAAAGATATTACTTCGGGACAAGTTGTCCCGAAGTCAGATGATAACCGCACTACTGAGCTGATTGGCGAGCAGACAGGTGAAAGTTATAAAACCGTTCAGAGATATATCCGCCTCACCAATCTCATTCCCGAGCTGCTGGATATGATGGACGAGGGCAAGATCACTTTCTCGGTCGGCGTGGAGCTGTCCTTCCTCGACGACCAGCTCCAATACGATGTCCTCAACGCCTGTGAGGAATCCGATTGCACACCATCTTATTCCCGATGATTATGTCGTAGTCGCTGTCGCGCCTGTCGGCTATCCCGCAAAGGACGGCAAACCAACACCGAAGAAGCCGACCCAAGAAGTCGTTGTCTATAATAAGATGCCGTAACAGGAGGCAGCATGATACACGTATTACCGGTCAAGGGTGTATTCCTGACCTACTGTTATTTCCTGATTGACGATGAAACCAAACACGGTTTTCTGTTTGATGTCGGCGCACAAGGAAAAAAGTTTGCGGACAATCCGAACTTAAGTAAGCCGATGATGATCGGCAACGTAAAGATAAAAAACAGAATGATGATGGCGCCGATGGACACAGGCTTCGGCAACAACGCTTGGGGCGGCTTTACTCCCGAGGGCGTAGAATACTTCGCGCGCAGAGCGGAGGGCGGCTTCGGTCTGCTTTTCAGCGGCGGCACATCTACTGACTGCAAGGTGGATAACCCCGACAGTATGCTCAATCATGCGGATGAATTTATCAGAGTCGGTCGTGAGCTTAACGAGAGAATCGGCATTTACGGCTGCAAAATGTTTATGCAGCTTTCTATGGACATCGGCAGAAATGCCGGACTGAAAACGCCGTCGCCCTTGCCTGTTCTCGGCAATTCGTCAATCACGACAACCGCGCTGACTGTTGACGAAATTCACACCAGAGTGGAAGAAATGGGACAGGCGGCAAAGCTATGCAAGGAAGCAGGCTACGCAGGCGTTGATATTCACGCACTTCACTGGGGACATCTGCTCGATTCCTTTGCCCTTGCGTTTATGAATCACCGTGAGGACGAATACGGCGGCTCGCTTGAAAACAGAATGAGAATTGTAAAAGAAATCCGCGAGGCAATTGCCAAGGAGTGCGGCTGGGATTATCCTGTCACCATCCGTTTTGCTGTGCGCAGCTATATGAAGGACTTTGATAAAGCCTCTTTTGACGGCAGCGAGGAAGTCGGTAGGACGCTCGATGAAGCGGTTGAAATTGCCAAGCTGATTGAAAAGTTCGGCTATGACGGACTCAGCACCGACGCGGGCACGCTCGATGCGTTCTATTATGCTATGCCGCCCTCATATGTTCCGATGGGCTACACGCTCGACGACGTGAAAGAGATTCGCAAACACGTCAAGCTCCCGATCCTCTGCGGTAGCAGAATGGCGGACTTTGATATGACGGAAAAAGCGATCGCAGACGGCATCATTGACGCGGCTGTTATCGGCAGACAGGCGATTGCAGACCCCGATTGCGCAAAGAAGATCGTCGCCGGAAAACCCGAAGAAGTCCGCACCTGTATCGGTTGTAATCAGGGCTGTATCTGGGGCTATTTCTGCACAGGCAAGGTATCCTGCGCGGTCAATCCCGAGGTCGGTCACGAAAAGGATTGGCGTGTGACGAAAGCGCCGATCAAGAAAAAAGTCGTTGTTGTCGGCGGCGGTGTGGCTGGTATGGAAGCGGCACGAACCGCATTCATGCGCGGACACGACGTAACGCTCTATGAGAAGTCAAGCGTTCTCGGCGGCAATCTGATCCCTGCAGGCGCGCATGACTTCAAGTATGAAGTAAACTGCTTGAACGAATACTATAAACACCAAATGAAAAAGCTCGGCGTTGATGTAAAGCTGAACACTGAGGTGAATACCGAAATGCTGAGAAATCTGAATGCGGACGCGATCATCCTCGCGGTCGGTTCCGTTCCGGTTATGCCGAGGATCGACGGCATCGACCATCCGAAAACCGTCTCTGGTGTAGACGCTCTGCTTGAAAAGAAGCCTATCGGTGACAAGGTTGTGATCGTCGGCGGCGGTCTGGTTGGCTGTGAGATCGCCTACGGCTACGCCAAAGAGGGCAAGGACGTCACCATCGTGGAAGCTCTCGATGAGATCATGAAAACCAACAATGTCCCTGCCATGAACAAGATCATGCTGCTCGACGCGTTTGAATATTACGGCACAAGGGTGTTGACGAGCGCAAGGCTCAACGCGGTCAATGATGATGGCGCGGTCGTTACGCTATCCGACGGTACCGTCACTACCCTTGAAGCCGATAACGTCATTATGTCGGTCGGCTACCGTCCGCTTCCCTCCATGCAGGAAGCGCTCGCAGGCTGCGGAGCAGAGCTGTATGAGATCGGCGACGGCGCCAAGGTCGGCAATGTTTTAACCTGTATCCGTGACGCTTTTGAAGTCACAAGAAATCTGTAGAAGGAGTTTGATAAAATGAAAAGAATCATTGCTTTGCTGACGGTGATCGCGCTTGTATTCGCCCTCGCCGCTTGTTCAGCCAACACCAAGAATGACAGCACAGAAGCGGCAACTACCGCAAATATAGAAACGACTGTTGTAAAAGAATCCGCGACCGAGGGCAGTAACACCGAATCGACCGCGGAGAATAGCGCTCCGACAACAGAGACCGGCTCGGGCAGTAAATCCATTGTCGTCTACTTCTCACGCACGGGTGAGCAGTACGGCGTTGGTGTGATCGAAAAGGGCAACACTGCCATCGTAGCGGAAATGATCGTCGAGCAGACGGGCGCGGACAGCTTTGAGATCCTGCCGAAAAACGACAACTATCCGATGACCTACAAAGAGTTGACTGACGTTGCGAAGGAAGAGCAGAATCAGAACGCGCGTCCCGAGATCAAGGACACGGTACCAAACTTCGATCAATACGACACCGTCTACCTCGGCTATCCGATCTGGTGGGGCGATCTGCCCATGATCTGCTACACCTTCCTCGAGAGCTATGACTTCTCAGGCAAGACGATCATCCCCTTCTGCACACACGCAGGCTCCGGCAACGCCGGTACACAGAGTAAGATCCAGTCTGCCGCTCCGAACGCAACGGTAAAAGATGTGTTGGCGATCGCCGGAACCGATACACAAAATAATCCTGACAGCGTCAAGGCTACTGTTACAGACTGGCTGAATCAATAACCAAATGATAAGCAACTCTTTTTCATAAAGGGTTGCTTATCTCACTTTTCGGGGAAATCTGCCCGTTGTTCTTTCGGTGATCTCTGTTACAATAGAGTCAAGAAATAAGTAACGGAGGTGGCGTGATGAAGCGATTGGGAGTCGTTCTGATTTTGGCGGTGCTCTTATGCTCAGGCTGTTCATCTGCATCGTCTGAGTCTTCACAAAATCCTACCGTACAGGAAAGCAAAATTACGGCAAAAGAAGAAACGGAGAGTGAACCGATGAAGAAGGAAGAAGAAAAAGTCCTCGCCGCTTATGAAGCAATGCAGCAGGCGATGATCGACAAGGATATCGACGCCCTCGACCGTATTGTCAAGGACAGCACGACCTTCACCCATATGTCCGGCAAAACGCAGACAAAAGAGGAATACTTCGGCGAGATCGCGAACGGCACACTCAACTATTACCGCTACAAGATCGAGAATTGCACGATCACCGTCAGCGGCAACACCGCTACCCTTTCTGCCGACGTCACCCTGACCGCTAAGGTCTACGGTATGTCCGGTTCGTGGACGCTGCCCGTAAACGCACACTTTGAGAAAATCAATGATGAATGGATCTATACCGCATAATCATTGACAAGGGCGATGAAGTATTTTATTACATGAAAGCGAGGAATCATAATGAAGAAATATGGTATCATAGCTGTACTTTTAACCATGTGCTTATTGTTTGCCGCCTGCGGTCAGACTACGAATACCAACAGCGCCGAAAAGCCAAAAGGAACAACAGCAGAAACACAATCAAGTGAAACACAAAACACATCAGAAACGGTTATAGATAAAGCAGACAGTACATCCAACTATCCTGCTTTTGATTTCAACGAGAAAACCGTAACCCTGAACAGCGGCTATAAAATGCCGATCTTAGGACTTGGTATGTTCTCACTCTCCGACAGCGTAGCGGAAAATTCCACCTATTGGGCGCTCAAGGCAGGCTTCCGCCTGATCGACACCGCAAAAATTTACGGCAATGAGGCCGCCGTCGGCAGAGGCTTGCAGAGAGCCATCAATGAGGGCATTGTGAAGCGCGAGGATGTGTTCATCACCACCAAAATGTGGACGTCGGACTTTTCAAACGGCGATGAAGCGATCAACGCTTCGCTTGAAAAGCTCGGCGTAGATTATATAGATCTGATGATCCTGCACCACAGCCAGCCGTCAAACGACGTGGACGCGTACAAGGCGATGGAGCGCGCGGTAGCGGACGGCAAGCTGAAAAGTATCGGTCTTTCCAACTACTATGAACCGAGTGACTTTGACCGTGTCGTGAACGCGACGACGATCAAACCTGCGCTCTTGCAGAACGAAACACATCCGTATCATCAAAGCGGCAGAATGAAACAGCATATCTCTCAATATGGTACTGTGCTCGAGAGCTGGTTTCCGCTCGGCGGCAGAGGCAATACGCAAACGCTTTTCAACGACAGCACAATCTCCGCGATCGCGCAGGCGCACGGCAAATCCTCGGCGCAGGTGATTATCCGCTGGCATTTACAGGCAGGCAACATCTGTATTCCCGGTTCTTCGAATGAGCAGCATATCATCGAGGACTACAACGTTTGGGACTTTGAGTTGACCGATGACGAAATGGCGCAGATGACCGCACTTGAAAAAGATGAGCGCTTTGCGGATTATTAAGGATAAGAAAAGTGACAGAAACTAAAGAAAACATCATGGGGACAACGCCGGAGGGCAGGCTGTTGTTCAAGCTCGCTCTGCCGATGATCTTCTCGGTATTAGTTTCCTCATTATACAACGTTGTCGACAGTATCTTTGTCGGCACCATCGGACAGGAAGCGCTGACGGCGATCTCGCTCGGCGCTCCTGCCTCGTCATTGATGGTCGAGCTGTCCTTCGGTGTGGCGATTGGCGTGAACGCCCTGCTGTCGCGCAAGCTCGGTGAAAAGGACAACGAGGGCGTGAGCAAGGCGGCAGGACAAGGCTTTTTGCTCATCGGCGTCGTCTATCTCATATTCCTGCTGTTCGGACTGTTCGGCGTGAGAGCGTTCTATCAGATCCAGACGAGTGATGAAACGATCGTCTCGCTCGGCATGGAGTACACTACGATCGTGACGACCTGCTCCTTTGGCTTGATGCTGCAAACCATCTGCGAACGCTTGCTTTCCTCGACAGGCAGAACCAACGGTTCTATGGCGGTACTGCTGACGGGCGCCATCACTAATATGATCCTTGACCCGATCCTGATCTTTGGCTGGCTCGGCTTGCCGAAGATGGGCATGAGCGGCGCGGCGATCGCTACCGTGATCGGCCAGTGCGCGGCAGGAGCGGTCGGCTTGATCTTGAACATTAAACGCAACAAGGAGATCCGATTCAAGGCGAAAGCGTTTATCCCCGATCTCAAAATGATGAAGGAGATCATGGCCGTCACCATTCCCACAACGCTGACATATTCGATCAATTCCATCCTTGTATTCGGCATGAATCAGGTGCTCGTCGGGCTGTCGCTCGCGGCTCCTGCGGTCTATGTCATCTACAACCGCGTGCGTAGCTTTGTCGCTCTGCCGGTGTGGGGTATCCGCAACACCATCATCTCGGTCGTCGCCTACAATATGGGCGCCGGATACAAGGACAGAGTACGCAATTTTATCCGAATTTCCACGATTGCGAGCGCGATTATCATGGTGATCGGTACGGTACTGTATGAGGCGATTCCCGGCGTCCTGCTCCGCATTTTCTCGGCAAGTGATGAAATGCTCGCGATCGGCGTTCCTGCCTTTCGCATCATCGGCATCACGCTGATCATCTCGGGCATGACGATCATGATGAGCGGCATTTTTCAGGCGATGCAGAACAGCGGCAAGGCGCTTGCCGTCAGCATTGTACAGGCAGTCGCATTGGTTGGCAGCGCGGCTTTGCTCGCTTTCAGCGGAAGCATTACGCTCGTCTGGTTTTCGTTCCCGATCTCAGAGATCGTGATCTTTATCCTGAGTCTTGTTTTTCTGCGATCCATTTACAGAAAACATCTTGCGGATTAAACGCTTATCTGGTAATATGTAACTAAGGTTACTTAAAGGAGCATGGATATGATACTGACAGGAAAAGAAGATCTGAGGATTGTCAAAACGATCGAAGCCATCAAGAGCGCGTTTGAAGCGCTGATCTGTGAAAAGGACTACGAGAAGATCACCGTCAAGGAGCTTTGCGACCGTGCGAAGATCAACAAAAAGACCTTTTATCATTACTATGAAACGCTGGATATGCTGCTTGCGGAAATGCAGGAGGAACTATCCGCAGGATTTCTGGAGCGCGTGAAGGACTACGCGCTGCCCGATGATCTCGACAAGGTAAACCGCGAGTTTTTCCTCTACGCGTCCGAACAGGGCCTTGCTTATGAGAAGATCACCTGCGGCGGAACATATCACGCAATCCGCGACGAAATGACGGATAAGGTCAACGATACCGCCTGGAGCAAGTCGAAGAAATATCAAAAGCTCAATAATTATGAGAAAAAAGTCCTGATGGGCTTTATCAACAACGCCGTGCTGAATGCCTACCGCGAATGGGTTCAGGACGGAAAGAAAATCCCGATGGACGAAGTGATTGAGATCACCAACAAGCTCGTCCTCGGCGGCGTGAAAGGATTCTTTAGATGAAAACAAGATTTTTAAGAGATATTGAGGTATCGGAAGTCGGCATGGGCTGTATGGCGTTCTCGCACGGCTACGGCAAGATCCCCGATGAAGGCTATAGCATAGAAGCCATCCGCAACGCCTACGATCACGGCTGTACCTTTTTTGATACAGCAGAGGTCTACAGCCCGAATCTCAGCGGTATCGGACACAATGAGCGTATCGTCGGCAAAGCGCTGGAGCCGTTCAGAAATTATGTGGTGATCGCGACAAAGCTGTTTGTCGACAGCTCTGCTGTAAGGCGTTCGGGGTCTGTCTACCACGCGGTGCGCGATCATCTCGAAGCCTCGATGGACAGGCTGAGAACCGATATGATCGATCTTTACTATCTGCACCGTCAAAGCAATATCAGTGTCGAGAATATCGCCGAGGCGATGGGACGTCTGATCGATGACGGCATGATCCGCGGCTGGGGACTCTCTCAGGTGGACGTCGATATCATTGACCGCGCGCAGAGGGTCACGCCGCTTTCCGCAATCCAGAACATCTACTCGATGGTAGAGCGTGATGTAGAGAAGGCTGTCGCTCCGTACTGCCTCGAGAACAATATCGGCATCGTTCCGTTCTCGCCGATTGCAAGCGGACTGCTCTCTGGCAAGATTACGCCGCAGACGCAGTTTGAGCGCAACGACGACGTCCGCAACTGGGTGCCGCAGCTCTCACGCAGAAACATAAAAGGCAATCAACCGATCGTCGAAATGCTAAAAGATTTTGCCGAGCAAAAGAACGCCACGCCTGCGCAGATTTTACTCGCGTGGATGCTGTACAAATACCCGAACGTCGTTCCGATCCCCGGCTCCAAGAACAAGGAGCGCATCGTCGAGAATCTGAACGCGTCACAGGTCGAGATGACCGACGCTGAGTTTACCGCTCTCGAAAACGCTCTCAATCAACACAAGGTCTACGGACACCGCGGCTTCGGCGGATTCTAAAAATGTCTGGACTTTCCGCTCAATTTGTAGTATTGTGTGTTGCTTGGAAAGGAGGCGTACACAATGACTACGCTTGAAAATCTCTATTACGGCAACATTGCTCCGCATGAATATGAAGTGGAGCGCGGCAGTGAGTATGACATAACTGCAAAATTGGTAATTCGCCATGAGCAGGAGTTATCCGCAACGCTGACGGAGCAGCAGAAAAATATACTTGAAAAAATCAAAGACAACCACACAGAGTTGATGAGCCTCGGCGAACGCAATGCGTTTTGCCGGGGTTTCTCTTTGGCTGTCAGACTTCTGACAGAAGCCATGAGTTTCAAAAGCTAACGCGCGAAAATTTGCCATGTGACGCGAAAAAAAGCTCGCAGTCGTACTCGAAGTCACGAAACAAAGCCCACACAGCCGATTTATCGCGGTCTGTGGACGCAGAAAAGGCACAGGCTTAGAGTTCATTGAGATTCTTAGCTTGTGCCTTTATTGTTGTTAGTTCCATCGGTCAAAATCTGATACGCTATAATCAAAGAATACCGAATTTATTTTTCCTTCCTCTTTCTGTTGGGAAAACAGCCTTCGAGCCAGTCGATGTACTCCTCGGTAGTTATCTTTCCGGCGGAACACTCGTCACGCTTGACGAGCGCTTCGTATTTCCACTTCTTGAAATCAGCTTCCTTTATTTGCCGCACCTTAACCCGTGCGGCATAACGTTTATAATACTTACTGTACAAGGGCTGAATCTGTTCGATGTTCGAACAGATTCAGCCGCACATTTCTATCGATTTGTCAAGTCTTTTTACTAAAATTTTAAAATAATCTTCAAAAAAATACCCCGTACCCTTATTTGAGTACGAGGTATTACTCGTTGTTGTCTTAACTTAATGATATTGCCTTCTTATGTTGCTTATATTATAATTCAATGTTCAGAAAAAAACAACGGGCAAATTTACTCCAAAAGTGAGATAAGCAACCCTTTGCAGAAAAGAGTTGCTTTTTCCTCATACACATTTACATGTGGACCATAAAGAAAGCATTTAATAACTTACACCAAACTCGATTTTTTCAAAATCATATTGCTGACCGCGCCGAGAGCGACGGAGAAGATTGCGCCGCCTACAAGGGTCATACCTACGTTAACGACGGTGGAATCCAGCGGCGTCATCATCGGGATCATCATGAAGAGCAGCATACCGAGGAACAGTGAGAGCAGGATTGACATCCATGCACGGTGCTTGCCGATCACGCTCATAATCAGGAAGATTGCGACAAACACGGACATCAGGAATATTTTTGCGAGCATACACATCACGAGTCCGCTCACTCCTGCCGCGCCCAAATCAAAGGACAGTCCTGCGACAGAGCCGCCGATCACAGCACCGACAAAGAAGCAAATCAGGAACATAGCTCCCGCAATGAAGCCGACGATGGTTTTGGAGGCGACATAGTCGGTCTTTCTCGCTCTGACGGTAAACAGGTTCTTTGCGTAGCCGCTGCGGAAGTCCTCAGAAACAAACAGGCACACGAACACGCCCGCCATAAAGTAAAGCAGATTGATGTTGCACATCGCCGTCATATCCATATTCATGCCCATCGCGGCAGCGCCGCCTGCCATGTCAGCATCGGCGGCAGGAGCCGCCATCGAAAACATATTGCCACCCTCTGAAGCGATAATCTGCCATGTGTTGGTGAACATATCCATAGTAGTTTGCGCGCCGGTCTGCGGGTTGTCAATCGTTGTTCCCGCGGTCATCGTTGTCATAACGAGTATTAGGATCGGCATAGCGAAGGCGATACCGCACATGATATAGAACAGCGGCGTGGTGAACATCCTGCGGGAGTCTACGCGCAACATACTGTTCAGCCGTTTTGCAAAGCTCTTTGAAATGAACCGGTTATCTCTTGTACGCGTCATACGCTTTGCCCTCCTTGTGCATCAGGTCAATATAATATTCTTCCAGACTGATTTTTGCGGTTTTGATTTCGCTGACGGTGATTCCGTTCTGATAAAGAAATTGCACCGCGTCTTCGGGTGTTGTCATATCATAGATACGCAGCCAGTCGGCTTCATCTTCATCCACGCGCTCGTATCTGCTTTGCAGGATACGGTAGGCACTGTGCATATCCCGCGTTTTCAGCGCAATATAGGTGCGGCAGTCGCGCTCCAATTCTTCTGCGGTCATCTCGGCGATCATCCTGCCCTTGCGGATGATACCGTAGTGGGTGGCGATCTTCTCCAGCTCGCCGAGGATGTGGGACGAGATCAGCACCGTACAGCCGTGGTTCTGCGTCAGGTCGGTCAGCACCTCGCGCATGATGCGCATACCGTCCGCGTCCAAACCGTTGATTGGCTCATCAAGGACGAGCAGAGCGGGGTCGCCGGGGTCGCCGAGCAGCGCCATAGCGATACCGATACGCTGCTTCATACCGAGGGAACAGTTCTTGAATTTATTGGAGGCGGCGCCCTCCATGTGAACGAGCTTTAACACTCTGGAGATCTCCTGCTTCGGATTTTCGATACACAGGTTAGCTGCCTGAATCAACATATTATTCCATACGCTGATATTCGGAAAACAGCCGGGCGCTTCAATCAATACGCCGATTTTAGAGCGCACATCGGGATTTGTGTAGTCCCTGCCGAACAGCTTGATACTGCCGCCGTCCTTTTGAATCAGACCGCAAAGCATCTTTTCGGTCGTAGATTTACCGGAGCCGTTTTCGCCGATAAAGCCGTAGATCGCACCTTGCGGAACAGTCATATTTAAATTTGATACGGCGTGCTTTCTGCCAAAATGTTTATTCAAGCCTTTGATTTCAATCGCGTTCATCATATTTCTCCTTAATACACGTCGCTGTTAGCGAGTACAGCCGTGCCGAGTATGTTATAAATCAACGTCCAAGCGACAGACACAGCCGCGCAAGTCAGCAGTGTGCCGATGTTGCTCGACAGACACGCGTTGACCGACGAGCCGTACAGGAAGATGTTTAGAGCGGAGTTGTTGCCGAGCAGCGCCGCCGCGCCGATGATTGGAATTCCCGTGCCGATGAAGAAGCTCGACGCGATTGAGATACCGAAATATCTTCTGAATACCACGTTGAGGAAGGTGTACATACTTGCCCAGCCGAGGCTCATTACGAGCTTTCCGAGAATCGCAATAATAAGTGAGCCTATGTTGACTTCCATAGATGCGCCCGTAATGATTCCTGCGCCGGCTCCTGCAATCAAATATCTTTTCGACTCAACCGGTAGGGCGCAACCCTATCGGAGGCGATGACAGCTAAAGGTAATAATGATACTTCTGCCCAGTCCTAAGGTCGAGCGAGATAAAACCGTCACAGCCAAGGAGGGCAGCTCCGGGAGATCCTCGGAGGGGTGAGAGTCCCATGAGGCTAAATGCATAGCCGGTTGATACGTTCCTTGGCACAGGGGCATCGGGGATAAAAATGTGCGCTATAGATTGATACTTTATTGATCTGCCGATTGTTTTGAGACATCCATAAGAGAAAGCAATCAGAAAGAAACAGTCGGCAGATTCTTTTTTTACACGAAATTACAAAACAAACGAGAGGAAGTGATCCTATGTATTTTACGAAAACAAGAGAACTGAATAAATACGAGAAGATGATGAAGAGGACGCCGGATATCGGAAGCAAACGAGCTGAAGAGGAAATGCCGTCATGTACAAAGTGTCTGAATAAAAATTTACCCATTATCAGATGCAGGAATTGCAGATGTCGTAATATCGCAACGAGAGCATGGAATACCGGTAGAACTACAAAGGAATGGCTGGAGCGAGGTTTAACCCAAATAACTTATGTTCCGTTTGCAGAGAGGCTCAAGAGTGTCTTAGCGTCTTTCAACGGAAACCGAAGATACTTCCACAATTGGCATGAACTCGCTTTCAAAAGCGCAGTCAACCACTACAGCTTGAGAGACGATCAGGTTGGTAAGCTTGCGAGTGTATATGCACTGTCCATTCAGCCCGAACTGATGAAGAAGGTATATGTTTTATCAGATAGGATCATTCCTTTTAACGCAAAGCTGACTTTCAAAGAAAAGAAAACACTGGAATTTGCAAACCAGTTACTGGATCCTAAAGCAAAACTCCAATTAGGATGGGTTTCAAATGATTTGATGTTTTCAGAGGCTGAATTCATTTGCCTTTGTAATGCAATCCTGATTAGGGATTACGGTATGGCAGTAATACGAGAAAGATTAGAGCCGGGTAGACAATATATCCGAATCCCTTGTTGATTACCGGAAGGAGAAGGAAATGGTCGGATTTTTTATAGGTCTGTTTGTAGGCGGCTTTGTCGGTGTAGCTGTGATGTGCTGCTGCAATGTTGCATCACAGGCTGACCGTAATGATGAGAAACTGTCACAGGACAGTTCGCCTACAGAGGACGGCAAAGAAGAAAACAAGTAAGGTTGCCGATCGCAACCATGAATATATGAAAGGTGTGATATAGGGAGCTTGAAGCACGACAAAGATTTTCAGTCATTTGACGATATCATGCGTAAGGTGCCAACGGCAAAGCCAAGAGGCGGCGGTGTGATGAAGGCACGTACTTACCGTTACAATCCAAGAGACTTATCATGCAGCGATTGTCTGTATCGAAAGAAATGCTGTCAGCTTCGACCATGCCCTTTCATCCCGGAAAAAGTGGAAGCCGGAATATCGACTCCACAAGAGGCTTTGGAATTCATTGCTTATGAATTAGATAACAAAGATTTCTCAGAGAGACTCAAGGTATATATGAGATCTTGCATAAGGAGGCAACAAGGAATAATGATTTTTAACAGTGAGCATCACAGGGACACATTTCATTCCCTGATGAAAACGATTTACAGAGAGAATACGGATCTGCTCTCGGCGGTTTTTCTTCTTTCTGCAGATTACAGACTATGGCTCCAGTCATGGAGATATATTGAAAAGAACAGAATCGTATTTGGAAAGATTCATCCCAAGAATCTTACTGCCGAGGGATATACGCTGTACTGTGCAGCTAAAGATATCTACTTAGGAACCAGGCACTTTAACCTGAAGGATTTGTCCGATCCGAGGGTTGTCGACAGAAATACATTCGGTCTGATCTGCAATGCGATGGCGATCAGACGATACGGGTATAACTATATCAGACTCAAAGAAGGCGATATTTATGATTAAACTGCGGATAGGAGCCGATCAAAACTCAGTTACCATTGAGTTGCCTGCAGCAGATGAGTATCTCAGATCTGTGTTACTGCATGAACTACACGCCGCTTCCACATACATCAATAGGCCGACCTTCGTTGAGGAAGTGGACTTTCCTACTCAGCTGAACTTTATTGCAGGAAAGCAAGTGAATCTTGATGAATTGAATTATCTTGCCAAAAGGCTGGATAGTTTCACGGATGACGAGATGTCTCAATACTTTGCAGCCGTTCAGCGCGAAGGATTCAGGAATATGAAATCTCTTATCAACCTGACCTTTAATCTTGATAGGTACACCTTGATAACCGATGTGAGCAGTCCGCTCGCTATCGGAAAGAAATATACCTTGAATACAGAAGGAGCAATCCCTACAGATCATTCCAGAGATGCAGAATTTGACTCACTCGGAAGAGATATCATCGCAGGCAGAAAAGGAGATCTTACCGAATATGGATTACTGATTGTGAGTGATAAGCCCATGGAACAGTATTATGACGGAAAGACATTCCCGTTGTATGACTATTATGGAAGTCTCCTTTTTGTTGGAATCAAGTACGACGAAAGAGAAGAAGGAGTATCCATCGCTGAAGATCCCGGCAGCATTATCACTGCGATAAATCGTCTGGGCGCTGAAAAGCCAAGTGATTGTAAAGCGTATATCCTCGAGTATTCTCCGAAACTTGAACCGATGATGGATAGATTAAGGGAAGTACTTGAGAAAGAAGGCTTGATGGCGCTTTCGAGAGTAGCGCGGAAAATGTATGAAGGTAATATCGACGCCGCCGAACTCAATGCTGTAGCGGATTTTGCGAAGGTTCATTCGTCGGCAAATTTGATTACACTGGCTGATCATCTTAATAAGTTTGAATATATGAAAGATGTATTGGATGAAGAGGATGTCGGCAGATACTTCGTGGATGAATATGACAACGGTCATACATATCAAGTAAGCATTGAGATGGAAGACTATGTGGATTTCAGGACATTTGGAACAGACATGATGGAAAAATACCACGGCAAATTCATTGAAGGAGGAGCTGTGTGCTTTTCGAATGAATACGATATGGATATTCTGGACGAGCTTGAGCCTGAAAACGAAAATCAATCTATGGGAGGTATGAGTTTTGATTAAAGCATTAATTGAAAAGCATGGAGATATTATGATCGAGGAACTCCCGATAGACTATACAAAACTGATCCGAGATTTGTGTATGTTCGGAATAAGAGGTAATCCCGATCATCTCTATATCGCAGACGGTGAGAACAGAGAGGTCAATGTGAAGCTGTACTCGGATAATGAGGTAGGCAAACACCTTTGCCTGATGTTTGATGAGCGAGATACGCTTCACAATGTCAACGCCTTATGCCATCTGCTTAAAAACGCAGCTGATATATTATCCAATACAGACATCGAAAACAATATCATCTACGATCAGTATATGTCCAGGAAGGAACTGATGAAGGCGTCTTTGTGGATGACTACTATGTGATCACCGAAGGCTTTCAGATACCCGATACTTATCAAATGCCTGAAGCGGAAAATGAACCCTATGCGCCGATATATGTTAAGCTTGGTAGCTTTATAGATATGGATGGTTCAACACCGAATGCAAAATGGTTTCCACTTCCGATTGCAGAAGAAAGCAAAGCAACGATTGCAGAAGAGATAGTGGCTCCGGACTTTGGTTATGCGGAGATACTTGACATCCGATCGGGAATTCCTTTTGTTAATACAAATATCCTGTGTGGCGGTGATCTCGACGATCTCAATAAGCTCGCAAAGATGTATCTCGAAATGGATGATCTCAATCGGATCACATTTAAAGCTGCGACAGAAGCGGCAGAGCCGAAGTTCGTAGCAGATGTATTGGACATCGCCGAGCATGTTGGTGATTATAATCTGTCGTTCTTCAGCGGAGACGAAGATGACTTTTTTAAAGAGTATGTTGCTCATCACTTGGATCCAAAGATGGATCGCAGATGGCTCGATACTCTTCTTGCCGGTAATGAAGGTGCGAGGTTAATAAATGCCCTGAATGCTTCAATGACGAGCTACGGTGTTGTTTCTGAGCGCGGTGGTCTTCTCTATGAAGCGGTACCTTATGACCATGATATGACAAAAGGAATCCGGTCAAGGCCGAATGAATACGATTTGATCGAGGTCTGCGGACAAAAAGCTCTTTATGTTGACAACAGAGAGGATGCGCTGAGAGTACCGAATAACTGTTACCGGTATGATTTCCGATCAGACGGAGCCGATGACTTTGTAACATTGGAAAAGAACGTTTTGGTCAATTATTCCGGATCGATTTTCGTAAAAGAACCGATAGAGATTCCGGATGAAGGGTATCTGACTCTGGATGAAGAATCATCCCCGAATTTACTTTGTGAAGAGATGACGGTTGAGGAATTTGCTGAAGCAGATCTGTCCCAACTCGACGAAGAAGAAGGTATGGGAGGCATATCCTGATATGGGAATGAGAAAAACCAATATGAGTGAAGTCAGGAGGATCGCAAGAGCCTTTCTGATGATCGATCCTGTCAAAACTCAGTTCTCTCCTCTGGTTGTGATTCACCCATTTACCAATACAGGAATTGTTCCTTTGAGAAAAGGAAAAGAGATTGAATTAGTCGACATTTCAGACAATAAAGATAATCTCCGACGCTGGCAAAAGGATGTGACAGAGGCTATTGATAAAGAATCAAATCCTCATGTTATACAAATCATCTACAATACCCTCCAAAGACAGAAAAGTATAAGCTGACAACTTAGAAGAAAAGTGATTGAGCCACATTTGTTGTTTGATGATCGCAAGGATATCAATATTTTTCATCCAGCCCACCTCCTACTACGATTATAATGTAAAAAGAAATATATCCATTTTATTAGATTTTGTTCAAATCAATTGACCGAGAGTTATTTCCTGTTGCAAACAGCTGAATTCTGTGTTAAACTTAGGGTACACCACCTAACAAGTATATAAACTCACACTATCAAGCTAAGTCGGATTTTCCTTTTGGAAAAAACGTCTTGGCTTTACGGCTTATGCTTGAAAGTGTGATGCTTGTTATGTGGTGTAACAGAAGCTGAGCGTTTTTCGGGTGCGTGCTTCGGCACGCACCTTTTTTTGAGGGAGTTACACCACATGAGTAGAGCCACTACAGCCGTATTTATTGGGCATCGAGACTGTTTTGAATTGTCAGAGGTTGATATCATACCAAAGATAGAGGAAGCTATCTCCATGGGGATCACCACCTTTCTGAATGGAGGAATGGGTCATTTTGATCATTTATGTGCTATTGCCATTGATAAATTGAAAGTGAAGCATCCTGACATAAGACAGCTATTAATAAAGCCATATCAGACTTTGAAGGTTCCTGATGAGGCATTATTTGACGATGCCGGATTGTTTGCTCTTGATTGGTATATTGCTCATATCGGCCCCAGACGTGCTATCCCCAAAAGAAACGAATACATGATTCAGAATGCGTCGGCAGCAATCTGCTATGTTCATCACCGTTCCTCAGGCGCCTATAAGACATATCAATTGGCAAAGGGAAATGGACTGACTATAATTGATATACCTATCGGAGGAGAGTAAAATGGACAGGTACATAATTATAGGAAAGAACGGAGAAGCTTACAAACGCTCGTATACCAACGATTTAACCATACCGTCTGATTTTGTTGTTGAAAGTACAGAGGACTATGATTCCGCTCGGATATTTCATTCTCTTCGATGGGCTACGTTTAAGGCACGTTCTTTGACAAAAAAGAGCGAGTCAGCATATTATGTATACCTGCAGATCGTCGTTGACGGAAAGAAATACTACTATCTTGTTGACAAACATATAAATGATGATATTTTTGAAAATGATGACAAATACCAAGCTGAGATAGAGAAAATGATCTCTGAATGGAAAAAGAATAAAGGTTTGTTATGAACAATAGTATATCTTAGAATTATGCGCCTAACGGATGATGTTAGGCGTAATTTTATATGCGGAGGTACTTGTATGATAATTTTTTCTTGGAATCCGAATGGAGTTGCTTCAGTCATTAAGAATTAGTCTTTTGATCCTATGCCATATAGAATATTTTCAGATTCGGGAAGATAAAGAAAAAACCGCATAGGTAGCCAAAAACGGCTTACCAATGCAGTTTTTATGGTCGGAGTGGCGAGACTCGAACTCGCGGCTTCGACATCCCAAATGTCGCGCCCTACCATCTGGGCTACACCCCGAAATATTAAGTTGTTTTACCATTTGTGGTCGTCGTTGTGGTCAAACGCCCTTTTTTATGATTATCCTTAACTGATAAAAGTCAGTGTTTAAGCCAATCTTTGAGGCTTTTGCAGTCGCAAAGCCCTGAAAAGTCATCCTGCTCCCAAACCACGCGCTCTACCATCTGAGCTACACCCGGATATTCGATTTTCTTGTTCTGCCGTTGTGGTCAAAGATGTGGTCAAACGGCGGTTTTCGGGGATTATGCGGAAGGGATGAAGTGCCAAAACGCCAGTGTTTTCAAGGCTTTCGTGGATTTCGGATTTTGCCCGGATGCCGGGGGTGTTACATGCTCCCAAAGCAGGCGCGCTACCAACTGCGCTACACCCCGAGATCCTATTTCAGATGAAGTATATCACAAAAATCAGAGTTGCGCAAGTGATTTGAACAAGTTCGCTCGTGAAAAGAATCTCACGAAAATCGTCCGAGCGGAAAAGAAAATCGTAATAAATCGGACAGATTCTCTTGTCTTTTGTCAAAAAAGGTCGTATAATAATGCAGAATGGAGTAGTTTCGACAATTTACTCTGTGATTGAGTTTTGTTAGGAAGTGAGATAAGTGCGTAAAAGAGTTTTGAAGGCCGTTCTCGCGACGGTGGTTCTCGCAGCGTGTCTGCTGTGTACTCTGACATCTGTGTCCGCGCTTGATGATAAATATACATTTGAAGAGATCGGGATGTCTCTGAAGATCCCCAAAGGCTATACGGTGATTACCAAAGACTCCGACAGATTTGACGAGGCGTTTACGACCTTAGGGCTTGACTACGACGAGACCGTCACCGCGTTCTCTGCGGCGCATATCTATCTGCAGGCGGTCGATCCCGAAAACACCTTCCGTATCACCGTAGCGGTCACCTCCGATGAGAACAGCGCGAACATCAACAACTATTCGGACATCACCCCGCAGCAGAGAGAAGAGATCCTGAATAATTTTCTCTCCGATTCAATGTGCACCTCCGCGATTGAGGTCAAGCACGGCGGGAACATCTTCTTTGATCTCACGCTTTTGAGCAAAGCGGGAGACGACACGACCTATATCAATCAGTGCAACACCGTGATCAACGGTGAGAACATCAACCTTACCTTAGAGAAGAGCAAGGAGAGCATCCTGCCTGATGAGGCAAAGGCACTCTCGAATGTCGCGAACTCTTTAAGCTTTGACAAGATCATTCGGCTTAACGAGGGTCCGTCCTTCGAGTGGTGGAGGATTCTTTTGTGGGTACTGGTTTTGGCGGTCATCTCTTTCGTGATCTCTTTCATCTACAGACAGTACAACATTTCGAAGAAAAAGAAGCTCGAAGAGCGCCGCCGCCGTCGCGCAACGCGTCTGGTTGAGCAGATGCAAAACGAGGATGACGCGTCAAAAGAGCAGGAGAATCCTGTCAGCTTTGAAGAAGTCCTCGGCTACGAGGACGAGAAGGACTATCAGACCCGCGCCGACACCGATCTCGAGAGCTTTGACATCAGCGTTAAGGAGAAGGATCCCATGAGCGGGATGAGCTTCTTTGAGGACAGCGGCGATTCGATCGACGACGGCACGGATTACTTTGACACCTATTTCAAGCAGCCCACCGCGACGAGAACGCCGGTCGAGAGAGCCGCGAACACCGTCGGCGCGTATATCAAGATCGCCTTCCATCATCTCGGCTATTTTTTCCAGAATATCTTCAGGGCGATCGCTAAAATTTTTAAAGGCGGCAAAACAAAAAATTAGATTTTTGGGATTTTTTTGCAAATTATCTAAATTCATCTGATTTTCTTCTCAAATTTCTATGATTTCACTGAGGCGTTCGTTATTGAATTAACAAGCGATTTGGAATATAATATTGAAGGTATTATGAAAAACAATACAGGAGGAAAAACATATGGCAAGAGTCTATAATTTCTCAGCAGGTCCTTCCATGCTTCCCGAGGCGGTCTTGAAGAAAGCCGCGTCCGAGATGCTCGATTATGAGGGTTCGGGTCAATCCGTGATGGAGATGTCTCACCGTTCAAAGGTGTATGACGGCATCATTAAAAAGGCAGAAGCTCTGCTCAGAGAAGTGATGAACATTCCCGATAACTACAAGGTTCTGTTCTTACAGGGCGGCGCGTCCTCGCAGTTTGCGATGGTACCGCTCAACCTGATGACCAAATCAGGTAAAGCCGACTATGTCATCACCGGTCAGTGGGCGAAGAAAGCGTACAAAGAGGCCGCGCGTTACGGCGAGGCGAAGGTGATCGCGTCCTCCGAGGACAAAACCTTCTCTTATATCCCGAAGCTTGATCCGTCTACCTTTACCAAAGACGCGGACTACTTCCACATCTGCATGAACAACACCATCTACGGCACCGTGTATCACGAGCTGCCCGACACCGGCGATGTCCCGCTGGTAGCGGATATCTCCTCGTGTATTCTCTCGAAGCCGATCGATGTATCTAAGTTCGGCGTGCTCTATGCCGGCGCGCAGAAGAATATGGCGCCTGCGGGCGTTACCATAGTGATCATCCGCGAAGACCTGATCGGTCACGCGCAGGAGATCACTCCCACCATGTTCAACTACCAGATCCATGCCGATAACGGCTCGATGTTCAACACCCCGCCCTGCTACACCATCTATATCATGAAGCTCGTGCTCGAGTGGGTCAAGAACGAGATCGGCGGTCTTGAGAAGATGCAGGAGATCAATGAGAAGAAAGCGAAGCTCCTCTACGACTTCCTCGACTCCTCCAAGATGTTCAAGGGCACCGTCGTCAAAGAGGACCGTTCTCTGATGAATGTTCCCTTCGTCACCGGCGACGCGGAGCTCGACGCGAAGTTTGTCAAAGAGTCCACCGAAGCGGGCTTTGTAAACCTCAAGGGTCACCGCTCGGTCGGCGGTATGAGAGCTTCTATCTACAACGCGATGCCGTATGAGGGCGTCGAGAAGCTCGTTGCCTTCATGAAGAAATTCGAAGAAGAAAACGCATAAATTACAGAATCAAAACAGCCTCCCTTTTCTTAGCCTGACTGTAGATATCCGAACCTGCTGAAAAAGGCAATATTTCGGCAGCTTTCGGCTTGTCAATCTTGTCAGGCGCCAGCCTGTCTGCGCTTTCCGCACCGAAATCCACACGAAATCTTGCTCATTTTCAGTCCTTCGGAGTTTTAACTTGCAGATTTTTGTTTGGTCGCGGCAAAACCACAGCAAACCCTGTCGGGTTTGCGAGGATTTTAACAAAGAGCGGGCGGAAATATGCCCGTCAAAACCATGGTTAGGATATCTACAGTCAGGCTAAGGAAGGCGATTACTCAGTAAGGAGACAAATCCACATGTATAATATTCTGAAGCTCAACAAGATCGCCGCTGTCGGCACCGACCGCTTAGGCGACAACTACAACTGCACCGAAGACTGCAAGAACCCCGACGCGATCCTCGTGCGCTCCGCGTCCATGCACGACATGGAGTTCTCTGAGAATCTGCTCGCCATCGCGAGAGCCGGCGCAGGCGTCAACAACATCCCGCTCGACAGATGCACCGAGAAGGGCATCGTCGTCTTCAACACCCCCGGCGCGAACGCGAACGCGGTCATGGAGCTCGTCATCGCGGGTCTGCTCTTAGGCTCGAGAAAGCTCTCTGAGGGCATCGCGTGGAACAAGACCTTGAAGGATGACGAGAACTGCCTCAAGACCGTTGAAAAAGGCAAGAATCAGTTCGTCGGCCCCGAGATCAAGGGCAAGACCCTCGGCGTAGTGGGCCTCGGCGCGATCGGCGTCTTGGTCGCGAACGCGGCAAGAGCGCTGCATATGCATGTCGTGGGCTATGATCCGTATCTTTCGGTCGAAGCCGCGCTGCACCTCTCCCGTCATGTCACCACTGTCTCGAGTCTTGACGAGCTGTACGCGCAGGCGGACTATATCACCCTGCACCTTCCCTTAAACGACGGCACTCGCGGTATGATCGGCAAGGACGCCATCGCGAAGATGAAGGATTCTGTCAGGATCTTAAACTTCGCCCGTGACGGCTTAGTCAACTCTCAGGACATCATCGAGGGACTGAGCTCCGGCAAGATCGCGTCTTATGTCACCGACTTCGCGACCCGGGATCTCATCGGCGTAGACGGCGTGGTAGCGATCCCGCACCTCGGCGCTTCTACCCCCGAATCAGAGGACAACTGCGCGATCATGGCGGCTGACGAGATCAAGCAGTACTTGGAGCTCGGCAACATCAAGAACTCCGTCAACTTCCCGAATGTCTCGATGCCGAAGACCGGCGACATCCGCTTCTGTGTCTTCCACAACAACACCCCGAAGATCATCGCAAAGTTACTCGACGCGATCGGCGGTAATGTCGAGAATATGGAGAATCAGTCGCGCGGCAGCTACGCCTACACCATCATCGACGCGACCGGCGCGAATGAAACTTGCGTAGAGGTCATCAAGGGTATCGACGGCATTCTCCGCTACAGGATCATCAAATAATATCGGTTGAGCGATATCAACCGTTTTCAGGCTTGTTTTTAGCATAAGTAAGATATACAAGAAGAAGGCAGGGCGTCCCTCATGGGGCGCCCTGTTCCTTTTGAAAAAGATGTTGCAATCATCTGATGGCTATGATAGAATCAAAGAGAACTGTAGGGCAAGGCGCCTTCGGCTTGTCGAAACGCGGATGATCTATCGGCTTCGAAAAATGAAAACAATTATTCAGGAGGAATCAACATGAAGAAAATCTTATCCGTAATACTATCATTGCTGATGATACTCTCGGTGCTCGTCGCCGCGCCCGTCACCGCGAACGCGAAGGTATCGGGAGGTTATGAGTATAGGGTGTTGGAAGACGGTACCGCAGAGATTACCGAATACGGCGGCTCGGCAACGAAACTGACGATCCCGTCCGCGCTTGTCGGCTATGCGGTGACGAGTATCGGGGATGAGGCGTTTTGGTGTTGCACAAGCCTGACGAGCGTGACGATCCCGGATTCTGTCACGAGTATCGGGGATAGTGCGTTTTTCGGTTGCACAAGCCTGACTTCCGTAACAATCCCGAATTCTGTCACGAGTATCGGGAGGTATGCGTTTTCTCATTGCACAAGTCTGACGAGCGTGACGATCCCGGATTCTGTCACGAGTATCGGGCGTAGAGCGTTTTTCGGTTGCACAAGCCTTTCAAATATTTCGGTAGACAGTAATAATACTGCGTACTGTTCTATTGACGGAAACCTCTATAATAAAGACGCCTCTGTCCTGATACAGTACGCGATCGGCAAGACCGCGGGGTCTTTCACGATCCCGAACTCTATCACGGAAATCGGGGATAGTGCGTTTGAAGATTGCACAAGCCTTGAGAGCGTGACGATTCCGAACTCTGTCACGAGTATCGGGGATGATGCTTTTCGCGGTTGCACAAGCCTGACTTCCGTGACGATTCCGGATTCCGTCACGAGTATCGGGGATAGTGCGTTTTTCGGTTGCACAAGCCTGACTTCCGTAACAATCCCGAATTCTGTCACGAGTATCGGGAGGTATGCGTTTGCATATCGCACAAGCCTGACGAGCGTGACGATCCCGGATTCCGTCACGAGTATCGGGTATTTTGCTTTTTCCGGTTGCACAAGCCTTTCAAATATTTCGGTAGACAGTAATAATACTGCGTACTGTTCTATTGACGGAAACCTCTATAATAAAGACGCTTCTGTCCTGATACAGTACGCGATCGGCAAGACCGCGGGGTCGTTCACGATCCCGAACTCTGTCACGGAAATCGGGGATAGTGCGTTTTCCCGTTGCACAAGCCTGACGAGCGTGGCGATTCCGGATTCTGTCACGAGTATCAGGGATGATGCTTTTTCCGGTTGCACAAGCCTGACTTCCGTGGCGATCCCGGATTCTGTCACGAGTATCGGGGGTTGGGCGTTTGCAGATTGCACAAGCCTGACGAGCGTGACCATTCCTAATTCTGTTACCAGTATCGAGAGTTATGCTTTCGGGTACTATTATGACGAGAGTTATCGCATCGATAAGGTAAACGGATTCACGATCTACGGATACAAAGGCTCCGAAGCGGAGAGATACGCCGATGAGGAGGGCTTTACCTTTATCGATCTTGAGAATCTGCCGACAGAGATTATTCTGACCGACGAAGATACCGGGATCTCGGTAGTTGCCGACAGCGGCGTCATGCTGTCCGTCGCGGCGGTGGATGATATAGATATTGATATAGACGGCGATATCGCCGCTGTATACAACATCACCTTGACTAAGGACGGCGAGCCGGTGCAGCCTAAGAGCGCGGTAACGGTGAAGATTCCTTCAACGAATCCGAACGCAAAAGTCTACCGTGTAGAAGCGGACAGCACTCTCACCGATATGAACGCGGTATATGAGGACGGCTGTCTGGTATTTACCACCGATCACTTCAGCATATACTTGGTGGCTGAACCGACAGAGCCGACTGAAGCTCCCACAGCCGAGCCGACCGAAGCGCCGCATATTCTCGGCGATACCGACGGTGACGGCAAGGTGACGATCGTGGATGTCACCTGTATCCAGAAGAGGCTTGCGAGCATCGAGATGCCGGTTTATATCGAAGAGGCGGCGGATGTCGACGGTGACGGCAAGGTCACGATTGTGGACGCGACCTTCATCCAGAAGTTCCTCGCGAGTATGACCGCGCCCGAGGGAATCGGAGAGCCGATCAAATAAAATATAATTTCGCATAAGAAAAGCGCCGCTTAGCAAGCGGCGCATTTTTCTTTGATAAATTCCAAAAGCGCGGGGGAGAGCATCTCTCTGATATCCTCGGGGGAGTCGGGAAGAGCCAAGAGGATCTGGTTCTGATACCGGATGATGTAGCCCGAGTGACCCGACGGGGCGGTGAGCTTTCTCAGATTTTTCAGCGTCAGGGAGGAGTTCGAGAGCACCCGCGAGAGCACCGTCGAGAGGTTGTCGTCGTCGATCGAGGACAGCCCTCCGATGATGACCGTGAGGGGACACCTCCTGAGGCTTTCGGTCACCTTCTTGCCGAGCTCGGTGGGAGTGGTGGAGGACGCCACCCTCTGCTTCTGAAACCTGATCTGAGAGAGCGCTTTCGTA
Organism: uncultured Ruminococcus sp.; assembly: GCA_905234535.1. Taxonomy (GTDB): domain Bacteria; phylum Bacillota; class Clostridia; order Oscillospirales; family Acutalibacteraceae; genus Ruminococcoides. The sequence continues at coordinate 37,760 of CAJOII010000007.1, forward strand.
AGCGCCCTCTCGCTGTATGCGGTTTTCTTCGAGATATAGAAGATAATATCGTAGTTCATCATAGCATTGATCACTTCGGATGTGAGGTGAAGTTCGGCGCGATATTCATGCTGTATTTGACATGCTTCATATCGATGCCGACGGTGTTCCACTCCTTGAAGGTGTAGGTGTAGTTTGCGTCTTCTGCCATGGTGGGAGTGCCCTTGGCGGCGGGAGCGGCGTCGCCCTCCTTGACGGTATAGCTCTCCATGATCGAGCCGTCGCCGTCTAAGTAGTTGACGGTGTAGTAGGTGACATTCTCCGGAACGGTCGATTTCTCTCCGTTCTTAGCGGTTGGGGCTTCGGTGGGGTTCGCCGCGACGGTTCCGGTGAGCATCTCGTCGCCCTTGAGGTCGCCCTTGCCGTCGTACCAGGAGACAAGCCCCTGTTCGTTCGCGGTCTTGAAGGTGAGGTCGTCGGGTCTTGTACCGCCGTAGCGCTGATAGTAGACATCGGGGAACAAGGGGCTCGGGTTCTTCTTCGCGAGCTGGACATCGACATTCTCGTCCTCGCCCTTTCTGACCTTTCTCGCGACGATGACCGTCCGAAATCCCGTGAACTCATACGAGCAGGTGGAGAGCGTCAGGATCTGGTCGTCTTCGTTGACCATGACAGGAATATCGAAGAGCGAGCGCACCCTTAGGTTATAGACGAAGTTCATGAACTCCGCGTCAGAGGTAAACGCGCCCTGCATATAGTTGAAGAAGTAGCCGTGTTCATACAGGGTAGAGGTCTTGATGACCGAGATGATCTTCCACTTCGCGTCCTCCTCGGGGGTGTTAAAGGTGATGATCGGGTGCTTTCTGTAGAAGTCGAGATCGCCCTCAAGATCGCCGTATTTGACAAGATCGTGGAAGAATACGCCGGTCTGGATGTTGTGCCCGTGGAGGATGACATTGCGCGATTTGACGCTCTTGGTGCTGCGGTAGTCGACAAATACCGAGCCGTAGGAGTCGTCCTCTTTCTTATAGTTTCTGTAGAGATAGTACTGACCGTTTTGATCGTCGCCCTTGTGCTCGAGGACGGGATAGTCGATATGGGTATCCTTGATCTTGATCCAGCCGACGATCTCCTTGTTGATCTTCTTTAACGCTTCCCAGTCCTGCTCGGGATGCTTCTCTTTCTCCGTGCTGCTGTCCGGGGTGCCGTAGGCGATCTCGCGGAGCTCCGAGTTGATGCTGTTCGAGCGGGCGGGTTCTAAGATGAAGAAGTTGATGACATATCCGAGCGCAACGACGAACGCGACGATGGCGACCAGCACGATCACCTTACGCGCCTTGACATTCTTTGAATCGCCCTTGTGCGGGATCAATGAACGGAAGAAGCCTTCTTTCTTTTTGACGACAGCGGCGTCTGAGACACAGTCGATGCCGTCGGGGTATTCTTCCTTTTTCTCTTCAAAGATCCCGAAGGCTTTCGTAAGAGATTCGCCGACGAGATCGAGGAGGTTTTTATCCGTCAGAGACGCACAGGGGAGCACGATGAACCGCTTCTCATAGATCTTAAAGCAGTAGCCGCGGTATCCCTGTCCGAGGTCGCCCATCGAGAAGATCTTGATCTTCCTGACCTCGTCCTTGCGGTCTGCCGACTTCTGAAGCTCCGACTCCTGAGATGAGATAAACTCATAGAACAACTCTTTGAACGACGAGCTGTCTGAGGTGTCGAGCGCGTTCAAGAAGATATAGAGATCGGGCGCGTTCGAGAGCATCAAAGAGGTGGTCAAAGCGTCATTGATCTTCTCGGGATGGGGGTTGATATCGGTGTGGTATTTTACATTGATATTATATTCACAGAGCAGTACATCCAGCCGTTCTTCCATCTCGCGGGCAGATTGAAAATCGCCTTTGTTCTTTTTGACAGAAAACAGTTCACAGTTATACATATAGGCTCACACCTTTCTGTTTCGGTGATATATTCATGTCAGGATTCGATGGTTTTCACCGTTGTATTTCTGACAGCTTCTTCGATCAGCGCATAAAGACCGGCGCTCTCTTCCGCGAGCTTGACGAATTTGAGCTTCGGTCTGGTTCTCGGGTGCTTCGGGGTGAAGACGGTGCAGCAGTCTTCATACGGCAGGATCGAGGTCTCGAAGGTATCGATCCTTCGCGAGATGTTGATGATCTCCTGCTTATCCATGCCGATCAGCGGACGAAAGACAATCGTCGACGCCGCCTCGTTGGTGCAGTAGAGCGCGTCCATCGTCTGAGACGCTACCTGACCGAGGCTCTCGCCGGTGATCAGCGCGTGAGAGTCGGTTCGCTCTGCGATCTTAGAAGCGATCTTCATCATCACCCGTCTTAAGAGGATGGTGAAGAGCTCCTCGGGACAGTTGTCCCTGATGTGCTCCTGCACCTTTGTCAGCGGCACGGTGTACATATCGATCGAGCCCGAGTAGCGCGAGACGATAGAGAGCAGCTTCTCCACCTTGAGCTTCGCGCGCTCGGAGGTGTAGGGAGGAGACTCAAAGTGCACCGCGTTGAGCTTTAAGCCGCGTTTTGCCATCATATACGCCGCGACAGGGGAGTCGATGCCGCCTGAGATCAGCACGGTCGCTTTGCCCGAGGTGCCCACCGGCATGCCGCCCTGCCCGCGGATCGTGTTGTATCTTACATACGCGCCGAAGTCTCTGACTTCGACTGTGACGGTGATATCGGGATTTTTGACATCAACTTTCAGATGCGGATTTCTCTCTAAGATCGCGCCGCCCACCTGTGCCGAGATCTCGGGAGAGGTCAGGGGGAAGCGCTTGTCAGATCGCTTGGACTCTACCTTGAAGGTCTTGACCGATGAGAGCGCCTCTTCGGTATAGTCGGCGCTTTTTTTGAGGATATCGCCGATCTCCTTCTTGCACACACAGGCGCGGCAGAAGGTGACGATGCCGAACACCTGCGAGATCTTCTCACACACATCGTCGAGGTCAATGTCATCGGACTGAGGTTCTATGTAGACGGTCGACTGGGCGATGCGGATCGTAAATCGTCCGAGGTTTCGGATCCGATAGCGGATATTTTTGAGGAGGATATCCTCAAAGGTGCGGCGGTTGAGGCCTTTTAAGACCATCTCGCCGAGTTTGATCAGGATGATTTCTTTCATGTTCGTTTCCTTTGGAGTGTATCAAGTCCGGCGCGGAGCCCTTCTGTAAGGGCGTCGATGTCGGATAGATCGTTATATTTTGAGAAGCTGATGCGAAGCGCTGAGTCGATCAGCTCGTCGGAGAGCCCCATCGCCTGTAAGACATAGCTCTTCTTGCCCTTCGCACAGGCGGAGGATGAGGAGACATAGACCGCTCTCTCTTCTAAAAAGTGGAGCATCGTCTCCGAGCGGATGCCCTCTGCGGAGATGTTGATGATATACGGCAGCGCGTCCTCGGCTGAATTGATGCAAATACCGCCGATCTCTCTGAGCTTATCTGTCGCGTAGCGGTTGAGCGTTTCGATATAAACGCGGTTTTTGTCGATTGAGAATTCTTCGACCGCTTTTGCGAACGCCGCGATCAGCGGCGCGGGCTCTGTGCCGGGGCGGATCTTCTTCTGCTGTTCTCCGCCGTAAAGAAGGGGGAGAAGCCGCGCTGTGTCCGCGATATACAGCGCGCCGACCCCTTTGGGGCCGTGTACCTTATGCGCGCTCACGGTGAGAAAGTCCGCCTGCCACTTTTTCGGCGTGACGGAGATCTTGCCGTACGCCTGTACCGCGTCGACATGATAGTATGCGTCTGACTGTTTCTTGACGAGCTTGCCGATCTTTTCTGACGGCTCTACCGCGCCGGTCTCGTTGTTTACCGCCATGACGGACACGAGGATCGTTCTTCGGTCGATCAGCTTTTCAAGTTCATCTAAGATGACGACACCGTTTCTGTCTACCGGCGCGAATACGACATCATAGCCGTCTTTTCTGAGCTTTTCGGCGCTCTCTTTGACGGATGAATGCTCGACCGCGGAGACGATGATCCTGCTGCCGTCTCTCTTTTTAGCGTTCGCAGCGCCGAAGAGCACGGTGTTATTCCCTTCGGTGGAGCCGGAGGTAAAGAAGATGTTCTTCGGCTGAGCCTTGAGCGATGCCGCGATGATCTCTCTCGCGCGCTCGATCTCCTCTTCCGCTTCGATGCCCTTGTGATGCAGAGAGGAGGGGTTTCCGTATTTGACTGTCATCATCTCATACGCTTTCTTCGCGGCATTCTCGCACACCGCGGTGGTAGCGCTGTTATCAAGGTAATGGATCATATCAAAATCAATCTCTCTGTATCCGTATATCGTCATCGATCATCGCCGAAAAAGGCGGTACTTTAACAGATTAATTATATACTTATATATAGGAGAAATCAAAAAACATTTTTGTAACATTTTATGAATTTACTGTGAATGATCGGGAATACTGATACCGGTGATCCTATGAATCAGAAAGAATACTCGCGTTTAGTCGAGAAGAAGTCGAAGAACAGCCCCTTATGGAAGAACTGCCTCAAGGCATTTTTGATCGGCGGGCTGATCTGTACGGTCGGTCAGTCTTTGATCGAACTGTACCTTTTCTTAGGTCTTGACGAGAAGACCTCAAAGACACTGTGTTCGGTGACGCTTGTCTTCATCGGTGTGCTTTTGACGGCGCTCCACCTGTATGAGCGGATCGCAAAGCACGGCGGCGCGGGAACGCTGGTGCCCATCACGGGATTCGCAAATTCGATGAGCGCTCCGGCGATCGAGTTCAAGGCGGAGGGCTTTATCACGGGCTTAGGCGCCAAGATGTTCATCATCGCGGGTCCCGTAATCGTCTACGGAACCGCCGCGGCGACACTCTATGGTGTGATCTACTGGCTGTTTATAAAGTAAATCCGTTTCTTTGCGGTTGCAATCCTTTCGTTCTTATGTTACACTGAAAAGTGAAACGAGGGGATAGTATGAGGACGATTGCGCTGATACCTGCCTACAAGCCAAACGAGCGGCTGATCGATCTTGTGATGGAGCTCAAGAAGCGCGGGATCGATCCCGTAGTGGTCGACGACGGCAGCTCACATAAGTTTGACGAGATTTTTGACTATGTCGCGGCATATGCGAGAGTAGTGCGCTACAGCCCGAACAAGGGCAAGGGCGAAGCCTTAAAGCACGGACTCTCTTATATCAAAGAGCATTTTGAGAAGCCCTATGTCGTCGTCACCGCCGATGCCGACGGTCAGCACCGCGTGGAGGATATTATTAAGGTCTCACAGGTCGCGTCAGAGCATAAGAGCACACTGGTGCTTGGCAAGAGGATTCTCGGAAGATCCGCTCCCTTCAAGAGCCGGCTCGGTAACGGCACCACCAGACTCTTCTATTATCTGACCACCGGCAGGAGGATCTACGAGACCCAGACGGGGCTGAGAGCCTTTGACGATTCGCTCCTTGACCGCTATATCGACCTTCCCGGACACCGCTATGAGTACGAGATGGATGTCATGCTTATCTCCTCTGATATCGACATCATCGAGACACAGATCGAGACCGTCTATTTTGACAACAACTCCGCGTCTCACTTCAGAGCCGTCAAGGATACCCATCTGCTCCACAGAGAGTACGCGCGCTACAAGATCCCCTCGCTGATCACCGCCGTCTTTGACTATCTCGCGTTTGCGCTGACGGTTCTGCTCACACACACCTTCCTGATACCGAATATCTGTGTCAGGACAGCGAGCTTCATATTGAAATTCATCTTATGCAGAACGGTGAAGTTCTCCGAGAAAGCGGGTCTTCTGCGTTATCTGCTGACCTCAGCCGCTGTCATCATCCTCGACACCTTGGTTATCTGGGGATTCTCCGCGATCGGGATGAATGTCTTCATCGCGAAGCTGATCTCGGGCATCCTGATGATCGGCGTGAGCATCGGGCTTCGGATTCTGTTCGAAAGAATACATATTTGTTAATGATAAAGAAAGCGGGCTGTATCATACAGTCCGCTTACAGTTTGATAGAGATCTCTCCCGATGAGAGCGTGGTGAGTATGCCGTCTTCTTCAACGACAAGACCGCCGTTGTTGCTGATCGATACCCCTTTCGCGGTATGGATCGCGCCCACTCTCTCATAGGTGATGATTTTGCCGAGCGCAAGACTGCGTTCGGTATATTTTTTTAGAAAATGATTTTCTCTTAAGTGATCGTACTCGAAGAGGAGGCTTCTGACGATTTCGCCGCAGAGCTGATTTTTGTTCACCTCACCGATATTGCCCGCTCGGTCTCTGAACTCTTCGGGAAAGTCTTCGGTGCAGAGGTTGAGACCGATACCGACCGCCACCGCCCGGGGGAGGTTCTCTTCGTCGGTGATGAGCTCTGTGAGGATCCCGCAGACCTTCTTGCCGTCGATCAGGATGTCGTTGACCCATTTGATCATCGGATGCTGACCGGTGAGCGACTCGATCACGCCGCATACCGCGACCCCCGCGGCGCAGGTGATCTTCTGGATCTGTTCGATCTCATCCTGTATCGGCAGCAGTACCGTCAGGTACAGCCCGGTCTTCGGCGAGTAGAAGGCATGATCCTTTCGTCCTCTGCCGCTCGTCTGGCGCTCCGTGACAAAGAGCGCGGGGGAGTAGAGGAGCTCTCTCGCTTTGCGCTTCGCCTCATTATTGGTCGAGTCGATCTCTTCATAGCAGAAGATGCGGATGTCAGAGGAGATCAAAGAGGAAATTTTATTTTTTTCAAGCGTCATAATACTACACCGTTACCGTTTGTATGAGGATATTATAGCATAAAGGGGTGAGTCGGGCGAGCAAAATTGTCTATTTTGCATAAAAGAAATTACATTTGTAACATAATAGCTCAAACGCTACCGAGCGTTCCCAAAGCACAGTTCTTTTTGATTATAATTACGCAGAAGAATTAAAAAGCAAATTTTTTCAAGAAACATTCAGAAAATCCTTGACAAATTTTTCGAATTGTTCTATGATAATATACTGTATCATTATGGGGATATATCGGCTATGATGATCACAGCTTTTTTCGGGACAAATAATATAGCAGACTTGCAGAAATTTGTCAAGACTTTCACCGAAAACAGTTTTGTAACATTTAAGCGCCGAGGCTCGCAGCCCCAAAATAAGACGAATCGAGCCGGGACTATCCTAAGGGTTCAAAGGACCCGCAGGATGGTTGGGTGAGAACGGCTTATTTCGGGAACAGCGGAGAGCAACGAGGCGTGATAGTGTAAGCGCCGAGCGCCGGAGTCCGAGCGTTTACATAAAGATCCCCGTAAAGGACGAATATAAAAAAGGAGTGATGTGCCTAATGGTTAAAGTCAAAGATGTACAGTTGGGCAACGCAGAACGCAAGAGCTTCGGCAAAATCGAAGATGTCATCGGTATGCCGAATCTGATTGAGGTTCAGAAGAAGTCCTACCAGTGGTTCTTGGACGAAGGCCTGAAGGAAGTGTTCAAGGATGTGTCGGGTATCAACGACTATCAGAACAACCTCTGCCTCGATTTCATCGACTACACCTTAGATGTTGACCATCCCAACTACTCTGTTATCGAGTGTAAGGAAAGAGACGCTACCTATTCTGCTGCGCTCAGAGTGACAGCCAGACTCTTGAACAAAGAGACCGGAGAAATCAAGGAATCCAATGTATTCATGGGAGATTTCCCGCTGATGACCGATTCCGGCACCTTTGTCATCAACGGCGCCGAGCGCGTTATCGTATCTCAGCTGGTTCGTTCCCCCGGTGTTTACTTCAAGATGGACCACGACAAGACCGGCAAGGAGCTCTTCTCCTCCACCGTCATCCCCAACCGCGGCGCGTGGCTGGAGTATGAGAACGATGTCAACGATGTCTTCTATGTGCGTATCGATAAGAACAGAAAGATCCCGATCACGGTATTCTTAAGAGCGCTTGGTTTGGGAACAGACGCGGAGATCCTCGAGTTCTTCGGCGAAGACAGAAGGATCAAGGCGACCTTTGAGAAGGATTCGTGCAGGAATGTGGAAGAAGGCCTCTTGGAGGTTTACAGAAAGCTCCGTCCCTCCGAGCCTCCCACGATCGAGAGCGCGCAGACTCACCTGAACAACCTTTTCTTTGACGCGAGACGCTACGATATGTCGCGTGTCGGAAGATATAAATATAACAAGAAGCTCAATCTCTGTGGCAGGATCGTGGGCAGAACGCTCACTCAGCCTGTCGCGAACCCCAGAACCGGCGAGCTGCTCGCAAACAGAGGAGATACCGTCACCCGCGAGATGGCGCAGACCATGGACGATATGGGTGTCAAGGCGGTATTCATCTCGGGCGACGAGGGCATCGAGGTCAAGGTCATCTCGAACGGTATGGTCGATATCTCGAAGTATGTCGATTTCGACTGTAAGCCCTTAGGTGTCAAGGAGCGCGTCTCCTTCGATGTTTTGTGTGAGATCCTCGACTCATGCGAGAGCGAAGAAGAGCTCAAAGCGGAGATCGAGAGAAGAGCGCATGAGCTGGTTCCCAACCACATCACCGTCGACGATATATTCGCATCCGTTAACTATATGAACTGTCTTGCCGAGCACATCGGCACAACAGATGACATCGACCACCTGGGCAACAGAAGGATCCGTTGCGTGGGTGAGCTGTTGCAGAATCAGTTCAGAATCGGCTTCTCAAGACTCGAGAGAGTCATCCGCGAGAGAATGACCCTGCAGGCGCAGGATCCCGACGCTTTGTCTCCCTCTTCGCTGATCAACATCCGTCCCGTGACCGCGGCGATCAAAGAGTTCTTCGGCTCTTCTCCGCTGTCGCAGTTCATGGATCAGACCAACCCCCTCGCGGAGCTGACCCACAAGAGAAGACTCTCCGCCTTAGGTCCCGGCGGTCTGTCGAGAGACAGAGCGGGATTTGAGGTTCGAGATGTTCACTATACCCACTACGGTCGTATGTGTCCTATCGAGACGCCTGAAGGCCCGAATATCGGTCTGATCTCGTATCTCGCCACCTTCGCGAAGATCAATGAGTACGGCTTTGTCGAGGCTCCCTTCAGAAAGATCGACAAGGAGAGAGGCGTCGTCACGAACGAGGTCGTCTACATGACCGCCGATATGGAAGACGAGTTTATGGTCGCTCAGGCGAACGAGCCCTTGGACGAAGAGGGCCACTTCATCCATGAGCGTGTCGTCGGCCGTCACAAGGACGAGTTCGTCGAGCACAGAGCGTTCCGCTTTGACTATATGGATGTTTCCCCGAGGATGGTTGTTTCCGTCGCGACCGCGATGATCCCGTTCTTGGAGAACGACGACGCGAACCGCGCGCTGATGGGCTCCAACATGCAGCGTCAGGCTGTTCCGCTGATGGTGACCGAGTCTCCTATCGTCGGTACCGGCATGGAGTACAAGGCGGGCACCGACTCCGGCGTCTGCGTCTTAGCTGAGGACGACGGCACCGTCATGAGCGTCGATGCCGACCATATCCGCGTCTCTTATGATTCAGGCAAGGTCAAGGATCACGAGGTCATCAAGTTCCTCCGCTCCAACCAGGGCACCTGCATCAACCAGATCCCCGTTGTCGAGAGAGGTCAGAGAGTCAAGAAGGGCGAGGTCTTAGCGGACGGTCCCGCTACCAAGAACGGCGAGATCTCCTTAGGCAAGAACGCGCTCATCGGCTTCATGACATGGGAAGGCTACAACTACGAGGACGCCGTCCTGATCAACGAGAAGATCGTCAGGGACGATGTGTATACCTCTATCCATATTGAAGAGTACGAGATCGACGCGAGAGACACCAAGCTCGGTCCCGAAGAGATCACCCGCGACATCCCGAATGTCGGTGAGGATATGCTCAAAGACCTCGATGAGAACGGTATCATCCATATCGGCGCCGAGGTTCACGCCGGTGATATCTTAGTCGGTAAGGTCACCCCGAAGGGCGAGACTGAGCTGACCGCCGAAGAAAGACTGCTCCGAGCGATCTTCGGCGAGAAGGCGAGAGAGGTCAGAGATACTTCTCTTCGAGTGCCTCACGGTGAGTCCGGCATCGTTGTGGATGTCAAGGTCTTCACCAGAGAGGACTCCCGCGACGAGCTGCAGCCCGGCGTCAACAAGGTTGTCCGCTGCTATCTCGCGCAGAAGCGCAAGATCTCCGTCGGTGACAAGATGGCGGGTCGCCACGGCAACAAGGGCGTTGTCTCGAGGATCCTCCCCGTTGAGGATATGCCGTTCCTGCCCGACGGCACCCCGCTCGATATCGTACTGAACCCCTTGGGCGTTCCCTCCCGTATGAATATCGGTCAGGTGCTCGAGGTTCACCTCGGCTATGCCGCGAAGGCGCTCGGCTGGAAGATCATGACGCCGGTCTTCGACGGCGCGCACGAAGCCGATATCTTCGAATTGTTCGAACAGATCAAGAATAAAGACGACTACCCCGACAAGAGAGAGGTCACCGGCCTCGACTTCGGCGAGTGCTTCAAGCAGAACGGTATCTCCATGGAGGGCAAGACGATGCTCCGCGACGGCCGTACCGGCGAGCTGTTTGATAACCCCGTCACCGTCGGGTATATGTACTACTTAAAGCTGCATCATCTTGTCGACGATAAGATCCACGCGCGTTCCACCGGTCCCTACAGCTTAGTTACCCAGCAGCCCTTGGGCGGCAAGGCGCAGTTCGGCGGACAGCGCTTCGGTGAGATGGAAGTATGGGCGCTCGAAGCCTACGGCGCCGCCTATACTCTTCAGGAGATTCTCACCGTGAAGAGTGACGATGTGGTAGGCCGTGTCAAGACCTACGAGGCGATCGTCAAGGGTCAGAACATCCCGACCCCGGGCATCCCCGAATCGTTTAAGGTACTCATCAAAGAGCTCCAGTCGCTCTCTCTCGATGTCAGAGTCCTCAATTCTGACGGCGAAGAGATCGACTTAAAACAGCACTTTGACGAGGACGACGATATCGTTGTCGCTCAGGATGAGCCCGAGAGCTTCGATGAGGAGCAGGTGATGACCTCTATGGACGGCTTCCTCCTCGACGAGGATCAGGACGAAGAGGGCAATATGTTCGACGAGTCCTCGATCTTTGAGGACAGCGACGATATGCTTGACTACGACGACTACGGCTCAGATGAAATATAAAGGAGGAGAAGTAAATGGATAATAATGTTTTTGATTCAATAAAAATCGGTCTTGCTTCTCCCGATCAGATCAGAGAATGGTCCTACGGCGAAGTTAAAAAGCCCGAGACAATCAACTACAGAACCTTAAAGCCCGAGAGAGACGGTCTCTTCTGCGAGCGTATTTTCGGACCCACCAAGGACTGGGAGTGCCACTGCGGCAAGTATAAGAGAATCCGCTTCAAGGGCAAGATCTGCGACCGCTGCGGCGTTGAGGTCACTCGTGCCAAGGTCAGAAGAGAGCGTATGGGCCATATCGAGCTCGCGGCTCCCGTGTCCCACATCTGGTACTTCAAGGGTATTCCCTCGAGAATCTCTCTGATGCTCGACATCTCTCCGAGAATGCTTGAGAAGGTGCTGTATTTCAGCTCCTATATCGTCACCGATCCCGGCGACGCGAGAGAGCTCTCAAAGATGCAGTTCTTAACAGAGCAGGAATACCGCGATATGAAGGAGAAATACGAGGATGACTTCTCTGCGGCGATGGGCGCCGAGGCGATCAGAGACCTGCTCGCGGAGATCGATCTCGACGAGTTGTCTCAGTCTTTGAAGGAAGAGCTCGAGGGCGCTACCGGCCAGAAGAGAGTTCGTATCTCTAAGAGACTCGAGGTCGTTGAGGCGTTCCGCCTCTCCGGCAACCGTCCCGAGTGGATGATCATGGAGGTTCTCCCCGTCATTCCGCCCGATATCCGTCCGATGGTCCAGCTCGACGGCGGCAGGTTCGCGACCTCCGACTTAAACGATCTCTACAGACGCGTGATCAACCGCAACAACCGCTTAAAGAGACTTCTCGAGTTAGAAGCTCCCGATATCATTATCCGCAACGAGAAGCGTATGCTGCAGGAGGCGGTAGACGCTTTGATCGATAACGGCAGAAGAGGCCGTCCGGTGACAGGCCCCTCCAACCGTTCCTTAAAGTCCCTCTCCGATATGCTCAAGGGCAAGCAGGGACGATTCAGACAGAACCTGCTCGGTAAGCGTGTCGACTACTCCGGCCGTTCGGTTATCGTCGTCGGCCCCGAGCTCAAGATGTACCAGTGCGGTCTGCCCAAGGAGATGGCGTTAGAGCTCTTCAAGCCCTTCGTCATGAAGCGCTTGGTCGAGACCAAGGCGGTTCAGAACATCAAGGCGGCGAGAAAAGCCGTCGAGCGTGCGAAGCCCGAGGTTTGGGACGCGCTCGAGATCGTCATCAAGGGTCATCCGGTTCTCTTGAACCGCGCGCCCACACTCCACCGTCTTGGTATCCAGGCGTTCGAGCCGGTACTGGTCGAGGGCAGAGCGCTCAAGCTCCACCCGCTGGTCTGTACCGCGTACAACGCGGACTTCGACGGCGACCAGATGGCGGTTCATGTACCGCTCTCCGCTGAGGCGCAGGCCGAGGCGAGATTCCTGATGCTCGCGGCGGGCAACCTCTTGAAGCCCTCCGACGGTCGTCCCGTTGTCGTTCCGACACAGGATATGATCTTAGGCTCCTACTACCTCACCCTCGATAAAGCCGGCGAGATCGGCGAGGGCAAGGTGTTCAAGGATGTCGACGAAGCGCTGATGGCGTATCAGACCGGCGTCCTTACCCTCCACTCCGCGATCAAGGTAAGACGCGAGGCAGAGTTTGACGGTATCAAGCGTCAGGGTCTGGTCGACACCACCGTCGGCAAGATTATCTTCAACCGCGCGATCCCGCAGGACTTAGGCTTTGTTGACCGCACGAAGGAAGAGAATATCTTCCGCTTTGAGGTCGACTTCTTAGTCGGCAAGAAGGAACTGGGCAAGATCATCGACGCCTGCATCAAGGTGCACGGCACCGAGGTGACCGCTGTGGTGCTCGACGATATCAAGGCGCAGGGCTATAAGTATTCGACCATCGGCGCGATCACCGTCGCTGTCAAGGACGCAATCATTCCTCCCGAGAAGAAGGATATTATCGCGAAGGCCGAGGCGGATGTCGATGAGATCCGTGAAGAGTTCAACATGGGTCTGCGCTCCGATCAGGAGAGATACGAAGAGGTCCTCAAGATCTGGGAGAAGGCGACCGATGATGTCACAGACAAGCTCCAGTCTAACCTCGACCGCTACAACCCGATCTATATGATGGCTCACTCCGGAGCGAGAGGCTCCATGAGCCAGATCCGTCAGCTCGCCGGTATGCGCGGACTGATCGCGAATACCTCCGGTAAGACCATCGAGATCCCGATCAGGGCGAACTACCGTGAAGGTCTGAACATCTTAGAATACTTCATTTCCTCCCGCGGCGCGCGTAAAGGTCTTGCCGATACCGCGCTGAGAACCGCTGACTCCGGCTATCTGACCAGACGACTGGTCGATGTCTCGCAGGAGGTCATCATCCGCGAGGATGACTGCCACTCGAACGAGGGCTTAGAGGTCTTCGACATCAAGGCGGGCAAGCAGGTCATCGAAGAGATGCACGAGCGTCTGATCGGACGCTATCTTGTGCGCGACTTCCTCGATGAGAACGGCAATGTTCTCGTCTCCAAAGATACCCTCATCGGCGATAAGGAAGCGGACATCATCTGCTCCTCTGGCGTAGAGAGAGTGGAGATCCGATCAATCTTAGGCTGCCACTCCAAGCACGGCGTCTGCAAGAAGTGCTACGGCGCGAACCTTGCGAACGGCCAGCCCGTCACCGTAGGCGAGGCGGTCGGCATCATCGCCGCCCAGTCCATTGGTGAGCCCGGCACCCAGCTGACGATGCGTACCTTCCACACCGGCGGCGTCGCGTCCGCAGAGGATATCACACAGGGTCTTCCCCGTGTAGAGGAGCTCTTCGAGTCGAGAAAGCCGAAGTCTCTGGCGATCATCTCCGAGATCGACGGCGAGGTTCGTTTCGAGGATATCAAGAACAACCGTCACGCGGTGGTATATAATAAAGATACTTCCGAAGAGAAGGCGTATCTGATCCCGTTCGGCTTCAGAGTCGCCGTACAGGAGGGTCAGCAGATCAAGAAGGGCGACAAGATCACCGACGGCGCCGTCAACCCGCACGACATCTTAGAAATCTTAGGCGCGAAGGCGGTTCAGGACTACCTGATCTCAGAGGTGCAGAGCACCTACCGTCTGCAGGGTGTTGACATCAACGACAAGCACATCGAGGTCATCGTCAGACAGATGCTCAAGAAGGTCAGAGTCGATGATCCCGGTTCGACCGATTTCATGCCCGGTCAGATGTATAACCGCACCGATGTCCTCTTCGCGAACAAGGAGATCCGCGAGCGCATCGCCTCCGGCGAAGAAGGTCTCAAAGAGGCATCCTGGACCCAGTTGCTCTTGGGTATCACCAAGGCGTCACTGGCGACCGACTCCTTCCTCTCCGCCGCGTCCTTCCAGGAGACCACGAGAGTTCTCACCGACGCCGCGATCAAAGGCAAGGTCGACCCGCTCGTAGGCCTCAAGGAGAATGTTCTGATCGGCAAGCTGGTTCCCGCCGGCACCGGTATGTCAAGATATAATAATGTAGAGCTCGAAGAGAACTATATCCCCTCGATGCCTACCCAGCCTGCCGCTGAGGAATAAAGCTGTATAAAATGACGAAGCGTCCCGTTTTTCGGGGCGCTTTTTCTCTACAGAGCTGCAGATATAGTGTGTAAACAGAGAAAAAATCGCTATATCCTGAGTCAAATGTCGGATTTTGTAACCGCTTTGTAATGATCAAATACAGTTCATTCTATGAACATATTTTGAATTGTTTTGATATGAATGTCACAACTTTATCAAAATAGCTTGTACAAAATACACAAAAAAGCCCCCTCAATTTCTATCACAAAAAAGCGGTTCCTTTATTGAATTGGTGACATCTTTGTAATATAATATTAACGATAGCGTAGTGTGCGTAATTGTACGCTAAGTTCATTAATATTTTTTAGGGAGGAGTTTCAATGAAACAAATCAAAAAAGGCATTAGCATTGTTTTGGTATTCTGCATGTTAGCCACTATGGTTACCGTCGGAATTGTATCAGTCGGTGCTGCTGCCAGACTGCTCGGCGACGCGAACAACGACGGTCTTGTCAATGTTGGCGACGCAACCTACATCCAGCAGGCGATAGCATTTATGCTTCCCGATCCTGTCAATCCGAGCGAGCCGTATCTTGATTATGCCAAGTACGACCCGAACTCGATCGACTTCAAGGCTGCTGATGTAAACAAAGACGGCTTAGTCAATGTAGGCGACGCCACTCTGATCCAGCAGTGGTGCGCACTGATGCCCATCGCTGACGGCAGAGGCATCAACGAGCCCATCGAGGGCGGCGACGAGCCTACTCAGCCCACACAGGGTCCGACCGATGAGCCTACACTGCCCACCGATGAACCCACCGTTGAGCCTCCGATCGGTGACTCCGACTACTATCTTGTCGGTTCGATGAACGGTTGGGCTCCCGACGCTTCTTACGCTCTCTCGAGGAACGAAAGCGCCGACACCGAAGAGTATTCGATCACCGTGACCGTATCTCCCGAGGATGCGTTCAAGGTAGCTTACTCCGCGGACGGTTATACCATCGACGACGCTGACTGGTTCCCGGACGGTATGGGTAACGACCTCACCGGTTACTCGGGCGAGATCACCGTTTACTTCAGACCCAACGGTGACGGCGGCGAAGATTGGATCGACGGCGGCGAGACCGCGACCAAGGGCAAGGTCATCTATGTCGCAGGTCAGGGAGACCTCCCGACAGACGGCCCCACCCCCGGCGATTCTGACTACTACCTTGTTGGTTCCATGACCGGCTGGGCTCCGAACGCTTCTTACGCTCTTACTAAGAACGAAAGCGCCGACACCGAAGAATACATGATCACCCTGACCGTATCCGCTGACGATGCGTTCAAGGTGGCTTACTCCGCAGACGGAACAAACATCGACGACGCTGACTGGTTCCCGGACGGTATGGGTAACGACCTCACCGGTTACTCGGGCGAGATCACCGTTTACTTCAGACCCAACGGCGACGGCGGCGAAGACTGGTATGACGGCGGCGGCTCCAAGGGTAAAGTCATCTATGTTGCAGGTGATGTAAACCCTTCTGAGGAGCCCACTGCAGAACCCGTACCCGGTGATTCCGACTATTATATTGTCGGTTCCATGACCGGTTGGGCTCCGAACGCTTCCTACGCTCTCTCCAAGAATGAGAGCGCAGAGGGTACAGAATATATGATTACCCTGACCGTATCCGCAGATGATGCGTTCAAGGTAGCTTACTCCGCAGACGGAACAAACATCGACGACGCTGACTGGTTCCCGGACGGCATGGGCAATGATATCACCGGTTATGAGGGTGAGATCACTGTTTACTTCAGACCCGACGGCGACGGCGGCGAAGACTGGATCGCGATGGCGTCTGACGAGTCTAAGAAGGTTATCTATGTAGCTTCCGCTATCGAGCCTTCTACAGACGAACCTACCACCGGCGATTTAGCTGACGGTTATTACCTCATCTCCGATCCTTGGAGCGTTTCCGCTCTGACAGCTGCCGACAAGTTCTCCGCGAACGCAGGCGCTGAGGGCGAGTATATGCTCGAGGCTACTCTCGCTGAGAACGACGGCATCAAGGTCGTCAAGGTAGAGAACGGCGAGATCACCGTATGGTATCCCGACGGTATGGGCAACGAGTATGTGGTTGACGCTGCGCACGCAGGCGCGGTCACCATCTACTTCAGACCCGACGGTAACGAAGAATGGGCAGACTTCGGCGGCTACTTCTATATTGCCAGCGGCGAAGAGCCCTCCACCGACGAGCCTACTGTTAAGCCTCCGATCGGTGATTCCGACTATTACATCGTTGGTTCTATGACCAACTGGAAGCCCGATGCAGCTTACGCTCTTTCTAAGAACGAAGGCGCAGAAGGCGACGAATACATGATCACCCTGACCGTATCCGCTGACGACAAGTTCAAGGTAGCTTACTCCGCAGACGGCGTATCTATCGACGACGCTGACTGGTTCCCGGACGGCATGGGTAACGACCTCACCGGTTACTCGGGTGAGATCACCGTTTACTTCAGACCCAACGGCGACGGCGGCGAAGACTGGATTGACGGCGGCGCAACCGCAACCAAGGGTAAGGTCATCTATGTAGTAGGCGCTTCTGAGCCTTCTACAGACGCGACAACAGCTCCGACTACTTCTTCCGATACGATTAAGGTTTACTTCACCAACAACAAGGGTTGGGAAACCGTAAACGCTTATTATTGGGACGGCGGCGCTGAGTGGCCGGGCGAGGCTGCCACAAAGGTAGGCCAGAACGGCTACGGCGAGGACATCTATATGGCAGAGGTTCCTGCTGATGTCAAAGGCATCATCTTCAACAACGGCACAGAACAGACTGTTGATATTACCACCGGCATCAAAGACGGCGCTCAGTGGTATGCTACCGATAAGAACGCAGAGGGCAAATTGGAAGTCGGCGCGACCGAGTACACCCCCGAAGAGCCCTCTTCCGAAGAGCCCACCTCCGCAACTGAGGCTCCGACCACTTCTTCCGATACTATTAAGGTTTACTTCACCAACAACAAAGGTTGGGAGACCGTAAACGCGTATTATTGGGACAACGGCGGCGAGTGGCCCGGCAAGGCTGCGACTAAGGTAGGCCAGAACGGCTACGGCGAGGACATCTACGAAGCAGAGATTCCCGCTGATGTCAAGGGCATCATCTTCAACAACGGCACAGAACAGACTGTAGATATCACAGAAGGCATCAAAGACGGCGTTCAGTGGTATCCGACAGAGAAGGACGACGAGGGTAAGTGGAAGGTAGAATCCACCACCTACACCCCCGAAGAGCCCTCCACCGATGCTACAACAGCTCCCACCACCGCTCCCACTACTTCTTCCGATACTATCAAAGTTTATTTCACCAACAATCAGGGTTGGGAAACCGTAAACGCTTACTATTGGGATAACGGCGCTGAGTGGCCCGGCAAGGCTGCGACAAAGGTGGGCCAGAACGGCTATGGCGAGGACATCTATGAAGCAGAGGTTCCCGCTGATGTCAAGGGCGTTATCTTCAATAACGGCACAGAACAGACCGTTGACATCACCGAAGGTATCGCTGACGGCGTTCAGTGGTATCCGACCGAAAAGAACGAAGAGGGCAAATGGGAAGTAGAAGCTACTACCTACACTCCCGAAGAGCCTTCTACAGACGCGACAACTGCTCCGACAACTGTTCCCGGCGATTTAGCTGACGGCTATTATCTCATTTCCGATCCTTGGAGCGTTGCTTCGATCTCTATCACCGATATGTTCGGCGCGAACGCAGGCGCTGAGGGTGAGTATATGCTCGACACCACTCTTGCTGAGAACGACGGCATTAAGGTAGTTAAGGTCGAGTCCGGCGAGATCACCGTATGGTATCCCGACGGCATGGGTAATGAATATGTTGTTGACGCTGCTCACGCAGGCGATGTCACCATCTACTTCAGACCCGACGGCAACGAAGAATGGGCAGACTTCGGCGGTTACTTCTATATCGCCGGCGGTTCCGAGCCTTCCTCTGAAGAGCCCACCACCGCTCCCACTACTTCTTCCGATACGATCAAAGTTTATTTCACCAACAACCAGGGTTGGGAGACAGTTAACGCTTACTATTGGCTTCCTTCCGCAGGTTTAGCATCCTTCACCGAGTGGCCGGGCGAAGCTGCTACTAAGGTTGGTCAGAACGGCTACGGCGAGGACATCTACATGGTAGAGGTTCCCGCAAATATCGCAGGCATCATCTTCAACAACGGCACAGAGCAGACTGTTGATATCACCGAAGGTATCGCTGACGGCGTTCAGTGGTATCCGACAGAGAAGGACAACGAGGGCAAATGGAAGGTAGAATCCACCACTTACACCCCCGAAGAGCCCTCTTCCGAAGAGCCAACCTCCGCAACTGAGGCTCCTACCTCTTCTTCCGATACAATTAAGGTTTACTTCACCAACAATCAGGGTTGGGAAACCGTAAACGCGTATTATTGGGACAACGGCGGCGAGTGGCCCGGCAAGGCTGCGACTAAGGTAGGCCAGAACGGCTACGGCGAGGACATCTATGAAGCAGAGGTTCCCGCTGATGTCAAGGGCATCATCTTCAACAACGGCACAGAACAGACCGTTGACATCACCGAAGGCATCAAAGACGGCGTTCAG
>CAJOII010000008.1 GCA_905234535.1 uncultured Ruminococcus sp.
GCTGTATGAAGGCAGCAAGGACTATCCGCCCTATGAGAATGTGGACTATATTGACATGACCGACGATTCTCAGGCGGGCAAGATCCTGGATCTGAAGAACAGATCCAGGTGTCTGATCAGCGAGAACAAGTGCCTCGCGACCTTCCGTGATGATCAGAACTCCTTTTATCTCTCTCACGGCGCTCCGATCAAGAGCACGAGGGCGTATTATACCGTGCCGGAGAAGGTGAATTACAGCATTTCGTTGTGCGAGGGGATGAACAAAAGCCTCTCCTATGAGCTCGATATCCCCTTAGAGAAGCTCTACGCGCTGGGCTATCCGCGCAACGATGTGCTGACAAGCTACCGCAGGCTCGATCTGAACAAGATGTTTCATCATGACGCGGAAAAATATATCATCTGGTATCCGACCTACCGTCAGAACAGAAATATGGATTCCTCCAACACGATGAGTCCTATCCCGATCCTTCATAACGATCGGGATGTGGAGGAGCTCAATCAGTTTCTGAAGGAAACGAGGACAATGCTGATCATCAAGCCTCATTTTCAGCAGGATCTGGATATCATCAACCTGCTCGGTCACAGCAACATCATCTTTATCGATAACGGTATCTTCGATCAGCACTACTGCACCTCATACGAGCTGGTCGCAAGCTGTGACGCGCTGATCACCGACTACTCCTCCATCTACTATGACTATCTGATCTGTGACAAGCCGGTCGCGCCGATCTGGGAGGATATCGATCTGTACCGTGACAGCTTCGGTCTGACAGAGGACTACGAGAAGTTCTGTTCGGGCGCTCAGATCCTCTATAACATGGACGAATTCAAAGAGTTTGTTCTGGATGTCAACAGCGGCACCGACCGGATGAAGGAGAAGAGACACGAGCTGGTTGACAGTCTCAAACTTTATACCGACGGAAAGAGCGCTGAGCGCGTAGTGGATTTTATCATCGAAAAGGCGTCTTTGTAGTTTTACGGCTTTAGCGCCTTCAGATTGAGCGATATGAACGCTTTTTTCATAGAAAAAACCGTTTCTGATTCTGTTATGAGCAGAAGCGGATTTTTTATACCTGAAATGTGTCCGAAAAATTGACAAAATTCTCAAAAAGTGCTATCATAATCTAAATTTGTATACAATAGGAAAGAAGTGACTTTTTTGTGAGAGAACGATCACAAAAGCTGCTTCGAAAAAGCCGGAAAAACCACCCGGATTCAGTGGCAGTAACGCCGGAAAAGACTTGAAAGACAGGGGTGTATTATGAGAAAAACAATTATTATTCTCAGCACGGTGTTCGCGGTGATCTGCGTCGCGCTGACGGCGATCTCGCCGGACTATCTATCGATGCTGGTTGTCGGCGTGATGGGCGTCGCGGTGGCGCTGGGATTCGTGTTCAGCTTGGTGCCGCTTCTTCTTTACAGCGGAGGCTTCAAGAACGGGCAGTTGAGCATCGACCGCGCCAAGGAGATCAACGCGGATTATATATGGACCGCTGTTCAGATCGAGACGCCGTTCTTCAGACAAAGAAATCTCGATCAGATCTTTGACTCCTATCTTGAGAGCGTGAAGGAGGAGAGGGACAAGGGCGTCGTCATCAGCGATATCGAGGATGTCATCAACGAGGAAGCGCTCTCTCTGTTGAGCTGGAGAGGGGTTGTGCTGCAGATCGCCGGTATGCTGACCGCACTCGGTCTGCTCGGCACCTTCCTCGGGCTGGTCACCGGTATCAGCTCTGTCTCCTTCGGCACCGCCGAGGCGACGATCGAGAGTATCGAGAATCTGCTTCGCGGTATCGCGACCGCGTTCTATACCTCTATCGTGGGCGTTATCCTCTCGATCCTCTTCAATGTCGCTTACCGTTTGGTGTGGAATATCGCGATCCGGGAGATGAACCTGTTCATCGACCGGTTCCATGCACAGATCCAGCTCTCAGTTGATGAGCAGATCCGCGCGAAGCAGTATCTCAACACCGAGCGGATGATCGAAACACTCGAGGTGATCCGCACCAACTCGAGCCTCAATCTCAGCCAGAAGGCGGCAGATCCAGCTCAGGAGCAGCGGATGATGATCGATATCATCTCCGGTCTCAAGCGCGGAGAGTTCACCTTCAGTTTAGAGCCGGTCTGCGGTCTGTCCGACCGCAATATCCTCAAGGCGGAGAGCAAGCTCCGGTGGAACCACTCGGTCTTAGGTACCGTGCAGCCCTCGGTCTATTTGCCGATCGTCGAGTCCGACGGCTTTATTGCGAAGCTCGATGTCCATATGTGGGAAGAGGTCTTGAAGACCGTCAAAGGATGGGTCAGAAGCGGTTCAAATCCCGTACCGGTGATCCTCGATGTCCGCAAGACGGATCTTCTGGCGCTGGATGTCGATGAGACGATCTCCTCCCTGCTTGATAAATATGACCTTGATCCGAGAAACATCGAGATTGCGATCGACGCCTCCACCTATGTGATTTGCAACGAAGAAGCTATCAAGGCAGAGCGCGCGTTCATAGAGAAAGGCATCAGGATCTCGGTCTCAAACTTCGACGGCAACTTTGTCGGGTTGGGTGCGACCAGAGCCGACGAGGTATATCTCAATATCGATCTTGTCGAGAATCCCGACGATGTGGAAAGCATTTTCCGTCAGGCGCAGAATACGCATATCAACCTGATCTGCGGCGGCGTATCCTCGGCGAAGCAGCTCGCGGATATCAAGAAGTACGGCTGTCTGTACGGCAAGGGTGAGCATCTGTATCCCGAGATGACCCGCTATGAGTTCGCGAAGCTGATGCAATATCCCGCTGTTGAGGACTGAGCGCCTTCATTCGATTGCATCGGTTGATGAAATTTTTATCTCTGCTTAGCGGCGGAAAGTTGAAATAGGGTATACTATGAAAAAACGAAAAGTAATTAAACAAGGCGAAGAAGAATACTGGAAGTCGTTTACCGATATTCTGACCGGTCTGCTGCTTGTGATCCTGCTGATCTTGATGCTGCTTCTGCTGCTTTTGACGCAGATGAACAACGAGGAGCACGAGAAGGACTACGACTACGAGACCTATAATGTTTACGATAACAATCACGACGCCGATTACTGGCAACATGAGAATCAGAAGTACGATAACGACAACAGCAGCAGCGGCGGCGGAGGCGGTTCAGGCGTAGATGATCCCGGCGATAATGATAACGAGGGCATCTATTTTGACATCGGTCACGACAAGACCGCGGTGCTGGTGACGGTTGTCGATGAAGAAACCAAAAATGTCATCAAAAAGGAAGGTACGCTCTTTGAGCTGTATGCCGAGAAGGATGCCCACGGCGGACTGCTCACGCTGCATACCTACTATCCGACCAAGGTGGAGTATAAACAGTACGAGACCACCGAGGCGGGTACCTTCTACCTTCCCGAGAAGATCTCTCAGGGTTGGTACTCGCTGCATAACCTGACAGCGCCCGAGGGGTATTCAGTGGCAAAGGATGTCTCCTTTGAGATCACAGAGTCGCTCGACTGGCCCGAGCCGTTTATGGTACAGGTGCCGATGTCTCCCGCAAAGGCGGTCATCTATGTTCAAGAGGTCGACTCTGTTACAGGCGAGAAGATCGGCGGCGGCAGCTATGAGGTGTTTGCCGCTCAGGATATCATCACGCTCGACGGTACCGTAAGATACAAGAAGGGCGAGAAGGTGGACGAGTTCTCCTGTGATGAGACAGGCGCCGGACAGAGCATCGAGCTGTATCTCGGCACCTATACGGTACAGCAGAAGTCTCCTGCGCAGTTCTACGCGCTGAACCGCTCGAAGCTCAATGTCAAGCTCGAGGAAACGGATTCCGACGCGAATCGCTACAGCCTCAGATGTGAGAAGACGAGGGCGACGGTGAACCTGACGGATGAATATTCGAAGGATCCGATCATCGGCGCGGTGTTCAGCGTATCCGATCGTGAGAATCTGATCACCGACAAGGGCGGCAGCGTCACGCTGACGGATCTTGAAAAGAATACCACCTATACGCTGACGCTCGAGAATCTCCCCGAGCCCTACCGCAGGTCATTTGACACGATCACCGTGACCGTAGACAATGACGGGTATATCGAGGGCAAGACGACCCGGAGTATCACCGAGACCGCGTATATGACGCGTCTGTCGGTGGATATCACCGATATCCTCTTCAAAGTGGGGATCTCCGGCTATGATATGAAGCTCTACAACAGCGACGGCGTTATCGCGGAGGAATGGGAGACAAATTCTGCGGCGTATGTCATGGAGGGTCTTGAGCCCGGCGCCTATGAGCTTGAGATCAACAACAACCGCTCCGGCAGGATCAAGATCGATCTCAAGGATATTGGCAAACTCCAGCAGATGAACAAAGAGATCTGGACTTTGTGGGATACCGTATCCGTCGTCGTCTCAGCTGCAGTCATCGGTCTGGCGGTGTTCCTCGTGATATATTTTGTTCGCAAAAATAAAGGGAAAAGAAAAAGCAAAACCGAAAGCGGAGAGAAGTAAATGAATCGTAAGGGTTATAAAAAAAGTGATATATTATATCATATCGTCAAAGGTTGGCGGACGATCATCCTGTGTACCTTCATCGGGCTGATCGTTGGTGTGGTGCTGATCGGTATCGATTATATCCGCGGCGAGATGGTCAAGGAATATAAGATCACCTCCTCAGTCGCGGTCGTCGCCGTGAACAAGAACGGCCAGTACACCTCGCGAACCACCACCCCCTACGGTAGCGACCTCGACTACGCGAGAAGTCTGACCGATACCGCAATGTACATCTTCAAGAGCGAGAAGACGATGCAGAAGGTGATCGACAGCGTAGGTCTTCAGGGGGTCTCTCCCGTGGATATCTCGCGCAATCTTTCGCTGAACAGATACGGAGAGACTGAGATCGTCGAGTTTACTTTGATGTGGCGCAGCGGCAACGAGGGTCTGGAAATCATGAAGGCGCTCAACAAGGCGGTCGATGAATCACTGATCGATACGCTCAAGATCGGTCAGGTCGCCGTGATCAACGAGCCGAAGGCGATCTTCATCGTCGGCGGTGACAATAATATCGCGCTGTGGGTGATCATCGGCTTCTTCGTGGGATTGATTCTCTGTATCCTCAGATGGGCCATCTACACTACAGTTATCAACGAACATGAGATCGTGGAGTTCTTCGATATCGACACCTTCGGAGGTCTTCCTTTTGATACCCGGTACGCCGCGTCCGATCCCCTCTCAAATTTGAATCTGCCTATTCAGGATGATATCAACTCCGTGACGCATATGCTCATCAACCGGATGCAGCAGAAGGGGTATCACAAGCTCTACATCACTTCTACAAAGCACGAAGAGGGCAAGACGAGGCTGCTCGCGGATATCGCGGTTCATCTCTCCAAGCTCGGCAAGAAGACGCTTCTGATCGACTGTGACTTCAACAATCCGACGCTCGGCACGCTGTTTTACAGCGATCTGCCTTATGAAAACACCCTGAACGCTCTGTACCGCGGCGACGCAGATTCGCTCGACGCGATCGCGCATATCAACGGCTGTCTTGATCTGCTGCCGCTGATCCTCGAGAAGAATCCCGAGACCTTCAATGACGCGCTGCTTGAGCAGATCGACAGAGTGATCGGCGGATATGACTATGTCCTGATCGACGCTGCTCCCGTCGGCGTTGACGCCGAGGTGCTGCGTCTCAACGAGATCACCGATACCGTATTGTTTATCGTGCGTTTTGACGACGCGAAGGTGGAACATATCAGAAAGGCGGTCGGGCGGCTGGAGAAGTCCGGCATCCCGATTATTGGCGGTGTGTTGAACTATGTCGTCAACTGGAAGCATACGATCCTCAATACGCCGAAGCATCTCAAGTCCGTGATCGAGAAAGAGATCAAGAAGAGAGATAAGCGTCAGAAAAAGAAGAAGCGCTCGTCCGCTGACGAGTAACGATATTTTGCGCAGGGCGGACTGAGGAGTTCCGCCTGCGCTGACAGCGGGTTTCAGCGGGCGTTCTGTTCTGCTGAGATAATGAATGGGTAGTAATGTCCGAAAGACGGCACAGACATTTTCTTTCGAACAAGGGGTAGACAAGATAGCATGAAACAGAAGATATTATTCTTAGCCGCGCACTTTACATCGTTGTATTTTACACGGCGGGAGCTGATCGAAGAGCTTGCGGACCGCGGGTATGATATCTACATATCGATCCCCGAATCCGACGACAACCGTTTTTTTACCGCCTTGGGATGTACGGTCATCCCGACTGAGGTGGAGCGGCGCGGCACCAATCCGCTCAAAGATCTGCTGCTGATATTCAGGTACAGGCGGATTATTCGTAAGGTGAAACCGGATGTGATTCTGTCGTATGAGATCAAACCGAATATCTACGGCGCTTTGGGAAACCGCTTTTTAAAGAACCCCGAGACCGGCGAAAAGTACAAGCAGATCTGCAATATCACCGGTACCGGCGCTACCTTTCTGACAGATGATTTTATTTGTAAGTTATGCAAAATCCTATATCGGATTTCTCTCGGAAAAAATCCCTATCTTGTCTTTTTTCAGAACGCGCAGGACAGAGATTTCTTTGTTAAAAACCGTATGGTCGGAAAGAACAACGAACTGCTTCCCGGATCGGGCGTGAATCTTTACCAGTTTCCGTTCAGACCGATGCCGAAGGATGATACGGTCAAGTTCATCTTTATCGCGCGTGTGATGCGCGTCAAAGGGATTCATGAGTATCTGCACGCGGCAAGAAGGATCAAAGAGGAGTATCCGCATACGAGGTTTTTCATCGCCGGCTGGAATGAAGAAGAGAATTATATGCGGCTCGTGGATCGATATGAGGACGAGGGTGTTGTCGAGTATCTCGGGTTTACGAATAATATCATCAGCTGTATCGATCGATGTCACTGTACCGTACTTCCGTCTCACGGCGGAGAGGGCGTGCCGAATGTCCTTTTGGAATCTTCGGCAATGGGCAGAGCGTGTATCGGCTCAAAGATCCCCGGCACGGTAGATGTGATTGATGACGGCAAGACCGGCTTCTTATTCGAAGCGAAAAACGATGAGGATCTGATGAACGCGATTCGAAAGTTCCTCGCGCTTTCCTATGAAGAGAAGGCCCGGATGGGCAAAGCCGGCAGAGAGCGAATGGAAAGGCTCTTTGACCGAAATTTAGTGATTAACACCTATCTCAGGAAGATAGAAAGAGCTGTCGGTAAAAACGATCCGGAGCTCTCCGGCGCGGCGCAGTCCTCAAAAGTCCAGCTTTAAGACGGGATATTATGCGATAGAAAGAAAGGTGCGATAAAGTGACGAACGGAACAATCCTATATACGGGCAACTTTGAACTGCCTGATAAGAACGCCGCTGCGCACCGCGTGATGAACAACGCGAAGATCTTTCATGCGCTCGGCTACAGAACAGCGTTTCTCGGTGTGGTCAGGAACGAGAGCTTTGACGGTATCAGACAGTCCTCCTTTGATGAGGATATTTACGAAGAATCGTATCCCGAGTCGTCGAAAGAATGGCTCAGACATATTTTTGATACCAAAAACATCAGGGCGCTCGCCGAAAAGTATGATGATGTCAGAATGGTGATCACCTACAACGCTCCTTATGCCGCGTTCAAGGCGGTCAAAAGAGCCTTTCGAAATACCGCTGTCAAAGTCGCTTATGACTGCACAGAGTGGAACAGCTATGCCGACGGTTCATTTTTGAAACAATGGTATAAAAAAATCGATGGGTTTGAAATAGAGCATTTTCTTTCGAAGAAATGTCCGGATTTGATCGTCATCAGCAGTATGATGGAGAGAAAGTATCATAGATGTAATCTGCTCAGAATCCCTCCGCTGGTGGATTTAAGCGATCCTGTATGGCATCAGAAGAGAGAAGAACACAGAGGTTTTTTTGAATTCTGTTTTGCGGGAGAGGTATCTAATAACGAAAGTCTCGACAAGGTCGTCCAGGCTTTCTGTATGATTGACGATCCGGCTTTGAGGCTGAGAATCGTCGGTATCACCAAAGAGGACTACATCCGGCTGATCCCGTCTCATGAGGCGGCGGTTCGCTCTGATGACAGGATCCGGTTTGAGGGGTATGTCTCC
The DNA here is from genome assembly GCA_905234535.1 of uncultured Ruminococcus sp. GTDB lineage: Bacteria > Bacillota > Clostridia > Oscillospirales > Acutalibacteraceae > Ruminococcoides. The sequence goes on from CAJOII010000008.1 coordinate 8,081, forward strand.
CACGATCTTGCGGTGAAATATACGCTCTCCTGTGACTGCTATATTTTTGTCAGAGAGAAGAGCAAACGCAACAGAGCCGGATTCTCGACAAAATTTGTTGAAGCGTATACCTGCGGCGTACCGATCATTATGACCGGGTTCGATGATATCGGCAGGTATATCGGATCGAAGGATGACGGGATTCTCCTGAACGATATCTCTGTCGAAGCGGTCAAAGAGTGTATGCTCGAAATGGCCGCGCACGGGAAGTCAACAGAAAGAAAACTGAGAGAAGTTTTTGACTATCAAAGCTATGTCGGTGAGACAGAAAAATGGGTATTACGAAGTCACTTGCAAAGTTAAAGAACTTAATATTTCATAAGCGTTCTTCGGTGACGACTTTCATCCAGGAAATCATGCTCTTTTATCTTCTGGTATGGTCTGTTTCTCCGCCGCTCTGTGTGGATGAGATATTCCGCATCATTGCGCTGGGATGCGCCGTGGGATGGATGGTGCTCAGCTCTGTTAACGGTACACTCAGGATGGATAAAATCCATAAGCTCGCGCTGGTTTTTGTGCTTTTGATCATGATTATCGCGCTGATAGAGTTCAAGATGGATTTTTCGATGCTGGTCAAGCTGATTTCGTACTATATGCTGGTACTTGCGTTTATCATTAACCACTCTTATGAGAAGCGCTGGAACGAGTTGCTGCCGATGATCCTTTTCTGTATGCTGCTGCTGATTATATTCAACCTGATCACCTTCAAAGAGCTGATGGTTGATTCGTCCCTGGCGAGAAGAATCGCCAAGTCGGACGAGACTCTGTATTCGTATATGCGCCGCGGCGTCGGAGGATATTCTCTGATTTATACTCAGGTAATTCTGTTCCCTGTGATTGTGCTGTGGACAATCAAATCTTTCTCAAAACACAAAATTTATTTTGCTTTCGGCGCGGTCTGGATCGTATCATATCTTATGTTTATTATGAAAGCGGGATACTCCATAGCGATTGTCACTTCTGTTATCAGCTTGATTATTCTGGCGTTCTACCGCAGGAAGAGCTTTATCCCCGCGCTGTTCGTATCTCTTGCGGTGGTTGTGCTGCTCGTCTGGTTGATCGGGTATGTAGAGCCTGTCAGAGAATTTCTGCTCCGGCTGTTCAACGGAACTACTATCGCCAAGAAGATCAACGATATATATAACTCTATCCACGGAGCAGAAACAGCGGATTCCATCGAGTCGAGGATTATCCGCTACCTCGCGTCACTGAGGACGATCGTCCGCTATCCGCTTATCGGCAGTCTCTGGTTTGATTCCGGCGGCGGACACTCTATGATTCTCGATACTTTCGCGAAATACGGTGTATGGGGCGGGCTGCTATATGTGAATATGCTCTACTGTGTCCCGATCTATATCAAGAAAAATATAACCGATATCAGGGACCATAGAATTGCGAACAGCCTGATCGTATCGCTTGTCATGGTTACAGTTCTCGACTCCGTTTCGTATGAGATGATCTTTCCGATTCTTATTATGATCCCGGTTTTGCTTTCTGAGATTTATTCTTGGCGTACAAAGGCGGATGCTCTATCCGCCGGACAGGAAGGCTGATATGGCTAAAATATTGTTTATTCATCATTCCGGTCTGATCGGCGGCGCGGGCGTGAGCTTGTATAATGTTGTTAAAACGCTGTCGGATGAGAATGAGATCACGGTATGTCTGTCATCCGAGCCGGATGATATGCTCCGTCTGTTCGAGGGACTTCATAAGGAGCGGGGCGTCAGGGTGATCTCCTACGGCAGAAGGATTGGCGCGATCCCGTTCTACAGCGGGGGAGACGGGGCTTTGAGCCCGAGGATGTTTTACCGCGTTTCGCTGATTTTGAAACAAAAACAATATTGGAACCGTTTGATCAGAGAAGAGAACCCCGATACGGTTGTCGTCAACTCCAAGACGACCGCGTGGATGAGCTCTCTGTCTGAGGTCAAAAAAAGATACAGTATCTGTTTCGTTCGTGAAACAATCAAAGGAAACACGAACCATCCCCTTAACCGCAAGATCAGAAAATATCTTGACGGGTTTTCCAAGGTTGTTTTTCTTTCAAAATACGATGAAGAGCGCGAGGGGCTCGTGAAAGCCTCCACAGAGGTGATCCACAATTATGTCTCCGACAACCAGTTTGATCTGACGCTGAAAAGAGAAGAAGCGGCTGAAAGATTAGGGATCGATCCAAAAGGGTTCAATGTTCTGTATGTCGGCGGTGTATCTGAGATCAAAGGCTTTGATATAGCGGTGCGCGCTGTGCTCTCGTGTCCTGATGATGTCCGATTGATCGTTGCGGGAAACACCCTTGACGACGCGGCGCTGTCAAAAGATAAAAGGGAACGGCGCTATGTTCGGTACTGGAAGGATTATGTCTCTCTGAATGATCCGAAGCGTCGGATCCGCTTTGTCGGCAGACAGCAGGATATGTCCGCGTGTTATACGCTGTCGGATGTCCTTCTGTTCCCGATGCGCCATCCCCATCAGGCTCGTCCCGCGTTTGAGGCGGGGTATTTTCACAAGCCGGTGATCATCACCGATTTTGAGAATATCCGCGAGTTTGTCAGAGATCATGACAACGGACTCCTTGCGGAGAACGAGAGCGTTGAGGAGTTTGCCGACGCCGTCCTTGCTCTGAGAAATAATCAAGCCCTTCGAAGGACGATAGGCGAGAACAACCGCAGGAACACAGACGAGAATCATAACATGACCGCGGCGTGTCAGAAAATTCGTGATCTTATGAAGGAGAACGCGGGTTCATGAAAATACTACACTTTTGTATGCAGGCTCCGTTTACGGAGAACTACAGCTATCAGGATAACCTTCTGACCGAGTATCAGCATAAACACGGACATGATGTCCGGATCGTCACCACGACCAAGACCCGCGGCAAAGACGGAAGGTACACCTATACCGCTCCGTGTCATAAAATGATGGACAACGGAGTTGAACTGTTGCGTCTACAAGTGAAGAGCAGGCTGAGAAATGCATTCGGAAACTATCGCGGAATGCTCGGGCAAATGATTGACTATCAGCCGGATCTGATTTTTATTCACGGACTGTGTTCGTTTATTCCGAAGGATGCGATTCGGTATAAGAAGGAATACCGACCCGGACTGCATATTGTTGCCGACAGTCATCAGGACGCATGGACGACAGATACAGAGGATCCTCTTTCATCCGCGATGATGGCGGCGCATCGGCGCGGCTGGAAGCGCTGGATAAATGATATCGACAAAGTATATGCTACCACTTCGTGGAGAGCTGCTTTCGCGCATAAGTATTACGGGATCCCGTATGAAAAGCTGGATGTTCTGATTATGGGGATCGACGAGGACAGCCTTCCGCGCGACAGAGAGGGCGTCAGAAAAGAGCTTCGGAGAGCGCTTGGTATTCCCGACCGCGCTTTTGTATTTATCAGCGGGGGAAAGCTGGATAAGAACAAGCATATCCTGGAGGCGATGAGGGCTTTCTCTCTGATCTCTTCCGCCGACGCATACTTTGTTGTATTCGGTTCGGTCTCAGACGATATACAGAAAGAGTTTTTTGAGCTGTGTGATGCCGATGACCGGATCCGATATCTCGATTATCTTGATTCAAAGGTCATTAAGAAATATCTGATGTCATCGGATTTCGGCGTGTTTGTCGGCAGACACTCGGTCCTTTGGGAAGAGGCGGTCGGCTGTTCGCTGCCCTGTCTGTTCCATCGATATGAAGAAAAGGATCACACCAATGTTTGTGATAACGCGGTCTGTATTGACACGCCCGATGAAGATACGATCCGCGGCTATATGGACAAAGTGCTGACCGATCGGGTTTACTACGCTCAGATGAAGAGAAACGCCGAGAAAGCCGCGAAGGTTTTTTCATATCATACTATCGCCGAAAAATCTGTTGAATGTTGTAACGAGGAGCACAATGACAAGTTCTAACCCGCTGATCAGCGTCATCATTCCTGTTTATAATGTGGAGCAATACCTCAGAGAGTGTCTGGACAGTGTCAGAAAACAGTCTTTTGAGCATTTTGAAGTGATTCTGGCAGATGACGGATCGACGGATGCGTCTGCCGATATCTGCCGTGAATACTGCGAGGCCGACCCTCGCTTCCGTTATTATTTAAAGAGCAACGGCGGGGCTTCTTCCGCGAGAAATCTCGGACTTGACTGTGCAGGGGGGGAATGGATCTTTTTCCTTGACAGCGACGACTATCTCGACCCTGCCGCGCTGGAACGCCTGTATCGGGTCGCCGTCAAAGAAAACGCGGACTTCGTCTTTTCAGAGGCGATCGCTTTTGACGATACGACCGGAAAATCCTATGACAATAAGAATACCTATCATAAATACTATCCCGCGGGAAATCCTCAGCGCATTATGCGCGAGATGATATACCACCGCGAGTTCCATGTCGCCATTTGGGCGATGCTGATTTCGAAACGCTTATTTGAAGCCTACGGTCTGCGTTTTGTCGAGGGAATCATGTATGAAGATATGATTCTTTCCTATCAGATCTACGCGCTCTCTGACAAAGCGGCGCATCTTCATGAAGCGCTCTATCACAGAAGATACAGAGAGAACTCTGTGATGACCTCCAAGAGGACCGTAAAGAATTTTATCAGCGCGAAGTCGGTCTACGACACCGTGTCGGCGTTTTCTGCGGAGATTCTCGATGAAAGAAGAAATACCGCGCATGTGATCCGCTGTGCCTATAACGCGCTGAGTATCTACAGGTCTCTTTCCGCTGCCGAAAAAATCGTGCAGCGAGAAGCGTTTCGACAGCTGAAGCGGGATATTGCCGCGCACCGCGCCTACGGGGACACCGCTTTGAGGCTTTGCTGCCGAGGATATCCGTTCTGGGCGGCGTATAAAGCGGCGCGAAAGCTGTTCGTCAGTGAGAAGCCGGACACCTCTCTCTATCTTTGTGAGAATAAAGAGAAGAGGAAAGTGATGTTGCTGCTGCCTCATATGGTCGGCGGCGGCGCGGAGCGTGTTGCGGCGCAGCTGTTGAACTGTATGGACGAGTGCGGGATTGACACACGCTTCTTTCTCACATCGGATAAGAGAAGCGAGGTGGTCAGAAGCGACTTGAGCGAGCATATCCCGCTGTTTCTTTTCAAAGAAGAGATGCCTTCTGAGTCGGCGTTAAGCCTGTTCTGCCGCCGGTTATCAGAGGGATTGTCATCCTTGCTGTGCAAGCCCTTTGAGCTTTTACACAGGGATGTTCCCGCTGATTTGGCGAAGCTGTCGCTTATCAGTCAATACGGCAGAGAGATCCGCTTTACGCGGGAGCTGCTGAAGGCGGATCCCGATTTGACCGTGATCGTATTTTTACAGCCGACGATCCCGATCGTGCTGCTCGCGGCAAAGGACCTCAAGAACAGGATCATTATTTCCGAGCGCGCGGATCCGAACCGACTGATGAAGAAGCGCTACGGCAGAAAGTTCATCGAAAAGTACTATCCCCGCGCGGACGCCGCGGTATTTCAGACCGATGACGCAAGGGCGGTCTATCCGAAGTCGGTCGCTGATAAAGGTGTCGTGATCTTCAACCCCGTCAAGCCGAACCTGCCCGCGCCGTACCATGGAAAGAGAAATCACACTATCACCACCTTCTGCAGAATATCCAAGCAGAAGAATCTACCGCTTCTGATCGAAGCATTTGCAAAAATCCACAAAAACTATCCTGACTTTACACTGAGAATCATCGGAGATACGGTGAACGCTGAAGGAGAAGAGGTATACGCAATCCTTAGAAGAATGATCTCGGATAACGGTATTGAGGACGCAGTTCGTTTTGAGCCGTTTGACTCGGATGTCCACCGATCGATCCTCAAGGATGCGATGTATGTCAACTCCTCTGACTTTGAGGGAATCTCCAACGCAATGCTCGAGGCGATGGCGATCGGCATGCCGGTGGTTTGCACCGACTGCCCCATCGGCGGCGCGAGAGCGATGATCAAAGACGGGGAGAACGGGCTGCTGGTTCCCATTCGTGATGCCGAAGCGCTGTGTCAGGCGATGAAGCTGCTTGTTGAGGATCGGGAAGTATCTCAGACCTTATCACAGAACGCTTCACACCTGCGAGAGGAGCTTTCTGTGGAAACGATAGCAAAAAAATGGGAAGAACTGCTGTAAAAAGACCGGATATGCTGACCGGATCGGTAAGGGAGTGATGTCAATGAAGCCTAAGTTGATTATTCTGACGAATATCTATCCGTTCGGAAACGGAGAGACCTTTGTCGGTAACGAGCTGCAAATACTGAAAGAGTATTTCACGGTTCATCTTATTACGGATTCCTTTACGGACGGTCCCAACAGGATCAGCCCGAGTGAAGATATCAAAGTGAGCCGTGTTCCCAATCTGATCTGGTCAAATCCCGACAGCAGGAAAAAAGCCTTATACCGCTGCCTGACAACGCCCGAACTGAGGGGTGAACTTTTGAAGGTCTTATTTCAGTATAAAGGAAAAGCAAGACCGTATGTAAAAAGTATTTACTCCTCTGTCGCTTTGGGTGAGGCGTATTATTCCTATTTAATCGACAACCATCTTCTCGATGTGGATGAGCCTGCGATCATTTATTCTTTTTGGAACAGCTACAAATTATCTCCTTTTCTGGTGAGATCAAAGAAGAAGCGTCCTTGGAAAATCGTCTCGCGGATCCATAGCAGAGACTTCTATCATGACAGTCATCCGCTCAAGAGACAACCGATCAAGAGTCTGAATAAAAGGCTGGACCGGCTATACTTTTTATCCCGGAGCGCTTTCGCGTACTACTGTGAAAATTTCAGAAAGTTACCTGCGAACTGCGGCAAAATTATGCCTTTAGGCACATTCAATACCTATGGCGCCCGTAAAGAAAGAAACCGGCGCGAGTGTTTTGTGATCGTTACCTGCTCCAGGGTCGTTCGAGTCAAACGCCTTGATCGGGTTGTAGAAGCGCTTGCACTCATCAACGATATACAGATCAAATGGATCCATTTCGGAGACGGCGAGCTTATGGATGAGACCCAAGAGATGGTCCGTGACCGTATCCGCCGGTCTGATATCACCGTAGAATTTATGGGAGATGTTGAGAACGAAACAATACTCCGGTTTTATCACGAGAACTGTCCGGACTGTCTTTTGAATGTTTCGGATGCGGAGGGAACACCGGTTTCTATTATGGAGGCGCTCTCCTTTGGTATCCCGATCATATCTTTCATGTCGGGAAGTATCCCTGAAATGCTTGAGGGTACGGACAACATTCTGCTGCCGCCGGAGTCAACGCCCGAAGATCTGGCTGACGCGATCAGAAGGGCCTATGCTCTGAATGATGAAGAGATAGGAAGAATACGAAACGAAAATAAAGAACTGTGGGATATGCGATATAACGCCGACACGAACGGGCGAAAATTTGCACAGGATCTTTTGGAACTGTTACAGCCTGTTTAACTTAACGAACAGATAGATTGGAGGCGGCTGTAATTGCCTAAGGTAAGTGTTATTGTTCCGGTATATAATGCCGAGAAATACTTAGCGCAGTGTCTGGACAGTATTGTTCATCAGACGCTCACGGATATCGAGATCATCCTTGTCAACGACGGCTCTACCGACAGCAGCGCAGCGATCTGCGAGCGGTATCTGTCGGATGATAGGGTGATCTATATCAACAAAGAGAACGAAGGCGCCGCCGCGGCGCGGCAGGACGGGATCGACCGCGCGTCAGGCGAGTATCTCGGCTTTGTCGACGCCGATGACTGGCTTGAGCTCGATATGTACGAGAAGATGTATCAGGCGTCTCGGGTCAACAACGCCGACATCGTCTTCTGCAACTGTATCAAGAACGAGAACGACAAGCGCTATCCGCCTGCGATCCGTTCGGGCGCGTATGACCGCCTGCAGATCCTTTCTGAGATCCTGCCGTACTCGATGGCGTATATTGACGAGAAGGGCGATCGGAATAATATCCGCTGGGTCCATTGGCTGAGGATCTTCAAGCGCTCTTTGATCGTTGATAACCATATTCGTCACGACCCGCGCTTTCGGCGCAGTCAGGATCTGCAGTTCACCTATGAAGCGACCCTCGCGGCGCAGAGCTATTATTATCTCGGCGACGCGTATCTCGTGCATCACCGCATTGTGGACGGTTCGCTGTCGAGAAAGTACAACGAGGAGCTTTGGCAGCTTTATGTGCTGCTGATCGAACGCCTCTATCAGGATACGGAGCAGTTTACCGATGCGGATCTGATGCCGCAGATGCACCTGCGCACCTTCTTCTTTGCGATCGAGAGTATCTTAAACGAGATGAAGCCGTCCTTCCCGTATGATGAGCAGACACGCAGGGACAAGATCAGAGAGATCGTCAGCCATCCGTTATGCGACAGATACTACGGGCATATCGAGACGGAGAAGCTCAACCGGATCAATCGCGCATACTACGATCTGATCCATGAGAAGGATGTCGAGGGGCTGATTTCTCTGACTGAGCAGCAGATGCAGAAGTCCTCACGGAAGAACAGCCGTTATACCCGCGCGGTGGAAGCCATCAAGCGGCTGCCGGCGCTAAGAAACCTTTATACATATATTCACAAAAAAAGAGAAGAAAGGCGGTTGAAAGAACAGACTCGATAAATCTGTACAAAACCGCATTACTGTTTTCGAAAACACCGATAAGGAGATGATTGTCATATGGTTACTCCGGGACACCCGATCGAGCCGGGGCTTGTATCGGTTATTATGAGCAATTTCAATACCTCCCGCACCTATATCAGAGAGGCGATCAACAGTGTTCTGACACAGACCTATCCGCATCTTGAACTGATTATTATCGAGGATGCGTCAACAAACAATTCTCCTCTGGAGATCGTCTGCTATCAGGATCCGAGGATCCGTGTTTTTCACAACGAAGAGAACATGGGGCTTGCCGCGTCTTTAAACAGAGCGATGCGTCATTGCCGCGGAGAGTTCATCGCGCGGATGGATACCGATGATGTCTGCTGCCCGCAGCGTATCGAGCGTCAGGTGGAGTTTCTGCGTGAGCATCCCGATGTGGTCGTCTGCGGAACATGGGTGGAAAAAGTATTTGAGACCGATGCGCAGAAAACATCAAAAAAGATCTGCACCGTTCTTCCTGCCGACCGCGAAGAATACCGGATATACCTATTGTTCGGCAATTCGCCGACACTGGAGCACCCCAGCGCGATGTTCAATCATCGTCTGCTGAAGAAGTATGATATCAAATACCACGCAAAATACCGCTATGCGCAGGACTACAGAATGTGGGTCAGCTGTGCAAAACACGCTCCCTGCGCGATCGTTCCGGAGGTGCTGCTGAAGTTCCGCCGACACAGCGATTCCGTGTCTGCAGCGAAAAGAGACAGGCAGATCGAATATGCCTATCAGATCATACAGGGTCAGCTGGACGCGCTTCATCTGACGCTTCCGGACGATATGAAGGAATTTCATCGAGGATTGTTCAAAGACAGGAAGCCGTATGACATTCGGATTAAAAAATGGATTGAGCAGATGATTACCGCAAACAGAAAATATAAGGTTTATCATCAGAAAAAGTTTGAGCGGATACTGTGGTTCGGATGGGTGCGAGTCTGTTACTTTGCTTTGAGAGAGTCGAAGGGAAAAAAGGAAACCCTCAGAATACTCTGCTCGATCCCGATCCTTCGGTATCCGCAACTGGTGAGCTTATACACAAAGAGAAAAAATCATTCTAAATTGCAAGTAAAGGAAGAAAACCATGGATAACAAATCGGTCGAACCCTCTCGGTGGCTGATGGAGATCCGTCCTACCGACAAAAGAATGAACCTGAACTTCAAGGAGATCTGGAGGTACAAGGATCTGATCTTGCTGTTCGTCAAGCGCGACTTTAAGGCAAGGTATAAGCAGACGCTCCTCGGCCCTGCGTGGGCGGTAATCCAGCCGCTTCTGACGACCGTCGTCTTCTCGATCATCTTCGGCAGTCTCGCCAAATTGACCACCGCGGATGTCGAGGGCAGCACCCTGAAGATGCCGGCATTTCTGTTCTTCATGACGGGAACGATATTCTGGGCGTATTTCTCGGGAACGGTCAGCGCGACCTCCAGCACCTTTATTGAGAATGTCCGCATCATGAGCAAGGTGTACTATCCCAGAATGGTCACCCCAATCAGTACCGCTTTTTCAAACCTGATCTCTTATTTTATCCAGCTCGCGCTGTTTGTTGTACTGCTGGTCATATTTGTCGTCATCGGTATCGCGGAGGTGTCCTTGACTTGGTTCTCGCTTATGATCCCGGCGCTGATCGTGCAGATGATGATGCTTTCGACCGGAGTGGGGATCCTGATCTCAGCGTTTACGACAAAATACCGCGACCTCAGGATGCTTGTTACCTTCGGGCTGCAGCTGTGGGAGTATCTCTCGCCGATCCCGTACGGACTGTCGATGATCCCCGAGCGTCTTATGTGGCTGTATATGCTCAACCCCATAACACCGATCATTACTGCGATGCGTTACGCATTTTTCGGAACCGGATATTTTAATCTCGTCTACTATTTGATCAGTCTTGCGGTCACGATCGTGATCTTCATCTTCGGTATGATTATGTTCAACCGCATCGAGAGAACATTTGCGGATACGGTTTAAACAGGAGTAAAGATATGGAAGAATTGATGATTCAAGTCGAGAATGTCGCTAAGCGCTATCGCTTAGGTATGATAGGCAGGACAACGCTTAGAGAAGAAATACAGAGAAAAAAGGCAAAAAGAAGAAATCAGGAGGATCCTACCGTCAAGATCGGACGGGAGACTGACTACTCTTACGGAGATACTTTTTTGGCGCTTGACGGTGTCTCGTTCGAGGTGAAAAAGGGCGAAGCCCTGGGCATCATCGGACACAACGGCGCCGGAAAATCCACGCTTTTGAAGCTGATCAACCGTATCACCGCGCCGACCGAGGGCGTGATTCGACTCAACGGCAGGGTGGCATCGATGCTCGAGGTGGGCACCGGCTTTCATCCGGAGCTGACCGGCAGAGAGAATATCTACTTAAACGGCGCGATCCTCGGCATGACAAAAAAGGAGATCGAGTCAAAGATGGAGCAAATCATCGAATTCTCCGAGTGCCGGAAATTTATCGATACTCCCGTCAAGAGATACTCCTCGGGTATGTATGTCAAGTTAGGCTTCTCCGTTGCCGCTCATCTTGATTCGGAGATCATGATCATGGATGAGGTGCTGGCGGTCGGTGATGTCGCCTTCCAGAACAAGTGCATCAGTAAGATGAAAGAGGTTGCCAAATCGGGAAAAACGATATTGTATGTCAGCCATAATATGGCGACGATCCGCAACCTGTGCAATCGTTGTATCGTACTCAGCGCGGGCAAGAAGATCTTTGACGGAGAAGTCGAGGAGGCAATCGAACATTATGTGACCCGCGACTTTTCGCTCAACTCCGAAACGATACTGGATTCTCTGAAGAGACCCTACCGCACCACAGCGCTGACCCATATGAAGCGCATCACCTATCTCGGCGGAGAGAACGGGGTATTTGAGATGGGAGATATCCTTCGTTTTCAGCTCGACTGGAGCGCAAAGCGCGCTTTTGACAGGATGAAGCTCAGGCTCGGGATCTTTACCGTCAGTCAGATCGCGGTCGGTGTGAGCTTTACAGAAGACTTCTCGGTACAGGAAGGGGAGAACAGCGAGATCTTCTCGCTGGATATCTCTCACTTGCTGCCCGGTAAGTACTGTCTGGAGTTGTTGATGATCGAGCTTGACGACAACGAGTCTCAGGTCAAACATGATGTGCTGCATAAGGACGCGGTCATCTTTGAGATCGTCGCCTCCGAGGAGAAGAAGCTGTTCCGCGCCGTGAACAGAGATTGGGGACATTATGTCCTGCCTGAAACGAAGTGTGAGTAACCTTCGGCGAAGCGAGCGATCACTTAGCTATATAGAATGATCTGATGGAAACTTGAGATATGTATCCTGTTTACGCTTTATTTCGATATTTTCCCGAAGAGGTCCCGGGGAGGATCTTGCTGACGCTGTTGCTGCTATCGGCGGGGATCGTTACGGCGGTGATCCTGTACAAAAAAGGCAGGATCGCCAAAGGGGAGAGGAATCTCTTCGTTCTCTTATGGGTCTATACGCTTTGTGTGTTGTTTATCACGGTGATCGGCAGATTTATTCATGAAGACTTCAGAGCGCAGCCGATCCCGCTGAGCTCCTACCGAAGCTATCTTATGACGAGCAACATCAGAGAGCTGTGGGGGATCATCCTGAATGTTCTGATGTTTGTACCGCTCTCGTTCTTGACAGCGCAGCTTTTAAGAGAACATAGACCTGTACGGTTTGCGCTTCTCTGCTCGATCCTTCTGACGCTGACGATCGAAGCGCTGCAGTATGTGACCAGGACCGGTACCTTTGAGGTCGACGACCTCATCCACAACACGCTGGGCGCGCTCATCGGCATCGGGATATGGCTTCTGTTCCGAAGATTGAAGCGGAGAAAAGAATGATAATACTAATCCTTAATAAGAACCTTTATCATCTATTGGACTAAATTCTGCATAGCTTTGTTGGACTCCTTGACAGGCGCCAGTCTGCCTGCGTTGTCCGCCGCGCTCTGCAAAATTTTTCCTTGATATCTTATTAAATCTTTTTATCAAGGATTAGTACAAAAGAAGAAACGCCGCGGAGCTTTTCCGCGGCATTTTCATTTTTTATTTGATTTTGATGATCCCCTCGGAGAACTCGTTGATGGACTCATTTCTGACAAGATTCATCGCGTGGGTCGCTCTGATGTCAAGATCGAATATTTCTTTTGAAGAATTATTGAGCGCTTCATAATCTGCCTTGACTTTCGCGACTAAGGGAAGAGCCGCGTCTTTGAGCAGGTGCTCTTTCCCTTCTCTGACGCCGAGTATGCGCAGATAGGGGACAGGGGTGTTCTGGATGCTTGCGGTGACGCCGAGCAGCGAGTAGATCATGATGCGTCTTAAGCGCGCGTGGGTATAGCGCTTGGTTTTGACCGCTTCTAATATTTCTTCTATAGAATTATAGCGTTGAGCGGCATCAAGGATCCGATTCTCAAGCCCTTCGCTGACCTCGGAAAGCGCCGAGATCTCCTGAGCCGATCGGCACTTGAGCGTATAGATCACGGCGCTCTCGATCGCGCTGAGCGCCGCGGGATCTTTGATCGTCATCGGGGTATAGCGCGCGTAGTCCTCGCCTTTTTGTATCATCTGACGGATAGCGGATGCGGAGGCAATATCACCTGATGGGATCGAGCTGTCATGAGAGACGCCCTTTCTCTCAAAAGCGACTGGCGTAATGCCCGCCTCCCGACAGGAGCGGATATACTCGATCGCGAGAATGTTGTTCGGCAGGCTCATCCAAGCTGACAGCTCCTTGCCGCAGACCTCTTCTACCGCTTCTTCGAGTGCTTTCGGATAGTAGAGACCGGTGGAGGATTTTCGCTTGATTAATTCTTTTACAGAATTATCTTCGATAGCATCGACGATCTTTTCGAGTACGCACAGCTCGCTCTCCGCGCCGAAGCAGAGCATATCGCACGAGAGTGATCTCGCGATCCTCACGCCGTTTCGGGCGAATACCCTCGCGCTTGATACCGCGTAGGCGGTAGGAAGTTCGACCACCAGATCGGCGCCGTTTAAGAGAGCGGCTTTGGCTCTTTCGTACTTGTTGACGACGGCGATGTCGCCGCGCTGCACAAAGCCCCCGCTCATGATACAGACGATCTCGTCGGCGCAGGTTGATTTAATTTTCTCTAAAAGAAATTTATGCCCATTGTGAAAGGGGTTGAATTCACAGATCACCGCGGCGCGCGACATATCCTTCACCAACTTTGAAAAACCTCTTGAAAAAGGGTTGATTTTGTACTATTATATTATAGGTTGAATTTGTATTTTTTTCAATACAGGAGGAGAAATTCTATGAAAATATTAGTTATCAACGCGGGCAGCTCGTCACTGAAATATCAGCTGATCGATATGGAGACCGAAGAGATGATCGCAAAGGGCAACTGTGAGCGTATCGGTCAGGCGGGATCCTTCATTGGCCACAAGACTGCAGACGGCAGATCCTTCACGAAAGAGATTGATATGCCCGATCACGCGAAGGCATTCTTAGCGGTCAAGGACGCGCTGCTTTCTGAAGAGTTCGGCGTTATCAAGGACCTCGACGAGGTCTGGGCGATCGGTCACCGTATCGTCCAGGGCGGCGCGCTGTTCTCCGATCCCGAGCTGGTCACCGACGAGGTCATCGCCGGCATCGAGAGCCTGATCCCGCTCGCTCCTTTACACAACAAGGGCCATGTACAGGCGATCCGCGGCTGTAAGCAGGTATTCGGCGACAAGACCCCGATGGTGGTCGTCTTTGATACCGCTTTTCATTCGACCATGCCCAAGAAGGCGTATATGTACGCTGTACCGTATGAGTATTATGAGAAGTACGCTGTCCGCCGTTACGGCGCTCACGGCACCTCTCACCGCTTTGTCTCTCACGAGATGGCGCGTATCATGGGCAAGGATATCAAGGATCTCAAGCTCATCACCTGCCATATCGGCAACGGCTCATCCATCACCGCTGTCAAGAACGGCAAGGTCATCGACACCTCGATGGGTCTGACCCCGCTTGACGGCATCATGATGGGCACCCGCTCCGGATGTTTGGATCCCTCGGTCGTCACCTTCATCGCTGAGAAGGAGAACCTCTCTCCGGTAGAGATGAATGATCTTCTGAATAAGAAGTCGGGTCTCTTAGGCGTCTCCGGTGTTTCGTCCGACGACAGAGATGTCTCTAAGGCGGAAGAAGAGGGCAACCCCCGCGCGGCGCTCGCGCATGAGATGCTCTACTATCAGATCGCAAAATACATCGGTCAGTACTGGGTCGCGATGGGCGGCTGTGACGGCATCTGCTTTACCGCGGGCTTGGGTGAGAACCAGCCGGCGCTGAGAGAAGCGGTGTGCGGCTATCTCTCCTTCTTAGGAGTCAAGCTCGACAAGGAGATCAACGACGCGCTCCACGGCAGAACCGCGAAGATCTCCACCTGCGAGTCTTCTATCCCTGTCTATGTCATCGCGACCAACGAGGAGCTTGCAATCGCGAGAGACACCAAGGCGATCGTCGAAGCGCTCTGATATTTCTTTGATAGAAATATAAATAATTCTGATACAGAATAATAAAACAGACGAGGCAGCAGCGCTTCGTCTGTTTTTTATATTTGATAGGAAATACCAACAAACCGTAAAATATGAAATATACAATATGGATAATTGTAAACAACATATTACAGTAAAACCTATCAAATAAAAAAAGATGAATAGTCCCCGCTCAGTTGCACGCTGCGCGCGCACGAGCGATGGGTATACGAAAGCGGACGCGCTTGATGCGCGCGCTTTCTTGTTTCACTTTACCTTATTCTTTTTTACCGTAGAGCATATCGAGACCGTGCTCGAGCGCGGGCAGGACGAAGGAGAGGTTCTCTTTAGCCGCCTTGGGAGAGCCGGGGAGGTTCAGGATGAGGGTATTGTCACGGATGCCGGAGATCCCTCGCGAGAGGATCGCGCGGGGCGTGATCTCGGAGGATCGCATTCGCATATACTCCGAGATCCCGGGGGTAGCGCGCTCTATGACCTCTTTGGTCGCCTCGGGGGTGAGGTCTCTCTTTGAGAAGCCGGTGCCGCCGGCGGTGACGATCAGCGCGATCTGCCCTTCTGAAAAACGGAGCAGTGTCTCGATGATTTTATTTTTCTCGTCGGGAATAATTACTTCTTTAACGACATCATATCCGGCATCTTTGAGCAGGTCTCTGACAACGGGGCCCGCCTGATCTTCATATATGCCCTCATAGGCTCTGTCGCTGACGGTGATAACGGCAGCGGTGTACATCGACTTCACCTCTCTTTATTTTCCGAACCCGCAGTTGGGGTAGTGACATTCTTTGCAGCCTAAACACAGGCCGCCCTCGCCGTATTCGACGAAGTCGCGCTTTGTAAGCCTCACGCCGGCGCAGATGCGCGGCATCACAAGGTCAAAGATCGTTGCCTTCGCGTACATAACGCATCCGGGCAGACCTAAGATCGGGGTGCCGTCGCCGAAGTATCCGAGGAGGAACATCGCGCCGGGCAGGACGGGCGCGCCGTAGGTGACGATCTCGGCTGAGGACGCTTTGATCGCGCCGGGGGTGTTGTCGTCGGGATCGACGCTCATGCCGCCGGTGCAGAGGATGATGTCCGCCTTTCCTTTGACGGACGCGATCGCCGCCTTGATATTCTCGATCCCGTCGTCGGTCTTCTGATGAGAGACGACCTCGATGCCGTAAAGGCTCAGCTTCTCTGTCAGGATAGGGGTGAAGGTGTCCTCGATCCTGCCGTGATAGACCTCGCTGCCGGTGGTGATGATCGCCGCGGTCTTGAGCTTATAGGGCAGCACATTCATCAAAGGCGTGTCTCCCGCGATCTTCTCGGCGGTCTTGAGCTTCTCTTTATCGATCACTAAGGGGATGACGCGCGTACCGGCTAACCTGTCGCCCTTGAATACGGCGGTGTCAGACTTTCTGGTAGCGATCATCAGCTCGTCGACGGAGTTGATGGCAAAGAGCTTCGACTTATTCACTCTGAACAGCCCGTCGATCTCGGCGGAGAGCTCGATCTTGCCCTCTTTGACCTCGCTTCTCTTGATATTCTCGCCCTTACAGAGCCTGCAGAGGATCTCGGCGGCGTCGTTTTCGTGGAGCTTGGTGTCGTCGTTCTCCCAGACATAGAGGTTCTCTTTGCCCATCGAGAGCAGGACGGGGATGTCTGCTTCTTCGATGATGTGTCCTTTCCGAAAGCGCGCGCCTTTGTATTGATTCGGGATGATCTGCGTCAGATCGTGACACAGCACATGACCGACCGCGTCGGTCGTTTTGATCAGTTTCATATGTTCACCTTCTTATTTGATTGGATCGTGACGGGATCATCGGGTCGGACGATGCCGCCCTGTAATACTCTCGCGAACACACCCTCGGTGGGCATGACGCATTTGCCTGTCAGCCGCTTGATCTCACAGTCGGTGTGGCACTCCTTGCCGATCTGGGTGATCTCAAGGATCGCTTCTCCGACAGAGAGGCGTGTGCCGACGGGGAGCTCTTTGAGGACGATGCCCGAGGTCAGGATGTTCTCTGCGAAGTCGCCGGGGAGGAGTGTCAGCCCGCTTATACGCATGGTGTCGACGCTCTCTTTCGCAAGAAGGCTGACCTGACGGTGCCAGTTTCCCGCGTGGGCGTCGCCGACAATACCGTAGTCTCTTTTCAATTCAATCAGCTCGACCGGGTGTTTCTTCATGCCCTTGCGCTCGCTGATGCATACCGCTTCTACTTTTGCCATTGATAGTCTCCTGACTTGCCGCCTGACTTCTTCATCAGACGGATCTCGCTGATCTCGATGTCCCGCTGTACCGCCTTGCACATATCATAGACGGTCAGTGCCGCGGCGGATACCGCGGTGAGCGCTTCCATCTCGACGCCGGTAGAGCCCTTGCACTTCGCGGTCGCGGTGATGAGGATCTCTGTGTCTGAGGTCTTAAATTCAATATCTACTGAGGAGAGCGGCAGCGGATGGCACATCGGGATGATAGAGGAGGTGTTCTTTGCCGCCATGATGCCTGCTACCTGCGCGACGGTGAGCACATCGCCCTTTTTGATGCCGCCGGATTTGATCAGCGCCATCGTATCGGTACTGACGATGACCTTGCTCGAAGCGACCGCAACACGAAAGGTCTCGTCCTTGTCGGTGACATCGACCATTCTCGCTCTGCCTTGGTCGTTAAAATGTGAAAAATCCATACTTTGATTATCCTCCGATCTCGTTCATATCGCGGCGGGTGGATGATGAGAAGCGATCGAGCTGATGTCCCGCCGGTTTTTCCATGACGCCGCTTTTGATCGCGTCGATGAGCTCTTCACCCGAAAGTCCTTTGAGGCTGATCTCCGTATCTGAGTGAAGACACGGCTTTAAATATCCGTTCGAGGTGATCCTGATGCGGTCGCACCGATCGCAGAATCGGTCGGATATCGGCGAGATCAGCCCGATGGTGCCGCCTCTCTCTGTCTGATAGACGCGCGACACGCCGTCGTCTCGGATCTTTCTCAGCTCGGGGAGCGTGTCCAAAACGACGCGGTTTGAGACGAAGTACTCCTTTGGGAGCGTCTTCGTGATGTTCATCGGCATCAGCTCGATGAAGCGGATGAGGTAGCCGCGCTCCTCCGAGAATCGGGCGAAATCCGCGATCTCGTCGGTGTTGACCGTACCCATCAGCACGGTGTTGATCTTGGTATTCTCAAAGCCCGCCCTGTCGGCTGCGTCAAGACCGTCTAAGACATCTTTGAGCGAACCTAAGCGGGTGATCGTTCTGAACTTTTCTTCATCTAAGGTATCGAGGCTGACATTCAGCCTGTCGACGCCTGCTTCTTTTAGCGGCAAAGCGAAGTCTTTCAGCAGTGCGCCGTTGGTGGTGAGGGAGAGCTCGATCCTATCGTCGATCCTCTTGATATTCTCGCACAGTGTCAGGATCCCCTTCCTGATCAGCGGCTCGCCGCCGGTCAGGCGCACCTTGTTGACGCCGAGCGCGTGAGCGGCTCTGACGATCTCGGTCATCTCCTCGATCGAGAGGATGTCTGAGTGGCGCTTCTTCTCTATCCCGCATAGGGGCATACAGTAGAAGCAGCGGTAGTTGCACAGATCGGTCACCGAGAGCCTCAGGTATCGGATTGTTCTGTTATAATGATCTTTCATCATAATCCAGCCATTCTATGCGTTTTTTGCTGACGGTGACGCGCCCCATCCGTTCACTCCGCAACACGGTCTGATAGTAGTCTCTTACATTGACCGGATCGTCTGAGGCGCCGTCTCTGATCCTGACAACATGATCGCACAGCTCGAGCACTTCGTCAATATAGTGCGAGACGATCACGATATCCCCGTCGAAATCTTTGAACCGCAGTTTCAGCTCATCCTCAAGCTCCCACTTGAGATCCGTGTCGAGCGAAGAGAACGGTTCGTCGAGCAGGAGCACCTTCGGCTCTGACGCGAAGATTCTTGCGAGCGCTGTTCGCTGCTTCTCGCCGCCCGAGAGGGTAGCGGGGCGGGCAGAGCGCAGGTGGCTGAGCCTGAATTTTCGGAGCAGATCCTCCGCCTTTTTCTCCCGCTCATTTCGCGGAGTATTCTTCATCCCCGCCTTGATGTTCTCCCACACCGTCATGTTCGGAAACAGCGCGTAGTCCTGGAAGAGATAGCCGACCCGACGCTTTTGCGGGGGGAGATTGATTCTCTTTTCGCTGTCAAAGAGCACCGTATCATCCAGCACAATCCTGCCCTTATCGGGCCTCTCGATACCGGCGATACATCGGAGCGTGACGCTTTTGCCTGCGCCCGAGGGACCCAAGAGCGAGAGCGGGAGCTTGTCGCATTCAAACCGCACCTTAAGCGTAAAACAAGAGAGCTTCTTCTCGATATCGACATAAAGCATCCTACGCCCTCCTCTCTTTCTTCTCGAGCAGGTTGACCGCGAGCAGTACAACCGCGGAGATCGCTATGTTGATCAGAACCCACTTGACGGCAAGCGCATCGTTTCCGGTGCGCCAGAGCTGATAGACGGCGGTGGAGACGGTAGCGGTCTTGCCGGGGGTGTAGCCCGCGATCATGGAGGTCGCGCCGTACTCGCCTAAAGCTCTCGCAAAGCTCAGCACCACGCCCGCGATGATCCCCTGCTTGCAGTAGGGGATGCGGATCCTCCAGAAGATGTAGGTATTCGACAGCCCGAGGGTCCTGCCCGCGTCTTCCAAGTTATGGTCGAAGCTCTCGAACGCGCCTCTCGCGGTCCGGTACATCAGCGGAAAGACGACGACGGTCACCGCGAAGATCGCCGACCACCAGTGCATCGTCAGGCGGATATCAAAGTGTTCATAGAAGAAGCTGCCTAAGGGGCGCTTCGGCCCGAGCAGGAGGATCAGAAGATATCCTACCACCGTGGGCGGGAGCACCAGCGGAAGAGTGAAGATGACATCCAACACGCCCTTGATGATTCGCGGCAGCTTTGCGATATAGTACGCGGCGGCGATCCCTAAGAGAAACACAAACACGGAAGAGATCGCGGCGATCCGTAATGAGTTGAATAAAGGGTAAAGATCCATAGATAAATTAATGATGAATGATTAATGATGAATAGATATGGGAGGACTTCGTCCTCAACTTAATGGAAATGAAAAAACGGGGCGAAATCGCTTTCACCCCGTATTCTATCATATTATGAAAGCGGTGTAAATCCTACTTTCTCAAAAATCTCGGAGCACGCGTCGGTTTTAAGATAGTCGAGGAACGCCTGCGCCTCTGAAGAGACCGCGCTGTTCTTCATCACGGCGGCGGGGTAGATGACCTGTCCGCACATCTCTTCGGTGGCGGTATCGACCACGGTCAGGCTGTCGGAGTACGCGTCTGTCTGATAGATGACGCCCGCGTCGACCGAGCCTTCCTTGATCTGGGTGGTGACCTCTTTGACATTGGTGCCGTAGGTGATCACGCCCTTGTCGGCGAGCGCTGCCTCGTCGAGTTTGAAGTAGTCGAAGAGCTTTTGGGTGTACTGACCGACGGGGACATCCTCGTTGCCCATCGCAAAGAGGATATTGCCATCCTCCAGCGCTTTTGCAAGATCCTCATACGAATTGATGTTCTTGGGATTGTCGGTGGGTACACAGAGGGCGACCTTGTTTTCTAAAAGATTTACTCTGCTCTCTGAGAGGACAAAGTCGAGCTTATCGGGGTTCTTCTCTTCGTCCGCAGTGATATCGAGCTGATCCATCTGTTTCTGCGCGGCGGAGATGAACAGGTCACAGACAGCGCCTTCTTCAATCTGTGTCTTGAGCGTTCCCGAGGAGTCAAAGGTGAAGGTCAGCTTGATCTCGGGATGATCCGCCATGTAGACAGTGGCGATCTCCTCTAAGGTCTCGGTCATGCTTGCCGCGGCAAAGACAACGATCTCCTTCTGATCGACAGCAGCTTCTGTCATGTCAGAATCGTCTGTCTGAGGAGCGGCGCCGCAGGCGCACAGCAAGGTGGTAAGAACGCCTAAAGCGAGAATGAGCGCGATGATTTTCTTCATAAAAATACCTCTTTCTGTAAAAATTTACACAACTATTGTATCATTCAAACCGTGGATCGACAAGAAGATGTGTTCGGTAATACGGAATATATATGCGGTATTACTGAAAATTATATTGTATTTTGTCGCTTTGCGTGGTATGATAGAGTTGAGGTGAGATCATGGAAAATAACGCGAAGGTAAAGTCGCTCTCTAAAGCGATCAGCATACTCGACCTGCTCTCGTCACACAGCGCGGGGATGACGCTATCACAGATCTCCGCAGAGCTCTCTGTCCCGAAGAGCACCGCTCACGCACTGCTCTCGACGATGCGGGACAGGGGACTGGTACAGCAGCTCTCGACAGGCGCGTACTCGCTCGGAATGCGGCTATTCGAGTACGGCTGCGCGGTATCGAGAGGTCTCGATATCACCGCGGTGAGCCGTCCGTATCTTGAGCGGCTCGCGGTATTGACGGGAGCGAACTCCGTGATCACGATGCTCTCGGTTGATACGGCGGTATCGTTTGACTATGCGCGGTCGCCGTCGGGCGTCCAGATCCTGCCGCAGATCGGCGAGCGTCTGCCGCTGCACGCGACATCACAGGGTAAGCTGCTGCTTTCTTCTCTGTCGGACAGCCGTGTCCGTGTTATCCTCAAGGGAGCGGGGATGCCGTCCTTCACACCGCATACCTTTGTCACATCGCAGGAGCTGATCGAATCTCTCGATGAGATCCGTGAGAACGGCTACGCGGTAGAAGACGGCGAGTACAAGATCGGTCTGCGTTCTGTCTCCGCGCCCGTCTATGACAGCTCCGGCGAGCTCAAATACGCGCTGACGGCGATCGGATTCTTTCGCAGAAAAGACTCAGAGGAATTCAAAGAGGCGATCGCCCATACCGTAGAGGAAGCAAAGCGCCTCTCTCAGGCGCTGGGACATGATATCAATTCATAATGCGTAATTAATTGCGGATGCTGTCCGCTTTGAATCATGAACGATAAAAGGCTGCCGTTTTGACACGGCAGCCTTTTGTATGGCAATAATATATTAAATTTTAAAAGAGGAGTTTAAATACTGTATTACCGATGGTGATCTCGTCGCCGGATCTCAGCCGGTTCTTAGAGAACAGCTTCATCCCCTCCAGATAGGTGTTGGACAGCGGAGAGATATCCTCAATATAGATCATACCGTTCTCCATGAAGATCCGCGCGTTGTGATCTGAGACGGTCGGGTCATTCAGCACGATATCGCAGTCATTTCCCGAGCCGATGAATAGCTGTTGGTTGAGCTTCAGATCTTTGTAAGCGCTGGCGGATCCTTGGAGGATCTCGAGGGTCAGTCCGATGGCCGGTCCCGAGGGCGCCTGTGGGGAGGATGCCGCGCCGGTCGGTAATGGATGATGTTTCTTCTTATTTTTCCTGATCAACAGGATGATGAGAACCGCGATCCCGCCGAGGACTAAGAGCGCCGCTGCGCCGATAATCACCCACAGGATCGGGAAGGGCATACTTCCCGTAAAGCCGCCTGAGGGCAGCTGATCCGCGGTGGCGGGAAGAGACTCAGAAGAAGAGCCGTCTTCTGTCGGCGTGAGAGTACCGTCCGCCTCAGAAGGGGCTTCGGTCTCTGCGGGACTCTGATCGTCAGTGTCGGTCGTGTCCTCGGTATTAGGAACC
Source organism: uncultured Ruminococcus sp. (assembly GCA_905234535.1). Taxonomy (GTDB): domain Bacteria; phylum Bacillota; class Clostridia; order Oscillospirales; family Acutalibacteraceae; genus Ruminococcoides. The sequence goes on from CAJOII010000008.1 coordinate 30,886, forward strand.
AACACCGGATCGCCGTCATCTGAGTCGGCGTCGGCGATGTTCTCGAGGTCCGCGACATTCTCGACGGTGAAGAGCTCCAGACTCGCCTTCGGGTTGTCGGTGAGCTGGACCCTCAGCTCGACATCCGAGCGAGCATCCTTATACTCCCACGAGAAGTCCAGCGAGAAGGTGTACAGAGAGTCGATCTTTGACGCCATTCTGCTGCCTGCGACCGCCGCGGCGGTCTCTGAGGAGTAGGTGTCGATGTCTTCGTTGAGACCGGTGCCCTTCGATAGCGCCCGATAAGCGTTCTGCTCCCAGTCGCCGCCGAAGCACATCGTGTGCAGAATGATCTCGGGCGAGGTGGTGATGACCGCCTCCGCCTTGTCGGCGGAACGCGTCAGCGCCGTAGGGCTGGTATCTCCCAACTCAGCCTTGCCGTCGGTGATGACGACGAGGTTGATGACCTCACTTTTTGTTCGGTTCGTCCTATGAATGTATTCTATCGCGTCGACTACGCCCCCGCAGATGTCGGTGTAGTTCTCGGTATAGCTGATATCGTTCTCGACGACAGAGGAGACCTGCTCGGGAGTGGTCAGCCCATCTGCGATCAGCCGAAAGCTCTCGCCGAAGGACGCGACGGAGATCTCGGTCTTGAGCGCCTCGGTGTTCATCAGAGACGACACAAACGAGAACACGCTGCTAAGATAGCTGCGGATGGAGGCGGACGCGTCGATCAGCAGGATATAGTCGATCGTGGTATCGGTCTCGGTGATGGGCTTGGGGGTAGCGGTGTTCATTCCGGAGGAATCAACTGCCGGCTTGATGGTCAGCGTTTTCAGATCCTGAGCTCCCGCGGGCTCTACATAGGCGTAGAGGGTTCCCGAGGTGTAGTAGGCAGAGTCGACCGTCATCAGATCGGTCTGAGCCGCGTGGGACGGGATCACCGCCGCACACAGCATCAGCACAAGCGCGATAACGATGGATAAAATCTTTTTCATAATGAATCCTTTCAGTGGTTACTGAATCATCACTGTGATCAAGGAGAGGTTGTCGTGGTTTTCGGGGACGCGGTCGATGGCGCGGTTTAAGAGAAGATGGGCCCACTGCTGCGCGTTTGACGCCTTGTTAAGGTCTATGAGCATCTCTTCGTCGCGGACATATTCCCACAGTCCGTCGGAGCATAGGAGAAAGGCGTCGCCCTTTTCAACGGGGGAGGAGGCGGTATCGACCGGAGGACAGGTCTTGCCGCCTAAGGTGCGCAAGAGCGCGCTCTGATCCTCGTCGGTCGCGATCTGTTCTCTCGTGATCTCGCCTGCTCTGTATTTTTTATAGGCAACGGAGTGGTCTTCCGTAACACTCTCGATGTGTTCGTTATGGAAGAAGTACAGACGCGAGTCGCCGACATGCGCCCAACAAGCGTTCGTCGCCCTGACAGACAGTATCACCGCGGTGGTCTTCATATTGCATTTTTCTCTATTCTGGATGAACAGCAGATTATCGTTGGTCTTCTTGAGACCGTTCGCGATCCACTTCTCCATATCCGCCTGCGGGGAGGGATCCTTCGCCTTGACAAAGGTGAAAGCGACGCACTTAGAGGCTAATTCTCCGCGCTGATGCCCGCCCAGACCATCGGCAAGAATGAATACAATTCCGTCGGACAGGTCTTTTTTATCCACGAAGTCTTCGTTATATTCCCTGCCGCCGGGATTTGTATAGATATAGCTGTCTATCGTCATGGAAAGATCACTCCACTTCTACGCCCATCATATTTTCTTTGTCGCCGAGATAGAAGCGGTCGCCCGATCTTAAGTGATACGCAACACCGGGGTTGAGCTTGGTGCCGTCGGAGAGATAGGTGCCGTAAGAAGAGTTGAGGTCGGTCAGGACGAAGTCGCCGGTCGCCTTGTTATACGCTAAGGAGCAGTGTCTGCCGGATACGCCGGGGGTGCCTTCCTTGAAGACAACGGCGCAGACATTGACATTTCTGCCGATGAAGATCTGCTCGTCTCTGATGACGATGCGCTTGCCGTTGTGCTGGACCGCGTAGGAGCGCACATAGGGGAACTTCTGCTGCGCTGCGGGAGTCTGAGGAGGCGTCTGAACAGGGGGCTGAGAACCCGCCTTCTTGTTCTTGGAGGTGACCAGAACGATGATGAGAACCGCAATACCCGCGAGGACGATGACCGCAGCGGCGATGATGATGATCAGTGTCCAGTTAAAACCGGATTCAATAACATAAGGGATGCCGTTTCTGTCGAGGATCGGGGTGACATCGGTGATGTTGATGCCGTAGTAGACGGACGCGGTGTCGAGCTCGCTTGAATACATCTCGACGACGCCGGAGCTGGCGATACCGATCGCGGAGCCCTTCTCGTTGACGATGGGACCGCCGGAGTTGCCGTGATTGATGGCGCAGTCGGTCTGGATCAGGTTGACGCCGATGCCGGAGACGGTGAGCAGTCTGCTCAGGGTGCCGTTCGAAACACTGGAGCTCGAGACCTCCCATCTGCTCAGCGCCTTTTTGTAGTCGTTATCGGCGATCGCGGGATAGCCGATCGCGTAGATGCTGGTGCTGACCATGGAGTCGGTCGCGGGGCAGAGGACGATGGGCTTTCTCTCGGTGGTGGGAGCCGCGAGCTTTAAGGCTGCGATATCCTTCTTCGCGTCATACTCTACGGGGAACGCCTCGTCATAGTCGTCGGAGTTGTAGTAGATCCGGATCTGAGTGCGGCCGGAGTAGTTCACGCCTGCGACCTTGAGGGTGATGATCTCGCCGCCGCCGTATTCGAGATAGTCAGAGATGACATGGTGGTTGGTGATCATATACTGGGGAGCTTCGCCGCTCTTGCCGACGAAGAAGCATGAGCCGGACGCGATCGGGAGCACGCCGTCCGTGCCTAAGTCAAGGCAGGTCAGTACGACCGCGACAGATTCTCTCGCGTCGTTGGGGGAAGCAGCGGAAGCCGAAAATACCGCAAAGCTCGCAATCAGCGCAATGACTGCGATCAGGGAAATAATTCTTTTAAACATATTGTTCTCTCCTTTTTAATTTTCGCACTTGATGATAAGCGCGGTGTAGTTATCCTGATAGGGAAGTCCCCTTAAGATGATTTGTTCTTCTAATTCTTTGGTCATCTGCTCGGGAGCGGGGTTCTCAAGACATCTGAGCATGGTCTCTTCATCGAGCACTCCCGCAACGCCGTCTGAGCACAGCATGACCACATCTGAGTCTCTCAGCCTGAGCGGTCTGACAAAACCGTCGATATCGGTGAGCTCGTCAATACCTAAGTACTGTGTTACCGCTGCCTTCTCGGGATCTGAGCGGGCGATAGAAGGATCGAACCCGCCGCCCCTGATCGTCTCCGCGTAGACCTCATGCTGAACATTCTGCAGTTTGTTGAGCAGATACAGCGACGGTCCTCTCTTCAAGAGAAGATAGCTGTCGCCCACGCTTGCGAAGTACAGGTGGGAGTCGTAGAAGAGACACACGATGGCGGTAGAGCCGCCTTCACCGTCCAACAGCGAGTAGACGCGTTCGTTGGCGCTGAGCAGGGCATCTTTGAGCTGAGAGAAAATGTCAGATTCATAGTCAAGATTCTCGAAAGCCGAGCGGATGACTTCGATCGCGTTGTCCGACGCGAGCCGTCCGTCCTTCATACCGCCCATTCCGTCCGCGACGATCGCAAGAAGACCCTTGTTCTTGATCGCGACGACATCGAGCACATTCGCGAACGCGAACGCGTCTTCCTGTCGCTGACGCGCGCCGATCCCCTGCAGGTTTGCGACCCTGTAGCTGATCGGACGGTCTTTCTTTATTTGCGGCGAATTGACGGGAGGGACATCTTGGGTTTGATTGAATTTTGGCATATTTTTTCTCCGTTAGGGGTGATATGGTGGTGTGGTTTTGAAATTACTCCGCTACACCGTTATCCCAGCTGAATTTGTCACAGCAAAGCGGAACAAAGACGACCTTGCTGGTGCCCAGCTCGATGACATCATACGCGTTGAGCTTGACCGGGGTATAAACGGGCTCGTCGTTGATGTAGATGTTGTTGGTGCTGTCGCCGGGGATGAACTGGAAGTTGTTGTGCTTGTGATCATACGCCAGACGCGCGTGGTTCTCCTTGGAGATGGTGTTGTCCTTTTTGATGACGACATCGTTTGAGTCGCTTCTGCCGATGTTGTTGATCTTTGCCCAAAGATGATAGTCCTTGCCCTTTTCGGGACCGTCGATGCAGACGAGCCAGCCGACGACGGGATCTAAGCTGTCGTGGCTCTTCTTGAAGACGCCGACGGTCTTGTTGACCTCTTCTTTGGGTTCTTCCTTCGGCTTATTGCCCATGCCGGGCGCGACGGTCTTGGAGCCGCCCGCATCAATGCCGCCGTAGCCGACAGCCGCGGTTCTTCCCATGACGGTCTGCGCGTGACCGCCCGCTCCCATCATACCGGGAGCGACTGTCTTGTTCGCTCCGGAAGAAGCGCCCTGACCGAAGTCGATCACTCTGTTGTCTCCGTTGCAGTACGGACAGGTCGCATACTGATCAGTATCGTAAACATGTCCCTTTCCGCATTCTGTGATTGCCATAGTTTTCACCTCTTAAAAAATTTTATATTTAAACCGTAGCGGTTTAATGACATTGTAACAAAAGAATATGGGTATATCCGTATAACGCTTTCAGCGTTTTTTGACAGGCTGCTGATAGATCGGCGGGGGAATGGGGCCTAATGCCCTCTTGAACGCCGCCATGTTCTGGAACCGCTTCTTCGGGTCGATCGAGAGCGCCTGTTCGATCGCTCTCGAGGACGCGTGCGGGATATCCGCGCACAGCCTCTCGGGCGCGATCAGATCGTCGAGCTCCATCCGCTTGATCGAGTCGGTCGGGGTGCTGCCGGTGATCGCGCGGTAGATAGTCGCCGCGAGTGAGTACACATCGGTGTAGGGACCTTGCTTGCCGTGACGGGAGTACTGCTCCTTCGGCGCGTAGCCGTGCTTCAAGATGATGTCCAAAGAGTTCGACTTGTTGCCCATCGCGTATCTGGCGGAGCCGAAGTCGAGCAGCTTGATCTGATCTGTTCCTGTGATGAAGATGTTGTCGGGACTGATGTCCCTGTGGATCAGCCCGACGCTGTGGACAGCCGACAGCGCGTCCATCACGGGATAGACGATCCTTCTTGTATCGCCGAAGGAGATCTTGCCGCCGCGGCGGTTTAAGTAGTTCTGCAGGTTCTCGCCCTGCACATATTCCATCACATAGTACGCGGTGCCGTTTTCTTCGAAGTAGCAGTACACCGTGACGATGTTCGGGTTTGAGATAAATTTGGAGATGGTCATCGCTTCATCCTTGAAGCGTTCTCTGCCGTAGAAGAAGATCTCGTCCATGTTTGAGGAATAGGTCGAGACGGTTAGCGCGCCTCTTCTGGTTGCGGCGGTATCGGGAAAGTACTCCTTGATCGCGACCTTTCTCTTGGTGCGGTAGTCCATCGCCACATAGGTGATACCGAAGCCGCCCTGACCCAGGACTCTGCCGATGATATATCTTCCGGCTAAGATCGTGCCCTCCGGCAGGGCGAGGGGATACTTCTCTTTAAGCATTCCCTTCTGATAGCCGCAGTAAGGACAGACACCGTAGGTATTCTTTTCTCTGAAGCAGTAATAACATAACTCAGACATACTGTCCTCCGCAAAACGATCAGTCCGGTTCAAGGATAAAGGTAGCCTGATAGGATTTGTAGTTGTTTGTTTCGTCGTAGCGTGTCTGGATCGCGGTCAGCGTACCCTTCTTCGATACCGCGATGGTCTCCTGACAGTGGAGGGTCTCGCCGACAGCGATATAGTCGGGCCAGTTGTACTTGTCAATATAGTAGAACTGGGCGTTCTTGCCGGCAGAATCGACGGTGTTGTACGGCCATCCGAAGTAGAGCCCGTCTCCCTCGATGCCGTAGTTCGTATAGGTATAGTCGATGAGATAGACGACATCGGCGGCTTCCGCGTTGCGGTCGCTGACCTCCTTGACGGAGTTGACCGTCAGGGAGAAGAGCCCGTCTACCTTCCATGTGTCGCCGATGTAGAACTCACCCTCCGAGGCGGTGCCGCCCTTATTCTCAGCGGTGGTATCTGCGTCGGGATCGAAGATCTCAAAGGTGTAAGAGCAGAAGTACTCTTTGGTCTCCTGATTGTACAGGGTGATGGTGACGACGCCGGCGTCGGCCGATTCAAAGCCGCCGTCCCAGTAGATCTGGAGGTTCTTTTCGGTGGTGACATCCTCCCAGACCTTCTCGGCGGTATAGCCTGAAGAATGAGAGACAAAGTACGCGACATTGATGGGGTTGTCATCATCGCCGCCGTTGACCGCGAAGACGATGTGGAAGTAGTCTTCGTCTGTAGAGACCTCGTTCATGACGGCCTCGAGATCGTTTTCGTCGGTGTTGGCGGCTTCGAGTGAGATGCTCCACAGGCTGTGGTTCTCAACGGTATGGACGGTCTCCATCTCGGCAGGGGATGTGTTGGGAGCGGCGGTCTCGTCGGTGTTTTCGGTTGCATGGGTGTTGTCGTTATTGTAGGTGTAGTCGTTATTGTAGGTATAGTCCGTGTAGGTGGGGGTTATATTTGCCGAGGAGCCTAAGCAGCTCACGCAGGACGCGACCGAGATGATGAGGATCAGCGCCGTCAGCGTAACAGCGCCGACGATGATCACCGGGATCAGCCACGGCTTTCTCTTCTTTTGGGGCTCTGGAGCGGGCGCGCCGCTTGAGGAGACAGGGGCGCTCTGGGTACCGGAGACGGGAGTATAAGTTCCCTGCGTGCCGGATGTAGGATAGCCCGATACGGGCTGTGCGGAAGTGCCGGTATTCGGTACGCCCATAGCGCCGGAGGCGCTGACAGGCGTCTGAGAGGTCGGAGGAGTCTGACTGAAGAAGGTGATGCCGCCGGACTGTTCGCTTCTGACCGATGAAGGATGAGCCGGCGACGCGGCGGCGATGGTCATCGCGTTCTTGAACGCCGCGATATTCTGGAAACGGTCGGAGGGCTGTACGGCGAGCGCCTTTAAGAGCGCTTCTTCCGCTTTCTTCGGGATCATCACGCCCAAGGACGACGGGGTCCTCAGCTCATCGTGATCGATACGGTCGATCGAATCCGGCGGGACCTGACCCGTGATCGCGCGGTAGAAGGTCGCCGCGATCGAGTAGACATCGGTGAAGGGACCCTGTCTGCCGTGGCGGGTGTACTGCTCCTTCGGCGCGTAGCCGTGCTTTAAGACGATGTCGAGCGAGCGGCTCTTGTCGCCTAACGAATATCTGGCGGCGCCGAAGTCGAGGAGCTTGATCTTGTTGTCCTTGCAAAGGTAGATGTTGTCGGGGCTGATGTCTCTGTGGACGATGCCCTTTGAGTGGACGATCGAGAGCGCGTCCATCACCGGGAAGAGGAGGCGCTTCGCGTCTTCAAAGGAGATGGTGCCGCCGCGCCTGGTGATATAGTCCTGCAGGCTCTCGCCCTCGATGTATTCCATCGCGAAATACGCGGTGCCGTTCTCTTCAAAGTAGCTGTAGACCTTAACGATGCTGTCGTTGCCGAGGAATTCGGCAAGGGTCTTCGCCTCATCTAAGAAACAGTCCTTGCCGTAGGTGAAGTTCTCTTCCCGCTCGCCCGCGTAGGAGGATACGGTGAGCCGGTCGGTTCTGGTGACGAGCGTCTCGGGAAAATATTCCTTCAAGGCGACCTTCTCTTTGGTCTTGTAGTCCTCTGCGAGATAGGTGATGCCGAAGCCGCCCTGACCCAGGACTCTGCCGACGATATATCTGCCGGCTAAGATCGTGCCCGCGGGGAGGGCGACGGGGTATTTTGCGATGCTCTGCTGTTCGTTAAAGCCGCAGTTCGGGCAGAACTTTGTCTCGGGATCTTTCTTTTCAAAGCAATTGGGGCAAATATGTTCCTGCATAAAGGACACCTCTCAGTTGATCAATATATAAGGATGGGAGTTTGCCGAAAGTTTCTGAAGATAGGAGAGGACCATGTCCTCAGAGGTCGATACACAGCCTGCGGTGGGAGCGGATCCGATATGGAAGAAGATCGCCGATCCCAGCGGGCTGACGCACGCGGTGTTGTATCCGATGACAAAGCCGTAGTTGTACGCGGCGTAGTCGATCATATGCTCCGCGGAGGACCAGTCCTTATCGTCGGTACCCTCCACGCGCTGATTGTAGTATTTTGAGTCCGGGTCATCTACCCAGTAGGTATCTTCGGTGATCTGGAAGGTCTCGAGCCCCGTCTCGGGCGCCGAGTGGATATAGAACGCGTCAAGCACGGGGAAGAATCCCGCGGGAGTGGCGCTGACATACTCCGACATCTCGCCGGTGACGCCCTGTTCTCCGACATGACCCGAACACGAAAGAGCTTCATCTTCTGTCCATCGGTTACCGCTGATTTCAAAGAAGCGGATCTGTGCCTGATTAAAGGAGGATGTCACCGTAATAATCTGTGTGATATCTTCCGCGCTCAGGTCGTCTTCCGTGATCCCCTGATAAGAGAGCAGAGCTCTGAGCTCTTCATCCATCACAGGGGCGTCGCTGTCGGACGGCTCTGTATCCGGCGCGTCTGTCTCGAAGGATACATCGGGCGCGTCCGTCTCTTCTGTTGCAGGAGCGGTCGTGTCCCGATCGATCGGGAGCGTGATGAATTTTTCACTGCCGGCGGCAGCGGTGCTCTCGACCGGTGCGGGTTCAGTGAGAGACGGCGAGATCAGTATCACAGTGCCTGTCACCAAAGCGACAGAAATGATAGATACGATAATGATAATCAGTTGGCTTCTCTTCATATAAAGCTCCGATGGATCAGTTCTGTGTCACGATATGGGGATCAAGCGCGGGATCGAGCGCTTTGAGGAGTTTCTTCATATTATCCGCGACGATATCGATACAGCCCCATGTGGAATGCAGACTTGTGTTCATTCCGCAGATGGTGATCGCGGAGCCCGCGGTGCTGCTGGGAGCGGAGGAGAAGCCGTCGCCGTTGTGCTCGATAAAGACCTGAGCATAGCACTCGCCGTTTGTCAGACCGTCTCCGATCCGGTCATAATGGGTGGAAGAAGGAAAGCTGCCCACTGTCTGAATGGTGTTGTACAGGCTCGATCCGGTATCGTCGATGATACAGGTATCGTAGGTCGCGCGGTAGGTGTTCATTTTGGTGTCGACGGTATTCGCGGAGATCACGACGCCGAGCTTGTACTCGCCCTTAGGGGTCGCCTTGATCCCTTCGCCGTAGTTGCTTGTGATACCGTTGTCGCCGACACAGCAGCCGCAATTAAGCTTCTCGACCCATTCGCCCTCTTCCCAGTTATAGAGCGCGAGGGTGCCGGTATAGGAGCCGGATGAAGCTGTGACGACCACCTTCTGATCGTAGCCGTCTTTGCTGTGTTCTCTGCCTCTGGATACGGTGAGCGTGATCTCTGAGGGCATCATGACCAGCTCGCCTTCTTCGATGCTCTGGCTGATGATCTTACTCTTCTCGACAGAGTCGCTGTAGACCTTCTCTTCTTTAACGGTAAAGCCCATGTCTTCAAGCTGTTTTTTCGCGTCATCATAGCTCATCCCCTGATAGGAGGTCATCTTGACCATCGCCGCTTCTGCCTCGGTTTCAACGGCGGGAGCGGAGGAGCCGTAATCAAATGAAGACGGTGAAGACGAAGAGGACGCTTCGGGAGCGGGAACGGGGGTGTTGTTTCTCCCCGCCAGCACGATGATGAGCGCGACCGCGATGATCACGACCGCCGCGACTGACGCGAGCGCTACGGGGAGGATCCAGTTCTTCTTTGCGGGCTGAGCGCCTTGAGGTGTTGCGGGGATGGGAGGAGGCTGGACCTTGCCGAATGCCGGACGGGGCGGCATCTCCTGACCGGGGAAAGCGGTATTGCCGAAGCCCGTATTCTGCGGGTATCCTGTTTGCGTTTGATATCCTGTATTCTGCGGGTATCCTGTCTGAGTGGGGATACCGGTCGTTTGCTGAGGATAGGAGGGCGCCTTGCCCTCGAGGGAAGCCTTGAAGTCCGCCATCGAGCGGAAACGATCGGATGGGTTGACCGCGAGCGCCGTCATCAGCGCGTCTTCCGCTTCTCTCGAAATAGAAACGCCGAAGGTGGAGGGCTCGACGAGGTTGTCGTCCTCAATGCGGTCGATCGAGTCGGGCGGCGTTCTGCCGGTGATCGCCTTGTAGTAGGTAGCTGCGAGCGAGTAGATATCGGTGAAGGGACCCTGCTTGCCGTGGCGGGTATACTGTTCCTTCGGCGCGTAGCCGTGCTTTAAGACGACATCGAGCGAGCGACTTCTGTCGCCTAAGGAATATCTGGCGGCGCCGAAGTCAAGGAGCTTTACGCTGCCGTTTTTCTCAATGATGATGTTGTCGGGGCTGATATCGCGGTGGATGATGCCTTTGGAGTGGACTGCCGAGAGCGCGTCCATGATGGGGAAGAGGATCCTCTTGCTGTCTTCAAAGCTGATTCTGCCGCCCTGACGCTTGATATAGTCGAGCATACTCTCGCCGTCTAAGTATTCCATCGCGAAGTATGCGGTGCCGTTCTCTTCAAAATAGCTTAAGATGCGGCAGATGTTGTTGTTGTCGATGAACTTTGAGAGGGTGTCCGCTTCTTCCAAGAAGCACTTCTTGCCGTACTCAAAGCTCTCCATCCGCTCGTCGGAGTAGGAGGAGAGGGTTCTGCCGTCAAGTCTGAGCGCGAGCGTCTCGGGGAAGTATTCCTTAATCGCGACAATCTCTTTGGTCTTGTAGTCCTCGGCGATATAGGTGATGCCGAAGCCACCCTGACCCAAGACCCTGCCGACGATATATCTGCCGGCTAAGACCGTGCCCTCGGGGAGCGCCGCGGGGTACTTACCTTTGGCTTCGGAAGGGTTATATCCGCAGAACGGACAAATCTCCTGCCCGTCCGGTTTATCCCTGAAACAACCGTAGCATTTCTCCTTTTTTAAAAATATCCCCAAATCCTGCAATATGCATTTCCTGTCGAAAAATGCCCATATTTTCACCATTATACATTGAGGAAAAATTGTTTTAATTCATTAAAGGAATATTTCATAAATAAACATTAATAATGTAAAAATAACCTGTCAAAAATTAGAGAATATGCACAAATAAAGATTGCATAAAATATGTTACATATTTAACAAAAACACGCGTCCGAAGACGCGTGCCATGTACGGTGATGAAATATTTATTCGTTTTGATCGACAAGGTGGACATCAAGCCGGTTGAAGGGGATGGAGATGTGGCTTTTGTCAAGATCCTTCTTGATATTTTCTATTCGGAAAAAAATAAACTGTCCGGTAATCCTCGAAGTGACAGTAGCATCTGGCCATAAAATCAAGCCCGATGTCCGGCGGTATCTTCAGGATATCATCTTTGATTTGTTGCATATTCATCTGTCCTTTCGGTGAGATTTGTAAAGCGATACATACGGATTGACAGGGCGAGCAAAATAATTATAATGAAATTATCTTTGAATATTTATGAGGTGATAATGATGAAAGCGTTGATCACGGGAGCATCGTCGGGCATCGGCAGAGATATGGCGCGGTATCTCGCAAACTTAAAGTTCGATCTGATCTTAGTCGCGCGCAGAGAGGACAGGTTAGAGGAGCTCAAAAGGGAGCTTAAGGGCGTATCGGTCCGCTGTATCAAGGCGGATCTCTCCCGCTATGAGGAATGTCTGAGGCTCTATGAAGAGACGAAGGACAAAGAGATCAATCTGCTCATCAACAACGCGGGCTTCGGTCTCGCGGGAGAATTTGAGAAGACGGATCTCGCGCGTGAGCTGGAGATGGTTGATGTCAACATTAAGGCGCTCCATACGCTGACGAAGCTGTATCTGAAAGATTTTGTAAAGAGAGACAGCGGCAGGATCCTCAATGTCGCGTCCTCCGCGGGCTTCATGCCGGGGCCTTTGATGGCGACCTACTATGCGACGAAGAACTATGTTCTGAGGCTGACGGAATCGATCAGCGAGGAGCTCAGGAGAAAGGGGAGCCGGGTCACGCTCTCGGCGCTTTGTCCCGGCCCTGTAAAGACCGAGTTCGATCGGGTCGCGTCGGTCAAGTTCTCGATGGAAGGCATCTCCTCCGAATACTGCGCGAAGACGGCGATCGATCAGACGCTCAAGGGCAAGCTCATCATCATCCCCGGCACCTCCATCAAAGCGGGGTTGTTCTTCAGACGCTTCATCTCCGAGAAAGCCCTGATGCGCATCGCCTACAGCTTCCAGCGCAGAAAACAGTACTGAGGAATGAAGAATTAAGAGCGGCGGTTTCTCGATGTGTTCGGTCAATTCTATTGATGTTCGAGCGAAGCGAGTGACCGCCGTTCTTAGCTCTTACTTCTTATCTCTTCACTAAAAAAAGAGCCTGTTATAGGCTCTTTTCTTTATGCGTTATCTGATTTAATACACCGTCATCAGCGGATTTAGGGAGGACTTGTTGAGTTCGGCTTCTTCGATGTATTTGGTCGCCTCATAGCAGCCCCTGACGACACAGTTGTCGGGATCGTCGGCGATATGTACCTTGATGCCCGTCTCGCGCTCTAAGAGCTCTCTCATGCCGTAGATCTTTGAGAGTCCGCCGGTGATGGTGATGCCGTCCTCGTTGATGTCGGAGACAAGCTCGGGGGGCGTATCCTCGAGCACATCGACGATGCTCGAGATGATGTTCACACCGATGTCGGCGATCGCGCGCATGATCTCTCCGGAGGTGACATCCACATACCGCGGAAGACCTCTCAGCGCGTCTCTGCCCTTTAAGCGAAAGCTGAGCTCATCCTTCGGCTTGATGACGCAGGCGATCGCTTCCTTACAGCTTTTTGCCATTGCTTTGCCGATGATGAGGTTGTGCTTTCTTCTCGCGTACTTGATGATCTCGTTATCCATGGCGTTGCCGCCGCTCTTGAGCGTTTTGGAGACCGCGACGCCGCCTAAGGTCATCACGGCGATGTCCACCGTGCCGGCGCCGAGATCGGCGATCATCACGCCGTGAGGGCTCATGATATCGAGCTTTGCGCCGAAGGCAGCGGCCTTGGACGCTTCGATCAGCAGCACGCGTCTGACGCCGAAGCTCGAGATCGCGCCGACGATCGCACGCTTCTCGACCTCGGTGATCTCGCCGGGGATACACGCGACCACTCTGGGCATCATCGTGCGGCTCTTGCAGACCTCTCCCATATAGATGTTGACGAGCTCCTCTACCAAGCCCGACTCCGCGATCACGCCGCCCTCCAAGGGGAAGACGACCTTGATCTTCGACGAGGTCCTTCCGTACATCTGATACGCTTCATCACCGTAGGCGATGATCTCGTTCGTCTCGACATTGTAGGCGATCGCGGACGGCTCGCTGATGGCGTTCTCTTCGTTTTTGGCTCTCAGCCTCGTGGTGGCTGTGCCTAAATCTATAGCTATATCCATAATGAATCACTCGCTTGTTGATAAATTGAATTATTGCAGTTCTCTGAGTTTGGCGATAAAATCGTTCATTTCGTCAAAGATCACTTCGATGATAATATTCCAGTTGATCCCTTCGTAGTCGTGCACTAAACGGTGTCTCAGTCCCGAGACTACCTTCCACTCTATCTCGGGATGCAGGTCTTTTAGCTCAGAACTGATTTGATAGACTTGTTCTCCGATATTGTACAGCGGCGTTGTAACCGCCCACTGAGAGAACTCATCGGTCAATAACAGCTCTTTGGAAATATGGTGTTCCTGTATCTGCTTTTGGAGCGCGTCCCATGTGCGCAGGATCTTCTTGATTCTCTCATTATCTGTTTTTTTCATGCGATCCTGATTCCTTCCTTGATTAGGCTGTCATAGAACGAGGATCCTTTGTTGATCTCACAAATCTCAAAGGCGTCTACATTCTTTCCGGTCATTTCGCGCAGTTCTTCGGCAAACGCGAAAATATCAGATTTTTTAAAGTGTTCTCCTCCGAAAACAACAACATCGACATCAGAAGAAGCAGTCGCTTCTCCTCTGGCATAGGAACCAAAGAGAAGCGCATATTCAGCGTGATACCGGCGAAGCAATATCCTGATACTATTTTCAATTTCCTTGATAGTAGGCATACTATATCACTCGCTTTTTGATGGTTATGGATAAATTATATATCAACTCAGGCGGTTATTCAAGTAACAGGTGTGTTACAAAAATCCGGGAGTATGATCCGAATCTTTCGGATCGGATGCTTTTTTTGGCTTTCGCTCGTGTTCGGCGGCGGAGGCGATGACAGCGCAAAAAACACGGGCGGGTTTCGCGGAGTAGAGCTTCTTCACACAGTGGGAGAGGGTGCTGCCCGAGGTCATGACATCGTCGATCAGAAGGATCGTTTTGCCCTTTATCGCCTCTTTATCTTTGAGCGCGAACGCGCCCGAGAGATTCTCTTTTCTCTTTGCCATCTTCAGGCGGTGCTGCTTCTTCGTGTGTTTGATCTTCTCGAGGACGCCCGCATAGGGGATATGTAAACTCTCTGAGAGCTCTTTTGCGAGCAGCTCCGACTGGTTGAAGCCGCGTTCAAGAAGATCCTTCTTATGCATCGGGACATAGGTGATCAGATCGATCTCATCGACATCGTATTCTTTCAGGACGGTATCCTCGAGCACCTTTGAGAGCGGTCTTGCGTGCTGGGTCATCTCATGGAATTTGAAGTTAATGATCGCTTTTCTGACCCTGCCCTCATAGGCGTATGGCGCGACGCAGCGGGATCCCAAGACGCCTCTTCTGATCACAGAGGAGCGCGCGACGACCTCTCTGCCGCAGTCTGTGCACGCGATGTCATCCGGTTCGATCAGAGCGCTGCAGTAGGGGCAGTATTCGGGATAGAAGAAGGCGAGGATATATCTTGATAATTCTTTCATAGAAAATAATGTTAAAGATTCGGCAAGTCGAGGCGCCTTGCCCTACGGTGTCAGAGAGAATATCAATCTCTCAACAAATATTCTTTGAGCGCGGAATAACGCAGGAATCTGCGGTTGTTCTCCACCATCATCCTGAGCGCGTTCTCGTCGCCGACCATAATGAGCATCTTCTTCGCTCGTGTGACGGCGGTGTAGAGAAGGTTGCGGTACATCAGCTGGGGAGCGCCGCGGAACATCGGCATGATCACACAGTCAAACTCGTTGCCCTGGCTTTTGTGGACGGTGCAGGCGTAGGCGAGTTCGAGATCCGAGACGGTATCCGCGTCGTACTCGGCTACCCTGTCGTCAAAGCGGACTTTATAGATTTTTGCGGAGGAGTTGATCTCGGTGATGATCCCGATATCGCCGTTAAAGACGCCCTCGCCAGCTTCTCCCGATTCTTTTCGCCAGAGGATGTCGTAGTTATTTCTGCTCTGCATCACCTTGTCGCCCTCATAGAGGGTGTAGTAGCCCACCTTGACGCCGCCGTCTCTTAAGGGGTTGACGATATGCTGCAGGCGGTTGTTGGTCTCAAAGGTACCGAGCAGGTTCTTTCTCGTCGGAGAGAGGATCTGGATATTTTCGAAGAGATCGTAGCCGTAGGTGTTCTTGAGCCTGCGGGCGCACAGATCGTTGATGACATAGGCGGTCTCCTCATAGCTTCTCGTCGGGATGAAGAAGAAGTCGTTGTCCCTGACCGATATATCGGGCATCTCGCCCTTGATGATGCGGTGGGCGTTCGTGACGATCAGGCTCTTCATCGACTGGCGGAAGATCTCCCTGAGCTCTACGGTAGGGATCATCTTTGACTCGATCAGCTCATAGAGCACATTACCCGCGCCGATCGACGGCAGCTGGTTTGAGTCTCCGACGAGAATCAGTCTGCACGACATCGGCAGCGCCCGCATCACCGCTTCCATCAGAGAAGAGTCCACCATCGACACCTCGTCGATGATCAGCGCGTCGCACTTGAGCATATTGCGCTCGTTGTGTCTGAACTTCGGCGCGTCCTCACTGCTGAAGCTGACCTCTAAGGTGCGGTGGATGGTCTTCGCTTCTTCTCCCGTGAGCTCGCTCATCCGCTGCGCCGCCCGTCCGGTGGGAGCGCATAGGAGCACCGTCTGACCGCTTTCTTTCAATAGCCTGATGATCGCGTTGAGGGTGGTGGTCTTGCCGGTGCCGGGGCCTCCCGTGAGGATCAACAGCCCCTTGGTTAGCGCCTCGCTGATCGCTTTTTTCTGCAAATCGGCGTATCGGATCGAGTCCTTTCGCTCGATCTCCCCGATCTTTTCTTCAACGCCCGGGATGCTTACAGCCGGGAAGCGCAGGATCATCTTGAGGCGCGCCGCGATATACTGCTCACAGTCGTACATCGACGGCAGAAAGATGAACTCCTTCTCTGAGAGCACATCCTCGATCAGCGAGCTGTCAAAGAGCATCTCTTCGAGCGCGGATTCTACCGCCGCGGGATCTATTTCCAGCAGCGAGGCGGCTGTGATCATCAGCTTGTCCTTCGGCAGACAGGTGTGGCCGTTGCAGAGGTTGTGGGAGAGCACATGAGAGAGCGCCGCTCTGACCCTGACCCGCGCGTCCTTGGTGTGATCCTTTGAGAGCGCGATCGCGTCCGCGGTCTCGAACGAGAGCCCGATCCCTTCTTCACAGAGGATGTAGGGATTCTCTTCTAACTTGTTGATCGCGTCGACGCCGTATTTCTTCCAGATCTTCAGCGCCGCGTTCGGCGAGACCGTGTAGGAGGAGAGATAGAGCATCAGCTCGCGGATGCCGACGGTGCGTTTGAGCTGCTCGCTGATATCCATCGCTTTTTTTAAGGAGAATCCCCTGAGCTTTGCGACCCGCTCGGGATCGTTCTCAAGGACAGAGAGCGTCTCTTCACCGAACTCGAGCACCAAGCGCGAGGCGGTGGAGGGGCCGATCCCCTTGACCGCGCCGCCGCTTAGGTATTTTAAGATGCCGTCTAAGTTTTTCGGCATCGTTCTCTCACACGCGGAAACAACGAACTGCTCGCCGTAGGTAGGGTGGTTTTTGAACACACCGTAGAGCTTGACATTCTCGCCGACGCTGATCAGGGGCATCTGTCCCGTGGCGGTGATCGGGCTGTCTTCTCCCATGAGCTCGATCACGGTGTAGCCGTTCTCGTCGTTGCGGTAGATGACCGATTCTACCTGTCCGGTCAGCTCAAAGAGGCTTTCATTGGTAAAGTTGTCCATAATAATTCCTTTATAGAAAATAATATTATCATAGCATACATTGAAATTTGAATAAGTATCTACTATAATATAACACAGAATCAATAAAAATCAAACAGCCGGGGGATTTTATTCACGGAATATTCCTATTTTCTCGGTTTGGAGGAAACAATCATGGAATTTGTCGCTAATGAAGGCAAGAATGTCGAAATCGAAGTAAACGGCGTGACCTATATGCGCCACGCGATCAAGACTCACTTTGTCAAGCAGGGTGAGGACTATATCGAGATCTTCAGGAAATATGTCTCACCGCTGTATGAGGAGGGAGACATCGTCTCGTCCTCCGAGAAGATCATCGCCCTGTGTCAGAACCGCGTCGTCAGAAGAGATGAGCTGAAGATCGGCTTCTGGGCGAAGCTCCTCTCGAAGTTCGCCTCTCATCCCGACACCGGCGTGGGCGTGGGAGAGACCATCAAGATGCAGTACGCGATCACCAAGGTCGGTCTGCCCCGTGTGCTGTGGGCGTCTGTTGCCGGCGGCGTGTGCAAGCTCTTCGGCAAGCGCGGCGTGTTCTATGAGATCGTCGGTTCGGATGTCGCGGGCTTGGACGGCTTCTACGATCATGTCTGGGCGGAGTACAGAGATATCGGCATCGAAAATCCCGAGAACCCCTCGGGCGTCTGCGATGAGATCAAAGAGAAGTTAGGCATGTCCTGTATGATCGTCGACGCGAACGATCTCGGTCAGGAGGTGCTCGGATACTCTTCCGATATCACCCTGAGCGAAGAAGAACTCCACGGGCTCATCAGGGACAACCCCTGCGGTCAGGGCCAGCAGACCACACCGATCATTTTAATTCGAAGAAAGAGATAAAAGAGGAGCTTCGGCTTCTCTTTTTTGTTGCCTAAAAATTTTTGAGATTTTCAAAAGGTATTTTTTCAAACACGGAGAGTAATATGGCAGAAACCTATGTTGAGATAAACCTTTCGGCACTTTCGCATAACGCGCGGGTGCTGACGGAAAAATATAATGATTACGATTACCTCATCGGCGTCGTCAAGGCGGACGCCTACGGTCACGGCTATGAGGCGGCAAAGGCGCTCCACAGGGGCGGCGTCGGCTATTTTGCCGTGTCTTCTATGGAAGAAGCGGCGCGCTTTCGAGAGGTTCTCCCCGATGTCCCTCTTCTGATGCTCCAGCCGATTGAGCTTGAGCGCCTAAACGAAGCGTATGAAATGAAGCTCACCTTAGCGATCGGCGACAGGGAGTATCTTCATCGATTTATTGTTCTTTCAAAGAATTATTATTTTAAGGTCCACCTGCAGGTCGATACGGGCTTCAACCGCCTCGGCTTCAAGGATAGAAGTGAGCTCGGAGCTGCCTTTGACGCTCTGACCGCGGCGGGGCATACGGTAGAGGGAGTGTATCAGCACTTTGCGACCGCGGGGATCTTCGACCCGCATTTTGACGAGCAGGTAAGACGCTTCTCAGAGCTTGTCTCGGCGCTTGATCTGAAGAAGATAGAGATGGTGCATATGGGCTCGGGCGTCTCGCTCTTAGGACACGAGAAGATCCCTCTTGCAAACTGTGCGCGAATGGGAATGGTGATGTACGGCTACAATGTCTCGCCCTCGTCCTACGGCGGTGGACTCAAGAACCGCCTGCGTACACTGCGGGATCGATACTTTCAGAAGAAATACCGCCTGTCTCCCATCATACGGGATGTAGAGCTCGATCTCATCCCCGCGATGACGCTCAAGTCGAGAGTGATCGCGTTGAAAAAAGTGAGAAAGGGAGAGTATGTCGGCTACGACTGCCTCTATCGGGCTGATGAGGACATCACCGTCGCGGTGCTGCCGGTCGGATACAATAACGGCATCGGACAGAAGAATCTCGGCAGGATGGTTGAGATCGGCGGCAGGCTCTATCCCGTGATCGGGGCGGTCGGGATGAATATGTCGATCGTCAAGGTCGACGAAACGGTTAAGGTATATGACGAAGCGATCCTCTTAGGCGGAAGGATCACCCTCGGGATGTTCTCGCGATCTGCGGACATGACGCTCGCAGAGGCGCTCTTATCCGTCGGCAAGAATAACGAGAGGATCTATATTGATTCGGAAGGTGAGAAGATATGGAGATGACAGTCAGAAAGTGGCTTTTTAACAAGTTCCACGACATCAACCATGAGAGAATGGAGAAGCACCTGGAGATCTTAAGCAAGAACTCCGGCAGATCGAAGCTCTACATCAAGTTCGATATGTTCCTGAGCTTCTTAAAGCGCGGCACGGGCTACACGGATTATTTCCGCGGGGATTTCATCAATCTGACCTCGAAGGAGAAGGATACCTTTGCCACAGCGCGCAAGTTCTACAAGCTGATGGAGTA
>CAJOII010000009.1 GCA_905234535.1 uncultured Ruminococcus sp.
GGTCTATTTGTTGCGTCTTTTTAACAAAAATACAGCCGTGACTCTCGTCTCGTCTGTATTTTTGTCTTGTTTTCTTTTCTTATCTTAATGATATTGGGCTCATACCGTCCCTTAAATCATTTGAAAGATAAGATAACATACGCCGTACAGGATCGGCTGGTGCAAAAGATAGATCAGAAGACTGTGCCTGCCGATCGGGCAGAGGAGGGGGATCCTTCTTTTGAGCTTCTCCGAGAGCGGATATCTCTCGAGCGCTTTCCACAGAAAGAACCCCGCAATAAATAAGAACACCCACGGAAAAAGCGGAAAGTAGTCGGAGGAGCAGAAGTCGCTCGATTTGAGCCCCAAGAACGAGAGATACTTGAACTGATACAGGGCATCATTCAGCGGGATGAGCTTAAGGGAGAAGAACCCTAAGTATCTCTGCGGCAGACCGTAGAAGAATGAGAACAGGAGAGTGAAGACCGCTGTCCCAATAAGGGGGTGGATCTTCGTGAGCGGTTCTCTCAGAGCGGCGGTGATCAGCATCGAGCAGCCGATCAGGTTGAGGATCCCGAACCAGATCGCCTGCGACGGCATCGCGATCACCGTCACCGCGGTGATCAAAAACCCGCAGAGGTTGACGATGAGACCCCTCTTGTACGGATGATGTGAGAAGTTCATCGAGATGCCCGAGACGAGGATGAAAGTCACACAGATGAAGCGCTCCCAGATCTTCGCTCCTATCGTCGCATACCACCCCGGGGATACTTCGAACACCTCAAAGATATCGTAGCACAGATGATAGAGGACCATATTGATGATCGCTAAGCCGCGTAAGGCGTCGATCAGATGATAGCGTGAGGATAAGTCTTTCTTCTTCATAGTGCTATTGTATAATGAAGCGGTCTTTTTTTCAAGTATATTTCGTTTTTTCACACAACCGTCACATTTCTGTCAAATAGGTGTCAGAAACAAGAGTTAAAGTATAGGCGCAAACTCAAAATCTATCTCAAACAAGGAGTGATGACAATGAAAAAATATTCGATCTTAGCCATCTTACTGTCGGCGTTGCTGGTGGTGATGATGATCGCGCCCCTCACCGCCGTCTCAGCGGCAGAGGAGGATGCTTCCTCCGTACGAAAGCTCGGGGATGTCGATCACGACGGCAGCGTGACCATTATCGATGCGACCAAGATCCAGCGCGCGCTCGCGTCTTTGCTGACTTTGGACGAAGAGGCCGAGAAAGCCGCCGATATCGACGGCGACGGTTCCATGACCATCATCGATGCCACTTATATCCAGAAGTGGCTTGCGAGCCTTTCGGTACCGTACGCGGTCGGCGAGCCGATGGAGAAAGAGTCTTCGACTACTGCTACCGAGGCTACAGAGGCAACCGAAGCTACCGAGGCTACAGAAGCGACCGAGGCGACAGAAGCCACAGAAGCGACTGAGGCAACAGAGGCTACAGAGGCTACAGAGGCTACAGAGGCAACCGAAGCGAACGAGGCTACAGAGGCAACCGAAGCGAACGAGGCTACAGAAGCGACCGAAGCGACCGAGGCTGAGACTACCGGCGACGAGTGGAAGGAGAACACCGGCACCATCATCCTCTCCGATACAGGTATCACCGTCACGGGCGAGGGCGCGTATGTATCGGGCAACACTGTTATCATCACCGAAGGCGGCGACTGGGAGGTGAAGGGCTCCTGCTCAGATGGTATGATCTATGTCAACACCGGCGAAGAGAAGGACGCAAACGATAAGGTCAAGCTCCGCTTAAACGGCATGAGCCTGACGAATCCTGACGGCCCCGCAATCTACTTTGACCGCTGCAAGAAGGCGTTCATCACCATCGAAAGCGGCACGACCAATACGGTCACCGACGGCGCGAGCTACACTGCGACCGTTGAGGAACACACCATCGACGGCGTGACTTATTCGATCGACGCCTCCGCCGCAAAGGGCGCGATCCATACCGACGACACCCTCGAGGTCAAAGGCAAAGGTACGCTGACCGTAAACGGCAACTACAAGCACGGCATCGCGACCGACGACGATATCTCGATCGAGAACGGCGTGATCAACATCACCTCCGTCAAAGACGGCATCCACGCGAACGATGATATCTCGATCAACGGAAAAAATGTTGAGATCAATATCGACACCCTGTCCGACGGTCTTGACAGCGAAGGCACACTGACCCTCGAGCTCGTCAGCAAGCTGACCGTTAACGGCAGCGGCAAGGCGATCAAGGCTGACAGTGATATCACGATCGTCGACGGCGTATATATCTGCAACACCGCCGATGACTGCATCAACGGCAACGCCGTCGTTACCATCAAGGGCGGCGACTTCACCTTAAGCTCGTCAGACGACGGGATCACCGCGGTCACCGAGCTGTACATCACCGGTGGCACGATCAATATCAAAGAAGCCGGCGGCAAGGGTATCAAGAACGACGGCGATATCAACATCACCGGCGGTACGATCACCATAAACTCCACCGATGACTGTATCAACGGCAACGCGGCGGTGGGGCTTACGGGCGGTACCTATGACCTAACCTCTCAGGACGAGGCGGTCACCGCGGCGTCGACCCTCACAATCGAGAACATTGACCTGACCGCGAACACGGTCGGCAAGGGCATCAAGGCAGAGACCGATCTGATTGTCACCTCCGGAACCTTTGTGATCGTCTCCTCCGACGACTCTGTCCACTGTAACGCCAATATCACCGTCAAGGGCGGCGACTTCACCCTTACCTCGGGTGACGACGGTATACACGCCGACACCACCCTCACCATCGAGGACGGCACCATCCTCGTTACCAAGAGCTACGAGGGCTTGGAGGGCAACGATGTCATCATAAACGGCGGCACCTTCAAGGTCACCGCCTCCGACGACGGTATCAACGCCGCCGGCGGGAACGACCAGAGCTCTCAGAACGGCAGACCCGGCCAGAACCAGTTCCGACCCGGCGCCTCCTCGAACAGCTCCATCACCGTAAACGGTGGGTACATCTATGTAACAGCGTCCGGCGACGCGATCGACTCCAACGGCGCTTTGACCTTTAACGGCGGCACCGTGATCGTTCAGGGTCCCTCCTCGGGCGGCAACTCTCCGGTCGACGCGGACGGCGCTGTCGGCTTCAACGGCGGCACCGTGATGGCGCTGGCGTCTTCGAACGCGATGTGGGAGGATTTAAACGGCAAGACCGGCAACGCGGTGTTCAACAAGAGCATCGGCTCGGTACAGAAGGGCTCGGTCATCTGTGTGACAGACGCCTCGGGCAACCTGCTCTCAGCCTTGAAGTCTGAGCTGTCGGGCAGCATCGGCATCGTTTACTACACCGACAGGACCTCTTCGCTGTCCTCTGTCAAGTTCGTCAGCGGCGGCACCTACTCGGGTACGCTTGACTCCTACGGCTACAGTGACTCAGGCTCTGTCTCGGGCGGCACCTCTTACTCACCGTCCTCTTCTACGGCAGGCGGAAATCAACCCGGAGGCGGAACCCAACCCGGAGGCGGCAGCCGTCCCGGAGGCAGATGATCCGTCAAACCAAATATCCTTTCTGAAATACAGCGCTCCGAAAGAGGGAACGGCATCTCTGCCGTTCCCTCTTGATCTTTGTAATATAGATATTACAGCATTTTCATCAGTTCCAAATAGGTCGGAATCCCTTTGAAGCACAGGACGCTGATGTTCTCCGAGATCTCGTCGAGAGACTCCCGTCTGTCGGAGTTGAACCACTGCTGATATACCGCGACCAGTCCGGGCATCGTGAAGTCGAGCATCAGGTCGACCTTCTTCTCGTCGACCTTGACATACGGCACCACGAGCGCGCGGATCTTCGTCTTGAGCAGGGTGACGAGTTTTGCGGCGAGGTTGAAGTTTGATTCCTTCGAGAGCAGATAACCGAAGAAGTCGAGGTCGGTGTCGATGATGGCGGTCAGCTTCTCAAACGCCTGCAGCGGTGTCTGGAGATTATTCTTGATATCCGCGTCGGTGAGCACGCGGTCAAAGGCGTCTGCGATATCGTTCTCGATTTCGTCGACGATCTCGTACACGCCCGCGTAGTAGTTGTAGAAGGTCTTGCGGTTGATATCGGCAAGATCGGCGATATCGCTGATAGTGATGTCGTTGATATCTTTCTCCGTGAGTAAGCGCGCGAAAGCGTTCTTGATCGCGCGTTTGGTTTTGATGACTCTGCGGTCGGGGGTCTTTGCTCCGTCTTTCATATTTTCCTCCAAAAATACACACTTGTATAATAATCAACAAAATACGACATAAAAGGGGTAATTACACCACATCAAGCGGTTTTTGCTGTTGTGTTTTCAAACCGCTTATTGTATTATAATACACAATTGGGGTAAAAGTCAATATTTCTCTGTTTTTTGTGGTAAAGTATACAGATCGATTGATTTTTGATACCAAATACAGAAGTATATACAGATGGAAGGAACATGATGAAAATACTCATATTGTCCGGAGACCGTGAGATGTATCCGGCAGCGATGGCGATCGAGCAGTCCGCCCGTGATAAGCTCGCCGAGACCGCGCTGCTTGAGCTCTCGGATTTTGCCGGAGGAGAGAAAAATTATCAGAAGCTCTTAAACCGCACCAAGAAAATCATAAGCTCTGTCTACAGACCGTATGATCCGCTTGACGGAGCGCTTCAGAACGCGCTGAGAGAGTATATCGAGAAGATCGGCTTTGACTGTGTGATCTCTGCGGATTCCAAAGCGATCAAAGCGGCGGTGAAGCTCAGAAAAACCGTAGCCTCCAAGACGAAGTTCTACGGCGTGCTCACCGACAGCGGCGCGGTGCAGGGCTTCAGAGGAGAGTCGCTCGACGGCTTTTTCGTCGCGCACGAGGATCTGGTCTCCAATCTCAAGAAGAAGGGCATCAAAGGGGAGATCTACTCCTCCGGTGTTCCCGTGGAGAAGCGCTTCTTCAACCGCTTCGGCAAGAAGGCGGCGCGAAACTATCTCGTCATCCCCGAGCATGAGCGGGTCTATCTGCTGATTGCGGATGATGTCGGCTTTGATCAGACCAGAGAGCTGTGCGATGAGATGCTCCGCGAGGAGAAAGAACCCTTTCTGTTCTATGTCTTCGTCGACAGGGGATCCGAGAACGGCGAACGGCTAAAGGAGAGATACCGCCGCTATGACAGCATCCGGGTCATCACTGTGAACAAGAAGCTGAGCATCTATATGGAATGCGCCGATGTCATGCTCACAAAGCCCGAGGGGTATCTGAGCTTCGAGGCGGCGGCGGCAGGGGTGCCGCTCGTACATCTGATGACTGTCAGAGGGCCCGCGGCAACGGCGGAGTTCTTCTCCTCACACGATATGTCGCTGCTCGGCAACACCGTCTCCGACGCGGTGAGAAAGGCGCGGC
Organism: uncultured Ruminococcus sp.; assembly: GCA_905234535.1. GTDB lineage: Bacteria > Bacillota > Clostridia > Oscillospirales > Acutalibacteraceae > Ruminococcoides. The sequence continues at coordinate 5,383 of CAJOII010000009.1, forward strand.
GGCTGATCGATGAACAGGCAGTCGCAAGAAGAATGATGAAGCGTCAGTCGATGCTGGTCGGCTTTGACGCGGCAGATAAGATACTCGACAGGATCCTGTCGAAGCACATAACCATCAAGGAGAGTTAAGTCATGAGAACACTGATAATAGACGGCAAGAAATACTCCGATATGCTGAGAGCCGGCGCGCAGAACCTCAACGCGAACCGCGCGGTGGTCAACGACCTCAATGTCTTCCCGATCCCCGACGGAGACACCGGCGACAATATGTATATGACCATCAGCTCCGGCGCGAACAAGTCGGGCGGCTCAGACCTTCTGGGCGATGTCGCGGCAGTATCCGCGAGAGAGATGCTTTTAGGCGCGAGGGGCAACTCGGGCGTCATTCTCTCGAGGATCTTCTCCGGTATCGCGAAAGGGCTCTCCGGCGTGAAGGAAGCGGACACGAGAGTGTTTTCAAAGGCGCTCAGGTCAGGCGTCAAAGAAGCGTACTCCGCGGTGTCGGTACCCGTTGAGGGCACCATCCTCACCGTCTACAGAGAGGCGGTGGAGAGTACCTCGGAGCATTCGGTCGAGAGCTTCGAAGAGTTTTTTGACAGCTTTATCCGTGAGGCGAGAGAGTCTTTAAAGCGTACCCCCGACCTCTTGGATGTGTTAAAAGAAGCGGGCGTGGTCGACTCCGGCGGCGCGGGCTTCATCTATATCGCCGAGGGGATGAAGGCAGCGCTCTCGGGCATCGAGTTCGAGGACATCCATGTATCGGAATCGGGTCCCAGAAAGCCTGACCTCAACGCCTTCACCGAGGACAGCGTCCTCGAGTTTGGTTACTGTACCGAGTTTTTGCTCAGGCTGCAGAAAAGCAAGACCGATATCGACAACTTTGACCTCGATAATTTCATCAAATGGCTCAACTCGGTCGGCGACTCGGTAGTCGCCTTCAGAGAGGGCACCATCATCAAGGTTCATGTCCACACCAAGACCCCCGGCAATATCCTCAACCACTGCCAGCTCTACGGAGAATTCCTGACCACCAAGATCGAGAATATGACTCTCCAGCACAACGAGACCCATCCGAAGCCTGCTAAGGAGGCTGCCGAGAAGCCTGAGGAATTCTATGTTGAGAAGCCGAAGAAGGATTTCGGCATCGTCTCGGTCGCGGCGGGCGAGGGGATCCGTGAGATATTTTCCTCTCTCGGCTGCGATGTCGTGGTAGACGGCGGCCAGAGTATGAACCCGAGCGCCGAGGATCTTTTGGATGCGTATGAAAAGGCGAACGCCCACACCGTCTTCGTCTTCCCGAACAACTCGAACATTGTGCTCACCGCTATGCAGGCGGCGTCTTTGTGCGAGGATACCGATGTCAGGATCATCAAGACCAAGACCATCGGCGAAGGGTACTCCGCAATCTCGATGTTCGACACCACCATCGGCGGCGCGGACGAGATCGAAGCGAATTTAAACGAGATCATCTCGGATGTCGTCACCGGCATGGTGTCGCGCGCGTCGAGAGATACCGAGTATAACGGTATCGAGGTCAGAAAGGACGACTATATCGGCTTTGTGGACGATACCATCTATATTGACGAGGAAGAAAGAAAGGAAGCTGTCACCGGTCTGTGTGAGAAGCTCAACGCCGGAGATTTCGACATCATGCTTGTGCTCGTCGGCGATTCTGTTTCCAAAGAAGAGAGCGAAAGCGTCTATGCTAAGCTCAAAGATGCTTACAAGCGCACCGAAGTGATACTCTTAGACGGCGGTCAGCCGGTCTACGACTATATCATTATCTTAGAATAATCAGACGATATCAGGAGGGACAAGATGTTAGTAATTTTCACCGATACCGATACCGACCTGACCCCGAAGAAAGCGAAAGAGTTCGGCTATCATATGATCTCGATGCCCTACAGCATCGACTCAGAGACCACCTATCCCTATGAGGACTTCGAAGAGTTCGACGCGCACGCGTTCTACGACAAGCTCCGCTCGGGCGTTCTGCCGAACACCAGCGCGATCGCAGAACAGAACTACAAGGACTACTTTGAGCCGTACTTCGCTCAGGGCGACGATATCCTCTATGTCCACTTCTCCCGCGCGATGACCGCGACCTTCGAGAATATGGACAAGGCGGTAGCGGAGCTCTTAGAAAAGTATCCCGAGAGAAAGTTCTACACCGTCGATACCAAGGGCATCACCATCGGCTCTCTCAATATCGTCGAGGAGATCGGCGATCTCTATCAGCAGGGCAAGACCGCCGAGGAGATCTTGGAGTGGGCGAAGACCGAGGTCGACAAGTTCGCGGTGTATTTCTTCGCGGATGACCTGAAGTTCTTCAGGCATTCGGGCCGTGTGTCGGGTTTAGCCGGCACGATGGGCACCCTCCTCGGTATCAGACCGATCATCTATATGGACGAGAACGGCAAGATGGTCTCTATCGGCAAGGAGAAGGGCAAGGCGAAGGCGATCGCCCGCCTCGTTTCCTATGTAGAGGAGCTGGGCGAGGATATCGAAAGCCACCGTGTCATCGTCGCCCATACCGACGCCTTAGAGCTTGCACAAGAGCTCGTTTCGATCTTAAACGAGAAGTATCAGGGGCTTAATATCGAGCTCGTCGATGTCAACCCCACCGCCGGCTCTCACTGCGGTCCCAACACCGTGGGCGTCAGCTTCCACGCGAAGAGAAGAACACTTTAAGGGATAAGAGAGAAGCTATGGTAGAAATACGAGAAGTCAAAACGAAGAAAGAACAGAGAGAATTCCTGAACTTCCCTCTGAAAATGTATAAGGATAATCCGTACTTTGTCCCCCCGCTCTACGGCGACGAGAAGAAGATGTTCAGCGCGGATTTTGTCTATAACGATACCTGCGACAGCATCCATCTTAACGCCTATGACGAGAAGGGGAAGATGATCGGCAGGATCACCGGCATTATCCAGAAGGCGTCGAACGAGAAGAACCACGAGAAGCGCGCGCGCTTTACGCATTTTGACTGTATCGACGACGAAGAAGCCGCTCACGCTCTGTTCTCTTATGTCGAGAAATGGGCGAGAGAGAAGGGCATGGACACCGTCTGCGGGCCGCTCGGCTACTCTGATCTTGAGAGAGAGGGGCTGCTGGTCGAGGGCTTCGATCAGCTTTCGACCTTTGAAGAACAGTATAACGCAGAGTACTACGGCGCTCTCGTTGAGAGCTTCGGCTTTGTAAAAGAGGTCGACTGGACCGAGTCGAAGCTCAACCTCCCCGATACCGGCGTCGAAGAGATCAGGAAGATGGCGGATTTCGTGATGAAGCGGTACAACCTTCATTTCGGCACCGCAAAAAATATCAATGATTTTCTGAACAAATACAGCGACGACTTTTTCTCCCTGCTCGATGTCGCGTATGACAAGCTCTACGGCACCGTACCCTTTACCGACGGGATGAAGAAGTCGATCATCAAAAGCTTCAAGCTGATCGTCGATCTCGATCATGTCGCGGTGATCCTGGATGAGAACGAGAAGGTCATCTGTATCGGTATCTGCTTTCCTTCGATCGCGAAGGCGGTGCAGAAGTCGCAGGGTCATCTGACCCCCGCGGCGCTGATCAGACTATTGAGAGCCATCAAGCATCCCGATATCATCGATCTCGGGCTGATCGCGGTGGATCCCTCGTATCTCAACCGCGGCGTCAGCACGGTCGTCTCGGCAGAGCTGATGCGGATGCTCGCGTCGCCCTCGATCAAATATGCCGAGACGAACCTGAACTTAGAGAATAATTTTGCGATCCAGAACCAGTGGAAGCGCTTCAAGCGCGTCAACCATAAGAGAAGGAGAGCGTATGTCAAGAGGATAGCGGAGGAATGATATGAAGATAGCGGTAGACTGCTTCGGCGGCGACAAAAGCCCCGGGGCGAATGTCGAGGGCGCCGTTTGGGCGCTGGATCGGCACGACGACTTGGAGCTTGTCCTTACAGGCGATGAAGCGAAGATCAGAGACGAGCTTTCTCTGTATAACTATGACACCGACAGGATCACCGTTGTCCACGCTCCCGAGATCATCACCGGCGACGATAAGCCCATCAACGCCATCCGCCTCAAGAAGGAGAGCTCGATGGTCAAGGCGATCAGGCTGCTCAGAGAGGACAAGGATATCGGAGCGGTCGTCTCCACCGGCGCTTCGGGCGCCTTGATCGGAATCGCCACCATCCGCATCGGCAGGATCGAGGGCGTGCGCCGGCCGGCGTTCTGTCCGCTGCTGCCCACGATGACAGGAGGGATCGTCGGTGTGTGTGACTCAGGCGCTAATGTCGAGGCGGTGACCCCCGAGACCTTAGTGCATAACGCGATCTTGGGCACAGAGTACTTAAAGACCGCCTACGCGATCGAGTCTCCCCGCGTCGCGCTGTTGAATGTCGGGACCGAAGCCCACAAAGGCGACGAGCTCAGACAAAAGACCTATCAATATCTCTCGGAGCTTGACAATTTCAATTTTGTTGGTAATATGGAGAGTAGAGATCTGCTGTCGGGCAAATACGACCTGATCGTATCCGACGCGTTCTCCGGAAATGTGCTGGTCAAGTCCGTCGAGGGAACTGCCGTAGAACTGCTCAAGAAAATCAAGAGAGACATCTACTCGAAGAATCTCTACAAGATGGGCGCTCTTCTGATGAAGAAGATGTTTAAGGAAGAGAAAGAGTTCATGAACTATCAGAACTACGGTGGCTCGGTGCTCTTAGGCTGTGAGAAGGTGATCGTCAAGGGTCACGGCTCCTCCTCCTCCACGGCGGTGTCGATCTGTATCGATCAGGCGTACCGCATGGCAAATTCCAGGATGAACGAGAATGTCGCGTCGGCGATCGCGGACTTCAACAGACAGCAGAATTTGGAATAACAGGAAAGGATTTTTGAAGATGTTTGAAGCAGTAAAGACAATTTTGATCGAGCAGCTGCACCTGAAGAATATCGAGGTGACCCCTCAGTCCAAGATCGCGGAGGATTTAGGCGCGGACTCTCTCGATATCCTCCAGCTTCTGATGACGATCGAGGAGGAACACGGCATCGTGATTCCCGACGAGGAGCTCGCCTCCTTCGAGACCGTGCAGGATATCGTCGACTACTTAGAAGCGCAGAACTAAGAAAGAAGAGGGCGTCCGACGCCCTCTTCTTTATGAATGATGTATAATAAACAGCTGTGGGAGGATTCCATCCTCACCGGACTTTGTTGAATGTATAAGAAAAGCAGGCGGTTCATACTGAACGACCTGCTTTTTATGTTTGTAATAAAATTATTCAAGCGAAACGAGAAACCATCGTTATATATTATTGATCGGCGAGTGTTGCCGCGATGACCGCCTTGATGGTGTGCATACGGTTCTCGGCCTCGTCGAAGACGACGGAACGCTTTGATTCGAACACCTCGTCGGTGACCTCCATACAGTCGATGCCGAACTTCTGATGGATCTGTTTGCCGATGGTCGTTTTGAGATCGTGGAACGCGGGCAGACAGTGCATGAAGCGGCAGCTCTCTCCCGCTTTGTCCATCAGCTCTTGGGTCACGCGATAGGGGGAGAGATCTTCTATCCGCTCTTCCCACACCTCGTCGGGCTCGCCCATCGAGACCCAGACATCGGTGTAGATGACATCGGCGCCCTTGACAGCCTCTTCGGGCTCCTCGATGAACTCAAGCGACGCGCCGGTGCTTTTTGCGATCTCTTCACATTCTTCGATGAGTGATTGGTCGGGGAAGTATTTCTTCGGCGCGCAGGCGACAAAGCGCATCCCCATCTTCGCGCAGCCCACCATCAGAGAGTTGCCCATATTATACCGCGCGTCTCCCATATAGACGAGCTTCTTGCCTTTGAGTCCGCCGCAGTGCTCCCTGATCGTCAGGAAGTCCGCCAAAATCTGAGTGGGGTGGAACTCGTTAGTCAGACCGTTATAGACCGGCACGCCCGCATAACGCGCGAGCTCCTCGACGATCTCTTGACCGAAGCCGCGGTACTCGATCGCGTCATACATCCTGCCGAGCACTCTCGCGGTGTCCGCGATCGACTCTTTCTTGCCGATCTGAGAGCCGGAGGGGTCCAAGTAGGTGGGGTGCATCCCGAGATCCGCCGCGGCGACCTCAAACGCGCAGCGGGTGCGGGTGGAGGTCTTCTCAAAAATCAGCGCGATGCTCTTCCCTTCGCACAGGCGGTGGGGGATGCCCGCTTTTTTCTTCTCTTTCAGATCGGCGGCGAGATCGATCAGCCCGCCGATCTGTTCGGGAGTGAGGTCGAGTAGTTTTAAGAAGCTTTTATTTTTTAAATCGATCATATTTATCACCTTATTCTAAAAAGCTATGAACAGAGAACTGTCTTGATGATCTCCACCGCCTTTTTCAGCTCGTCATAGCCGATATTCAGCGGGGGGAGCAGTCTGAGCTTATCTTTTGCCGAGAGGCACAGCACGCCTTTATCCATACATTCTCTGATGACATCGGAGACAGGCTTCTCTGTCGTGACGCCGAGCATCAGCCCGAGACCGGAGACTTTGGCGCCTGTCTTCTCGAGCTCTTTTCTGATATATTCGCCTTTCTTTTTGACTTCGTTCAGAAAGTCGCCGTCCAGTCTCTTCTGTACCGAGAGCGCCGCCGCGGCGCAGACGGGATTCGCCCCGAAGGTAGAGCCGTGATCGCCGTAGGAGAAGATATCCTCCACCTTCTCAGAGAGGAGCGTAGCGCCCATCGGCAGACCTCCCGCGAGACCCTTCGCCGTGGAGACGATGTCGGGATGAAGGTCATAGTGCATATACGAGTAGAGCGCGCCGGTTCTGCCGTTGCCGGTCTGTACCTCGTCGACAATGAGGAGGATGTCCTTCTCGTCGCAGAGCGCCTGTACCGCCTGCAGATATTCTTTTGAGAGGACATTCACACCGCCCTCGCCCTGGATACATTCGAGCATGACCGCGGCTGTGGGGTATTTTCCGATCAAATCGCGCAGCCCGTCGATATCTTCGGGCTCTGTGTAGAGAAAGCCCTCGGTCAGCGGGAGGAACTGTGTATGAAAGCTGTCCTGTCCCGTCGCCGCTAAAGTGGTCAGCGTTCTGCCGTGGAAGGAGCGGTTCATCGTGACGATATGGAAGTATTCGCCGCCCTTCTTCGCAGCAGCGTACTTTCTCGCTGCTTTGATCGCGCATTCGTTGCTCTCGGCGCCGGAGTTTGAGAAGAAGACCTTCTTCATACCGGTCCTCTCGCACAGGATCTTCGCAAGCTCAGCCGAGGGCGCGGTATAGTAGAGGTTCGAGGTGTGGGTGAGGGTGCTCGCCTGATCGGTGATTGCTTTGACGACCTCGTCGTCGCTGTAGCCGAAGGCGTTGACCCCGATACCGGAGGTCATGTCGATATATTCTCTGCCGTTTTCGTCATAGCATAAGGCGCCCTTTCCTCTTGTGATCAACAGGTCAAAGCGGTTATATGTGTGGGCGATATACTGTTTATCCGTGTTTTTTATGTTCATCGCTGTCTCCTACTACCATGGTGCCGGCGCCTTCGTCGGTGAGTATTTCCATCAGGATCGAGTGCGGGACCCTGCCGTCCATGATGATGACCTTTTCTACGCCGTTGTAGATCGCCTCGATACAGCAGCCCACCTTCGGGATCATGCCGTCAGAGATCACGCCGTCGCGATAGAGGGAGTGCGCCTGTGAGACGGTGATCTCGGGGATGAGCGTCTTCGGATCGTTCTTGTCCTTCAGGATCCCCGCGATGTCGGTCATCATGATCAGACGCGAAGCGCCGATCGCGCCCGCGATGTGCGCCGCCGCGGTGTCGCCGTTGATGTTGTAGGCGTTGCCCTCTTTATCACAGCCGATGGTGGAGATGACGGGGATATAGCCCTTCTCCAAGAGGTCGAGGATCGGCTGGGGGTTGATGCCGGTAATGTTGCCGACGAAGCCGAGGCGTTCGTCCTTGACTTCTGCTTCGATCAGCCTGCCGTCCATGCCGGAGATACCCATCGCCTTGCCGCCCTTTGACTCGAGCAGGTTGACGAGCGTCTTGTTGACCTTGCCGGAGAGTACCATCTGGACGATGTCGATGGTCTCCTTGTCGGTGACTCTCAGCCCGTCGACAAACTGCGGCTCTTTGCCGTATTTCTCCATGACCTCGTTGATCTCGGGGCCGCCGCCGTGCACCAGCACGACCTTCACCCCGATAAGCCACAACAGGACGACATCCTGCATCACCTGTTCTTTGAGCTCGTCGCTCTGCATCGCGTTGCCGCCGTATTTGACGACGACGATCTTGCCGTTATACTGCTTGATATACGGAAGCGCCTGCGTGATGACCTCGGCGCGCTGTGCGTTCGTAAATTCATTGATCATATCTTTCACCTAAGCCCTCGGCGGATAAGACCGCCGTTACTTTTTCTCTGCTTTTTCGGATAATTTATGTTCGATAGTCACCGTTGATCCTGACATAGTCATAGGTCAGGTCACAGCCCCACGCGGTCGATTGATACTCGCCGCTTTTGAGGTCGATCAGGATCTCTATCTCGTCTTCCAACAGGATCTCCTTCGCCTTTTCTTCGGAGAAGTCGACCCCCGCGCCGTTCTCACAGACGAGGATCTCACCCTTGTCGGAGCGGAAGCGGACATCGATCCGGTCGATATCGACATCGGCAGAAGAATACCCGATCGCGCAGAGCACTCTGCCCCAGTTCGCGTCCGCGCCGAACATTGCGGCTTTGAGCAGAGAGGAGCAGATGACCGACTTCGCGACCGTCTTCGCGGTTTGGAGGTCTTTTGCGCCCGAGACACGGCATTCGAGCAGCTTGGTCGCGCCCTCGCCGTCGGAGGCGATCATCCTGCACAGCGCCACCGTGACGGTGTTGAGCGCCTTCATAAAGGTCTTGAACTCATCGCCCTCTTCGGTGATCTGCGCGTTTTCCGCCATACCGTTGCACAGCACCGTCACCATATCGTTGGTGGAGGTGTCGCCGTCGACGGAGAGCATATTGAAGGACGACTCGATATCGGACGAGAGCGCTCTTTGCAGCATCTCTCTGCTGATACAGACATCGCTCGTGATGAAGACGAGCATCGTCGCCATGTCGGGATGGATCATCCCCGAGCCCTTAGCGATGCCGCCGATGCGGCAGGTCCTGCCCGAGAGGGTGAACTCCACAGCGATCTCTTTCGGCTTTGTGTCGGTGGTCATGATACCGAGCGCCGCAGAGGCAGAGCCGTCCTCGCTTAAAGCGCCGACCAGCGGGCCGATGCCTCTCTCGATCGGGGCGATGTCGAGCGGCTGGCCGATCACGCCGGTGGACGCGACCACGATGTCGTCGACCTCAAGTCCTAATTTCTCAGCGCACAGAGCGGACATCCGCTCGGCGATCTCGATGCCGTTCGCGTTGCAGGTGTTGGCGTTGCCGGAGTTACAGATGATCGCCTGCGCGTATCCGTCTGAGAGGTGATCCTTCGTGACGATCAGCGGCGCGCCTTTGACGAGGTTTCTCGTATAGACCGCGGCGGCGGTGCATCTCTTCTCGCTGACAATTAACGAGAGGTCGTTTTTTTCTGTATTTTTGCGGATACCGCAGTGGACCGATGCAGCTTTGAAGCCGGTCGCCGCGGTAACGCCTGATTCGATGATTTTCATATACATTTTCCTTTGATCAATTTATCTTGTATGAAAGCCTCAGACGCATAGTCCTTTCGCCTCGTCACATCCGAGCACGATGTTCATGTTCTGGATCGCGGCGCCCGATGCGCCTTTGCCTAAGTTGTCGAAGCGGGAGACCAGCGTCATTCGTTTATCTGAGCCATAGACGCTCACGGTCATATCGTCTCTGCCTTCCATCTTAAGGCTTGAGAGAAAGCCACCCTCGTCTGTGTCTTCAAAACGGATCAAACCGCCCTGATAGTAGCTCTGATACGCTTCTTTGATGTCCTTCAGGGTACCGTTTAAGTCCTTTGAAAACAGCGGCACCGTCACCTGCATCCCGCTGTAGAAGTCCGCGACTACGGGGCAGAACACGGGGGCGTTCTCAAGATCAGTATACATCTGCATCTCGGGGAGATGCTTGTGAGACTGTGAGAGCGCGTACATCCGCGGCGCGAAGAGGAGGCGGTCGCGGCCCTGCGCTTCATACTCTCTGATCATCTTTTTGCCGCCGCCCGAGTATCCCGTTATAGAGAAGCACGAAAGATACGCGTCCTTCTTGATCAGACCTAAAGCTGTGAGCGGCTCGACCAGAGCGATGAAGCCCGAGGCGTGACAGCCCGGATTTGCGATCCTTTTTGCCGTTTTGATCTTTTCTCTTTGGTCTTTCAGCTCCGGCATCCCGTAGACGAAGTCATCGCTTGTGCGGTGAGCGGTGGAGGTGTCGATGATGACGGTGTGATCGTTCTCGACGAGCGAGACCGACTCTCTCGCGGCGTCATCCGGCAGACAGAGGAAGGTGATGTCGGAGTCGTTGATGATCTGCCGTTTTGCATTATTATCTTTTCTCAGCTCGTCAGGCAGGGTCAGCAGGGTGATGTCGTCTCTCTGTGCGAGGCGTTCTCTGATCCTCAGCCCGGTGGTGCCCGCGGAGCCGTCTATAAATATCTTGGTCATTTCAGTTGTTCCTTTACATAGCGGATCTGCTCTTCGATGGAGCCCACCGAGGTGCCGCCCTTAGAGTTTCTCCTGTTCGCGCAGTTTATGAGATCGATGTCCTCATACAGGTCTTCTTCGAACAGCTCGCTGTAGCTCTTGTATACCGAGAGGGGGAGGGTCTCCAATACAAGGCCGTGTTCGATGCAGTAGGCGACGATCTCTCCCGAGATCTTGTAGGAGGAGCGAAACGGCATGCCCTTCTTCGTCAGATAGTCGGCGAGATCGGTCGCGTTGATAAAGCCTCTTTGCGCCGCTTTCTTCATGTTTTCGGTCTTGACCTTCATCGACTCGATCATCGGCGCGAAGACACAGAGCGACATCAGGATCGTATCGCAGGCGTCGAAGACGCCCTCCTTATCCTCCTGCATATCCTTGTTGTACGCGAGGGGCAGACCTTTGAGAGCGGTGAACATTCCCATCAGATCGCCGTAGACCCTGCCGGTCTTGCCTCTGACGAGCTCCGCCATATCGGAGTTCTTCTTCTGCGGCATGATCGAGGATCCGGTGGTGAAGGCGTCCGAGAGCTCGATAAACGAGAACTCCCAGCTCGACCAGAGGATGATCTCCTCGGACAGGCGCGAGAGATGGGTCATCTCGGTGGAGATATCGAAGAGAAGCTCTAAGACGAAGTCTCTGTCCGAGACGCCGTCGAGCGAGTTCATCGCGATACCGTCAAAGCCCAAGAGCGACGCCTCATACTCTCTGTCGGTGTCATAGGTGGTGCCGGCTAAGGCGCAGCAGCCGATCGGGGAGATGTTCATCCGCTTTTTGCAGTCCTTGAGACGGTCGATATCACGTAGCAGCATCATCGCGTACGCGAGCAGATGATGGCCGAACATGATCGGCTGGGCTCTCTGCAGGTGGGTGTATCCGGGCATGATGGCGGATTTGTACGATTCAGCCTTCTCGCAGAGCGCTGCGATCAGCGACTTTGTCTTCTCGATGATCTCGTCGGTCTCGTTCTTTAAATACATCCGCATATCGAGAGCGACCTGATCGTTCCTCGAGCGGGCGGTGTGGAGCTTCTTGCCGACATCGCCGACGCGGCGGGTCAGCTCCGCTTCGACGAACATATGGATGTCCTCGGCGGTCTCGTCGATCGAAAGTTTCCCCTCGCTGATATCGTCGCGGATACTGATAAGCGCTTCAACGAGGATATCGGCCTCCGATTCTTCGATGATATGCTGACGGGCGAGCATCTTCGCGTGGGCGATGCTGCCCTCGATATCTTCCTTGTACATTCTTTGGTCAAAGCCGATAGACGCGTTGAACGCGTCCGCGATAGAGGAGACCTCTCCCGAGGTCCTGCCCGCCCACATTTTTGCCATAGTATTCTCCCGTAAACAGTTCTTTATATACGCACATCGGCGGGACTTGATGTCCCGCCTGTGATGGTTGTCCGTTGTTGATTTTTCCGATTGCCGCAGCAGTCGGAAGGATTATTTGTTCTTTTCGCTGACGATTGCCTGCACTTTGATGGGAAGGCCGTAGAGGTTGATGAATCCCGCGGAATCCTTCTGATCATAGTCAGACTCGCCGAAGGTCGCAAGCTCGTCGGAGTAGAGGCTGTAGGGGGAGCTGACGCCCGCCTTGATGATGTTGCCCTTGTAGAGCTTGAGCTTGACCGTTCCGGTGACGGTCTCCTGCGTCTTGTCGACAAAGGCGGAGAGCGCTTCTCTCAAGGGGGTGAACCACTGGCCGTTGTAGACGAGCTCCGCGAAGGTGATGGAGATGCGCTGCTTCTCGTGCATGGTCATCTTGTCGAGGCACAAAGACTCGAGCGCTTCGTGCGCCTTGTAGAGGATCGTGCCGCCGGGGGTCTCATAGACGCCCCTGCACTTCATGCCGACAAGACGGTTCTCGACGATGTCGATGATGCCGATGCCGTTCTTGCCGCCTACCTCGTTGAGCTTGAGGATGATCTCTTTCGCGGTCATCTTCTCGCCGTCTAACGCGACGGGTACGCCCTGTTCAAAGTCGAGGGTGATATAGGTCGGCTCGTCGGGCGCGTCGATCGGAGAGACGCCCATCTCTAAGAACCCTTCCTTCTCATAGGTCGGTTCGTTGTTAGTATCCTCGAGGTCGAGACCCTCGTGAGAGAGGTGCCAGAGGTTCTTGTCCTTGCTGTAGCTGGTCTCGCGGGTGATCTTTAAGGGGATGTTGTGCGCTTCGGCGTATTCGATCTCTTCGTCACGGGACTTGATCTCCCACTCACGCCACGGCGCGATGATAGGCATATTCGGCGCGAAGTGCTTGATCGCGAGCTCAAAGCGCACCTGATCGTTGCCCTTGCCGGTGCAGCCGTGACAGATCGCGTCGGCGCCTTCCTTGATCGCGACACTGACGAGACCCTTCGCGATACAGGGACGCGCGGTGGAGGTGCCGAGCAGATAGTCTTCGTATACGGCGCCCGCCTTCATCGTGGGGATGATGTAGTCGTCGACATATTCTTCTGTCAGATCGAGCACATAGAGCTTCGACGCGCCGGTCTTCTTCGCCTTTTCCTCTAAGCCTTCGAGCTCGTCTGCCTGACCGACATTACCCGATACCGCGATCACCTCGCAGTTGTTGTAGTTCTCTTTGAGCCACGGGATGATGATGGATGTGTCAAGACCGCCCGAGTAGGCGAGGACGACTTTCTTGATATCGTTCTTGTTCATAGGATTACCTCCGAATTTTTATGCAGGAATATGCATAAATAATGTTTGTTTATGCATTAATTATACACAGACTGCCCGAATTTGTCAAGAGAATCCTGCATAAATATTAAAGCGGACAGGAAGATTCGGCAAATTGCTCAAATCAGGATACCTCCCCGCATTTTTCATAGGCAATAGTGAATATGATTTGAAAGAGAAGAGCCCGCGCCGAACAGGGCGCAGGCTCATAAATATCCGTTATGATGTAAGATTATTCGGCTGTTTCTTCGGCAAACTTGCGGTTTCTGACGACAAATTTGATGAAGAACAGGGTGCCGATGGTCAGCGCGATGCAGATCGGCAGCGAGATCATCCAGTTCTGTACGAAGCCCGCGATGATATAGCCGACGAAGGAGATCCCCGCGACGGTCAGCGCGTACGGCAGCTGGGTAGAGACATGGTTGATGTGGTTGCACTGCGCGCCCGCCGAGGACATGATGGTGGTGTCGGAGATGGGGGAGCAGTGGTCGCCGCAGACAGCGCCCGCGAGACACGCCGAGATACCGATGATCTGCAGCTCTGTGCCGCTCGGGAAGATCGAGAGAACGATCGGGATGAGGATGCCGAAGGTACCCCATGATGTACCGGTCGAGAAGGACAGGAATACTGCGACTAAGAAGATGATCGCCGGCAGGAAGTTCTGCAGTGAAGCCGCGGAACCGCGCATCAGATCAGCGACAAAGTACTTCGCGCCGAGGTCCATGGTGATGTTTTTGAGGGCGGTCGCCAAGGTGAGGATGAGGATCGGAGCGACCATCGCGATGAAGCCCTTGGGAACTGCTTCCATCGACTCCTTGAAGGTGACGATCTTTCTGATCATCAGATAGACGATGGTGAATACCAGCGCGATCGCGCCTGCCCACGGCAGACCCACGGTAGCGTCGGTGTTCGAGAACGCGCCGATGAAGTCGAGATAGTAGTCGCCGCTCTGATCAAGGAAGCCGCCGTTGTAGATCAGCGCGAAGACAGAGACGATGATCAGGATGATGACGGGCAGGATCAGGTCGATGACCTTGCCGTTCTCGTTGACCTTCTCGTTCTCGAGCTCTTTGTCGACTCTCTCACCGGTGGTGTAGAGGTCGTCCTTGTATTTCGCGTTGTACTCATGCATCGCCATCGAGCCGTAGTCAAATCCCATGATGCAGATCGCGATGATGAAGACAAAGGTCAGAAGCGAGTAGAAATTATAGGGAATCGCAAGACAGAAGAGCTTAAGACCCTGACCGTCCTCGGCATAGGAGGACACTGCCGCCGCCCATGAGGAGACGGGAGCAATCATACAGACAGGAGCCGCTGTCGCGTCGATCAGATACGCAAACTTCGCTCTCGATACCTTGTGACCGTCGGTGACGGGCTTCATAACCGAGCCGACTGTCAGACAGTTGAAGTAGTCGTCGATGAAGATCAGCACGCCTAAGACGAAGGTCGCGATCATTGCGCCGGTTCTTGTCTTGATGTGGGTCGCCGCCCAGCGGCCGAATGCCTGAGAGCCGCCCGCCTTGTTGACCAATGCTACGATGATACCGAGCTCGATCAGGAAGATGAACACGCCCGCGGTATCGCTCACGGCGGAGATGAAGCCGGTCTCGGTGATCTCGTTGATCGCCTGGAGCGGGTGGAACATACTGCCGAACAAGCCGTTCGGAGCAGTCGCGTAGATCACGCCGCCGGTGATGACGCCGATCGTAAGAGACGAGTACACCTCTTTGGTGATCAGCGCGAGTCCGATCGCGATGACCGGAGGCAGAAGCGCCCAGATGGTGCCGCGCACCTCTCCCGCGCCCGCGCAGGTCTCACACTCAGCGCCGTCTACAAGCCCTGTGCCGCCGCAGTCCTGACATTTCACGGTCCCTAAGGATCCGCCGGAGATTATGGCGTATACCAGAAGACCGATGATGACAACGGCAAATACACAGAGGATGATTTTCTTTGATTTTGACATTGTTTTCCCTCTTTCCAATAAAGTTTGATAAATCAAAAAACCGCGGGGAGTACCGCGGTTTGAAATCCGAAGGATCTCTCAAAATAGCACTCCGTAAGGGTTATTCCTCTACGACAGTACAGCGCATATTCTGCGCTGTCCCAGCACAAAGGCATCGGAAAACGCCCCTGCGCTTCGGCGAAGCTCCCTTTCGCTCTCGGTATTTCCGTGCCGTGATGAAAGCTACTGATGGGCTTCGCGCCTCTATTCAAGATTTTTGCCGAATCCTATTATATACCCAAAGATCGACATTAGTCAATCATTTTTTTCATTTACTTTAAAGCGGTGATGTATCCGCCCTTGACTTTCAGTTTTTTCGACCGGTTATCGCCCCTGACCGCTGTACCTTTGACGATCTGTATGACAGAGTCTTTGTCCCGATAGTATACGGGAAATCCGTAGAACGCTCTGAGTACCCGGTCGGCGTAGGAGAAGTCCGAGTGTTCGTCGATTATGTAGTCTTCAGGATCGGGCTCCTTCTGATAGACGCCCTCTGTCTGAGGAGCGGCGTTCTCAAACAGCGCGTCCGTCTCAGAGATGAGCTCAAAGAGCATATCGGGCAGCAGCCTGTACGCTTTCTCCATGAAGGTCTCTAAGTTGTCGTCTTCAAAAAGCGTGAAGGACTTCTGTAAGAGGATATCCCCTTCGTCAAAGCCCTCTGAGATCTTATGAAAGGTCACGCCGCTTTGTTCTAAGCGGTCGAGGATCGCAAGCGGCATCGGCCACGCGCCTCTGCCGTAGGGCAGGAGAGAGGGGTGGATGTTGACCTGTCTGAGTCTGTCGTCCACGGGGATCAGATAGTAGTACCCCGCCGAGATCATCATCTCACAGCCGAGCTCGACCAATTTGTCGATATCTTCCATGGTGATCCTTTCCTCCGTATAGGGGATTGAGCGCTCTTTACACAGCGTTCTGATACGGTCAGAGCTCTCATATACGCCGTCTGTCTTGCAGGAGTAGACGCCTGAGATCTCACAGTGATCACAGAGCCACCGAAAAGCGGGATAGAACAGGTCAAAACCTAAATACGCGATCTTCATTTTTTCAGCTCCTTTCCGCTTTTTGATTATACCCTCGCGGTCGATCCAAGTCAATCGCGGGCGTGAGTTTTTTGCATACAATTTATACTTTTCCCTCGGCGCTCTTTATTCATTTCGACAAAAAGTAACACATGTGGAAAATTTTCGGCAAACAAACTTGATATTTGACAGATAGGGTGATAAAATATAGGTTGCGTATTTAGAATGTTATTTTCATGTAGAAGAACATGAGGAAGATTATGAAGATTATAGATGAGAAAAACAGAACAGAGAACCGTCTGCTGCTCGGCATCGATATCGGCTCCACCACCGCTAAGATCGCTCTGATCGACAACGGCGAGCTCGTGTACTCAAAGTATGAGCGCCACTTTTCTCAGGTGCGCCAGAAGACGCTCTCTCTGATCGAAGAGATCAAGGAGCTTTTGACAGGTAGGACTTTTACCGTCTCGATCTCGGGATCCGCGGGCATGGGCATGGCGAACGCCGCGTCGCTGCCTTTTGTGCAGGAGGTCTATTCGACCGCCGAATGTGTCCGCTGTATGGAGCCCTCCACCGACGCGGTGATCGAGCTCGGCGGCGAGGACGCGAAGATCATCTTCTTTACGGGCGGCCTCGACGAGAGGATGAACGGCTCGTGCGCGGGCGGCACCGGCGCTTTCATCGACCAGATGGCGACCCTCTTGAACCTTACGAACGAAGAGATGGACAAAGAGTCTTTGTCCTATCAGCATATCTATCCGATCGCCTCGCGCTGCGGTGTGTTCGCGAAGACCGACATCCAGCCGCTTATCAACCAGGGCGCGACCAAGGCGGACATCGCCGCCTCGATCTATCAGGCGGTCGTCAACCAGACGGTCGCGGGTCTCGCGCAGGGCAGAAGGATCGAGGGCAAGATCATGTTCTTAGGCGGTCCTCTCTACTACTGCAAGGGGCTCAGAGAGCGCTTTGTCAAGACCTTGGCGCTTGACGAAGAACACGCGGTATTTCCCTCCTACGCGCTTTTTGCCGTCGCGATCGGCGCGGCGCTCTACGGCGCGGGGGGAGAAGAGTTTGACTATGAGACTCTGACGAAGAAGCTCAGAGAATCTCTCAAGACCAGAGAGCGCATCTCTTCTCTGCCGCCGCTGTTCAAGGACAAGAACGAGTATCAGGCGTTTTTGAAGCGCCATCTGAAGAACAGCGTCGAGACCCGTTTCTCGGGCGCTTATCACGGCAAGGCGTACATCGGTATCGACTGCGGCTCGACCACCACAAAGCTCGTCGTCATCTCCGAAGAAAACGAGATCATCTACTCCTACTACAGCTCGAACAAGGGCAACCCCGTCGAGATTGTCAGAGAACAGCTCTTAAAGATCTACGAGAACTTCTCCGACGACATCACCATCTGCGGCTGTGCCGTCACCGGCTACGGTGAAGAGCTGATCAAGAAGGCTTTCAGGGCGGATTACGGTATCGTCGAGACCATGGCGCACTATACCGCCGCGAAGCACTTCAACCCCGATGTCGACTTCATCCTCGATATCGGCGGTCAGGATATCAAGTGCTTCAAGGTACATAACGACTCGATCGACTCGATCATGCTCAACGAGGCGTGCTCCTCCGGCTGCGGATCGTTCATCGAGACCTTTGCGAAGAGCATGGACTACACGGTCGAAGAGTTCGCCCGTCAGGGACTGTTCTCGATGGCTCCCGTCGACCTCGGCACCCGCTGTACGGTGTTCATGAACTCCTCCGTCAAACAGGCGCAGAAGGACGGCGCCTCGGTGCAGGATATCTCCGCGGGGCTCTCCCTTTCTGTCGTCAAGAACGCGATCTACAAGGTCATCCGCGCCGTCTCTCCCGATGAGCTCGGCGAGAACATCGTGGTGCAGGGCGGCACCTTCATGAACGACGCGGTTCTCAGGTGCTTCGAGAAGGAGATCGGCAGAAATGTCACCCGCCCGAATATCGCGGGTCTGATGGGCGCGTTCGGCGCCGCCTTGTTCGCAAAGTCCCACAGCCTCTCAAAGTCCGCTCTGATGAGCGAGAGAGAGGTCAGAGAGCTCGTTCATGAGTCCAAGTCCGCCGTCTGTAAGGGCTGCACCAACCACTGCCGCCTGACGGTGAACATCTTCAACGGCAAAGAGCGCCTGATCTCAGGCAACCAGTGCGAGAAGGGCGCGGGCATCAAGCTCAGCGACGACGAGAAGCTGCCGAACCTCTACGAGTTCAAGCGAAATCTTCTGTCATCCTACACCCCCCACAAAGGCAAGTATAAGATCGGTATGCCGCTCGCTTTAGGTATGTATGAGCTCTACCCGCTGTGGTTCACGGTCTTCGATACGCTCGGCTTTGAGGTCGTGTGTTCGGGCTTCTCAACAAGAAAGATCTATCAGAAGGGACAGTTCTCGATCCCGTCCGACACCGCCTGCTATCCCGCGAAGCTGATGCACGGACATATCGAGACCCTGCTCGAAAAGAAGGTCGACGCGATCTTCTATCCCTCTCTGACCTATAATATCAACGAAGAAAAGGGCGACAACCACTACAACTGCCCGATCGTCGCGTATTACTCCGAGCTGCTCCACAGCAATATGGACTCGCTCAAGAACACGAACTTCATTTATCCCTATCTCAATGTAAACTCCCACAGGGAGCTTGCGAAGGGACTCTACAACGCGCTCAAGGATGTCTTCTCCGACATTTCCTTCGCTGATGTGAAGAAAGCGGCGAAGAAGGGTCTCGACGAGTACTATCTGCATATGGAGCGCATCTATACCGAAGGCAGACGGGCGCTTTTCTACGCCTCACAGCACAACAAGCGCGTGATGGTGCTGACCGGCAGACCTTATCATATCGACCCCGAGGTCTCCCACGGCATCGACAAGCTCGCGGCTTCTTTGGGCTTCGTGGTCGTGTCCGAGGACAGCGTCACATCGGATGTAGAGGTGCCGATCCTCTCCGTGTATAACCAGTGGACCTACCACTCCCGCCTTTACGCGGCGGCTCAGTTTGCGTGCGATCACAAGAATGTTGAGCTCGTTCAGCTGGTCTCCTTCGGCTGCGGCGTTGACGCCGTCACCACCGACGAGGTCAGAGAGATCTTAGAGAGAAGGGGCAAGCTCTACACCCAGATCAAGATCGACGAGATCACGAACCTCGGCGCGGTCAGGATCCGCCTGCGCTCTCTGATCGGCGCGCTCGAGGAGAGAGAACACAAGAGCAATGAATAATGAAGAACGAAAAACGAAGAACGGCGGGAGGGCTCTGCCCTCACCCGATCGGTATTTTTCTTTTTCATCTAGAGAAGGTATTATTTTGACGAAAAAATCCACTTACATCAAATTCACCAAAGAAATGAAGAAGGACTACACCATCCTGATCCCCACGATGCTCCCGATCCATTTCAGCCTGATCGCGAATGTTTTGAGAAACGACGGCTATAAGGTAGAGTTCTTGGAGTATACCGACGGCAACATCCGTGACGCGGGGCTCAAATATGTCCATAACGACACCTGCTATCCCGCGCTGCTTCTGATCGGCCAGCTTCTGAACGCCGTCAAGTCGGGACGCTATGATCTCGATCATGTGGCGCTTCTGATGACCCAGACCGGCGGCGGATGCCGCGCCTCTAACTATATCTATCTGCTCAGAAAAGCGCTCAAGAAGGCGGGCTTCGGCAAGATCCCCGTCATCTCGCTGAATTTCGGCGCGATGGAGGATCACCCGGGCTTCAAGCTCACCCTGCCTTTGATCCGCAGGATGATGTACTGCGCCTTTTACGGCGATCTGATCATGCTGCTCTCGAACCAGACGAGACCGTACGAGAAGGAGCAGGGCGAGACCGATCGGATGGTCAGGACATGGACCGACCGTCTGCTCGTCGACATGAGCGACCCAAAGAACCTCGGTTATGATCACATCAAGAAGAACTATCATTTGATTGCTGAGGATTTTGCGAAGATACTGGGAGATACCCCGCGCGACAAGGTCAAGGTCGGTATCGTCGGCGAGATCTATGTCAAGTTCTCCCCGCTCGGCAACAACAACCTTGAGAAGTTCCTGCTTTCTGAAGGAGTCGAGTCCGTGATGCCGGGCTTCGTCGACTTCTGCATCTTCTGCGTTTATAACGGCATCTACGACTATGTCCTGTACAAGAAGAAGTTCATCAAGGCGAAGGTCTGCCGGGTACTCTACCGCTATCTGTTAGGTAAGCAGAACGACATCCGCTCCATGATTCTCTCGGACTTTCCGCAGTTTATGCCGCCCGCGGACTTTGACGAGACGAGAGAAAGGGTCAAGTCCTATGTCGATATCGGCACCAAGATGGGCGAGGGATGGCTCCTACCCGCAGAGATGCTCGAGCTTGCGAGCGAGGGCGTCAACAACATCATCTGCACCCAGCCGTTCGGCTGTCTTCCCAACCACATCGTGGGCAAGGGCATGATGAAGCAGATCAAAGAGCGGAACCCGCAGGTCAACATCGTCGCCATCGACTATGACCCTTCCGCCACCGCAATCAATCAGGAGAACCGCATCAAGCTGATGCTCTCCAACGCGAAATAAGTTCGCCGTTTTTTATCCGAACGCTTTAGAATACAAACAAAAGCGGTTTATCATAATGACAACATTTAGGAGGTAATACCGTTGTCTTGGTTTGTCTTTACCCTTATCTGTATGCTCGGATGGGGATTTGCCGATTTGTTTTATAAGAAAAGTAATGTTGACGGAGACCGCTACTCCCATTTGAAGACCGCCGTATGGGTCGGTCTGATGATGGGTGTTTTCTCGCTGATCTTTACGATCCTGACCTTATGCAAAGAACCGCTCGTAGGGCTTCTCGGAGAAGAGATCGCCGACACCGTCACCGCCGAGACCCTTTTCACCCCCGGGGTGAGCATCTTCTCGAGCGCTGTCCGCTATCTGCCCGCGTCGCTCGGATACATCATCTCGATGGTCATCGGGTACGCCGGTATGCGCTATCTCGAGGTCTCCATCGTCTCTCCGGTACAGAACGCCTCGGGCGCGATGACGACGGTCGTCTTCCTCATCTACTTTGCGATCATCGGCAAGCTCTCGAGCTTTTGGGAAGACTACAATGTCCTCGATATCATCGGCACCGCGATTATCATCTGCGGCGTGATCGCGCTCGCTGTCGTGGAACAGCGTCTCGCAAAAGCCGAGGGAGCTTTGAACCTGCCCAAGGAAGAGAGAAAATACCGCTACGGTGCGTTGGCGCTCCTGTTCCCGATCCTCTACTGTATCTTTGATACCGTCGGCACCGCCGCAGACGGCATCATCTTAGACGAGAACAGCGGTATCAACTTAGGCGAAGTGGATGTCCTGATCCTTTACGGCTTCACCTTCCTGCTGGCGGGTGTTGTCGCGTGGATCTTCCTTTTGATCAAAGAGAAGATAGCCTACAACCCGTTCGCAAAACCCGAGTGGAAGACCCGTTTCCCGGCGGCGCTGTTCGAGCAGTTCGGTCAGATCTTCTATGTTTACGCGCTTGCGGACAACCCGCTCGTCGCGGCGCCGATGATCGCATCCTACTGTATCGTCTCAGCGATCCTGTCGCGCATCTTCCTTAAGGAGAAACTCAAAGCGTCACAGTACGCCTGTATTATCGCTGTCGTGATTGGTATCGTTATCCTCGGTATCTCTGACGGCATCAAAGAGGCATAATCAGTCAGAGTATAATAAAAACATCAAAGCTCCGTACCGATATAAAGACGGTACGGAGCTTTTTCTTTAAGTTATATTCAAATCAGTCAGAGAGCAGCATACGGTCGTTCTCGAGCTTCGAGCCGGACGCTTCCTCGAACTTTTTGAGCAGGACATCCACAGTCAGCGCCTTCTTGTCCTCGCCGCTGATGTCTAAGATGATCTTGCCGTCGGACATCATGATCAGGCGGTTGCCGTGGGTGATGGCGTCCTTCATATTATGGGTGACCATCAGCGCGGTGAGGTGGTTCTCCTCGATGATCTCGTCGGATAGCTCGAGCACCTTTGAGGCGGTCTTGGGATCGAGCGCGGCGGTGTGCTCATCAAGGAGCAGCACCTTTGGCTTTTTGATCGTCGCCATCAAGAGCGTGATCGCCTGGCGCTGACCGCCCGAGAGGAGCCCGACCTTGGTGCTCATTCGATCCTCCAGTCCTAAGTCGAAGCGCTTGAGCATCTCGCGGTATTCCTCACGCTCGGACTTCTTGACGCCCCAGCGAAGACCTCTGCGGTCTCCTCTGCGCGCCGCGATCGCCAAGTTCTCGATGATCTCCATATCGGCGACCGTGCCGGTCATCGGATCCTGGAACACGCGTCCGAGATACGGCGCGCGCTTGTGCTCGGGGAGGGCGGAGATGTTCTCGCCGTCGATGATGATCGCGCCCGCGTCCACCGGCCATACGCCGGCGACCGCGTTGAGCATGGTGGACTTGCCCGCGCCGTTGCCGCCGATCACGGTACAGAAGTCGCCCTCGTGGAGCTTGAGGCTGACGCCGTTTAAGGCGTGTTTCTCGTTGACGGTGCCTTTGTTGAAGGTCTTGTAGATATCAATGATTTCAAGCATCCTGTGACTCCTCCTTCTCGTTCCATGTGAGGAGCTTCGCGCTCCGTTTGGCTACCTTCTTGAAGGATGTTTTGGACTTATCCTTGAGATAAGGCACCGCCAAGAAGACAGCGACGACCACCGCGGTGAAGAGCTTGGTATCGTCTGTGGGCATCTTGAGCCACAGAACCAGACCCATCGCGATATAGTAGAGGATCGCGCCGACGATGACGAAAGACAGCCTCAGGATGAAGTTCATCCCCTTCTTGAAGATGCCCTCGCCGATGACCGTGCCGATGACGACCGCCGCGAGTCCGATGACGATCGCGCCGCGTCCCATGTTGATATCGGCAAAGCCCTGATACTGAGCAAAGAGAGAGCCCGAGAGCGCGACCAGACCGTTTGAGAGCGCCAGCGCGATGACCTTCATCGTTGAGATGTTGATGCCCTGCGCCTTGCTCATGGAGGGGTTCGATCCCGTGGAACGGATCGCGGAGCCCTGCTCGGTGCCGAAGTACCAGTACATCAGACAGATGATCACCGCGACCAGAATCAGTCCGATCAGGATCGCCATATTGATGTTGCTCGCGGAGAGCAGGAGGTCATAGTTGCGGTAACTGACGGGAACATTCGCCTTGCCCATGATATTCAGGTTGACAGAATAGAGCGCGATCTGTGTCAGGATGCCCGCGAGGATCCCGGGGATCCCCAGCACGGTATGTAAGAAGCCGGTCACAAGACCCGCGAGCACGCCCGAGAGCATCGCGATCAGCACCGCGAGCCATATGGGAACTCCCGCGATCACCAGCACCGCCGTGACAGCGCCGCCGGTTGCAAATGACCCGTCAACGCTCAGATCGGCAAAGTCGAGCAGCTTGAATGTAATGAACACACCCAGACCCATCAGTCCCCATATCACGCCCTGAGCGATGTTGCCCGGCAGCTGCGATACGAAGGTCAGCGGGTTCAAGGATGTGAAGTAGGAGAGGATTGCAGACATATTTTTCACCGTTTCTTCCAAAATATCCGCCTTTCGTCAGCCGTGCCGTCGTCGTACAGAGCTGTCAAAAGGCGCCACAAAGTATTGTAGCAGAATGAGTGATTTCGGTCAAGACTTTCGCACAATAAAATACTGATATTTTAAATGAATAAAGCATTTTTCATCAAATCGCAAAAACGGAGCGCCCTGAAGCGCCCCGTGAGCTTGCTGATTTAATATACTTATTCTGCCGTGATCGCTTCGTAGGTCTCGGGGATCGTGATGCCCAGAGCCTCGGCGCGGGCGGCATCATACTTCTGGGTGGTAGCGGGCGCGAACTCGACCTCCATCGAGGCGATATCCTTGCCGTTTACCAGAATATCATACGCCATCTCGCCGGTCTTCTGACCGAGATCGTAGTAGCTGATCGAAAGGGTCGCGACGCCGCAGCCGGAGCAGATGCCCTCTTCGCCGCAGACGATCGGGATCTTCTTCTCGGACGCGATGTTGTCGATGATGCCGGTGTTGGATGCCGCGGTGTTGTCGGTCGGGATGTAGAGCACATCGCACTCGTCGCAAGCGGAGATCGCTACAGCGGCGATATCGTTGGAGTCGGAGAAGGTGAAGGTCTTGAGCTCGTAGTCAGCAAGATAGGTGGAGATGGTGTCGCACTGATACTTGGAGTTCGGCTCCGCGGAGCAGTACAGCAGACCGACGGTCTTCGCGTTCGGGAAGAGCTCCTTGATGATATCCGCCTGTCCGTCGAGAGGAGCGAGGTCGGAGGTGCCGGAGACATTGAAGCCCGATACGCCGGTCCAGTTCGCGATATCCAGCGCGGTGCCGTAGTCAGTGATCGAGGTGCCGAGCACGGGGATATCGGATGTAGCGGTGAACGCCGCCTGCAGCGCGGGGGTCGCGTTGCCGAGGATGAGGTCTACGCCGTCAGCGACGAACTGGTTTGCGATAGTGGTGCAGGTAGCGGAGTCGCCCTGAGCGTTCTGCTCGTTGAAGGTGACCTTGTCGCCGAGCTTGTCGGTGAGATAGTCCTTGAAGCCCTGCGTAGCGGCGTCGAGCGCGACATGCTGGACGAGCTGGCAGATACCGATGTTAAAGGTCTTGTCGGCGGTGTCAGCGGCAGCTTCGGTTGCGTCGGAGCCGGATGTTGAAGTGTTGCCGGAACAGCCGGCGAGAACAGCGGTCATCATCAAGACCGCAAGTACGATTGCGATAAATCTTTTCATACTGATCCTCCAAAAAAAGTTACTTTAACGCTTCATCGCTTTTCTACTTCTAATCACTAAAGCGTTAAGACTCATTATACACGAAAATTTTCGTTTTGCAAGCGTTTTTCTCAATTTTTTTGAAAATCAAAACATAAAGCAGGATCCCGCCTCGCTTTCGGCGGGATCTGTTGAGAACAGCGGCGCTCCCGATGCTGTCGGGTGATCAATATGTAAGCGGCTTCAAAGGATGAATCACAACGCAAAACAGGTCTTCGGCGATCGTTTACTCCGCGCCCTTGAGGGCTTCGACCATATCGATCTTTTTATTTTTGCGGGCGACCATCAGGCCGACGAGCAGTGACACGCCGAAGGTCAGCAGAACAGACACACAATAGGTCAGAGGGCCTAACATCAGCTTCATCTCATATTCGCTTGCGAGAGCGGTCAAAAGCCACTTTAATACGCCCACCCCTGCGGGCAGACCCGCCAGTACGCCGATCACGGTCAGCCATATATTCTGAGATATCAGCAGCTTGCCGATATCGCGGTTGCGAAAGCCGAGCACCTTCAATGTCGCCAGCTCTCTTGAACGCTCCACATAACTCATCAGGCCAAGGTTATACAGCACGACGATGCCGAGGATCACGGCGGCGATCACAAGGATGATTACCATACTGTCCATGATCTGTACGAAGCTGTCGAAGGTATCCATCAGCTGTTTCTTATCCTGCTTTCCCGAGATCTGGTCAGAGCTTTCGATCTCATCAGCGGTTTTGTCTGTATATATCGATGTGAGCGTATAGTCGATACCGAGCTTATCGGCAAGCGTGTCGGTCATCGTGACGCTCTCGGTCATGATCGCGCGGTTATAGCCGATCACCTTCACTCGATAGGTATCGCTTGAACCGTAAGGAGAGAATTCGATCGTGTCACCGATGTTCGCCTTGTCCTTCAGTCTCAGGCAGAGGTACACGCCGTCATCGCTGAGTCGGATCGGATGGTTGTTCTCATCGATGATGTTCATCAGTCCGTTGGGATTATGTACCACATCCAGCGAGACCGTGTCTGCGTCAAGGCTGATACCGGATAAGCTCTCCCAGTCGCCGTTAAGCTCTGAAGAGAGCGCTTTTGCCTTTTTGATATCCGCGTTGTCGATCAAATTCACCTTTGTTGTATAGGCGGAAATATCGTTGTCGAGCAGATCAAGAAAGCCCGCCATCGTGTCGCGCATACCGAGGCCGCCGACCATCAGCACCATACAGCCGATGATGCCGACCAGCGTCATCGCAGAACGGCTCTTGTGGCGGCTCAGATCGCGGATATTCCACTTTGTGCCGAACTGAAGTCTGTTCCAGATCCCAAACCGTTCCAAGAACACTCTTCGCATCTTCTTAGGCGCATAGGGTCGGAGCGCGTCTGCCGCGGTACCCTTAAGCTGTTGTCTGACCGACAGAAAGCTGATCAGCGTCAGCAGGAGGACCGTGCCGATCATCACGGGATAGCAGAACGAGGGTATTGCCGCCGACCAGTCGGGCATATCGAAGTAAGTACCCATCATACCGTCCTCGCTCATCAGGAGTTTACAGATAGCGTAGCCGAGCGCGATACCGATCGCTGTACCTGAGATGCCGATGAACAGACCGTAGGAGGTGTAATGTATGAGGATCCTGCGGTTCTTGAAGCCGAGAGCCTTCAGCGTGCCGATCTGCAGCTTCTCTTTGGTAGCGATACGGTGCATCGTGGTGACCATCGTGAGGATGGCGATCGCAAGGAACAGCACAGGCAGTACAGATCCCATCGTCTTGCCTTCGTCAGCTTCGCCCATCGCTTCTTTATAGACGACATGATCATCCTTTGAGGTGATCATGATCGTTCTGCCGAGCGCTTCTTTTACGCTGTCCTCGAGCGCTTCTTTCGGCAGATCGGACAGCAGATTGATCTGGGCGAATACCATGTCGGTCGCCTCGCTCAGCATATCGTCAGTGATCAGAAGCTCAGTCAGACTATCGTCGATGAATCCTTCGGGAACATTCGCTTTTCTGAGCTCTTTTGCATAATCGCTTTTGATTTTCTCCTTTACGATCGAAGCCAGCTTTTTGGGAGAGATATATACATAGCCGAAAGAGATGTAATCGGGCATCATCTGATTGTTATCAGCGACACAGATCATATGCTCGCCCGATTTGATCAGTCCGATGATCCTGCCGTTGATCTCTGTACCCTGAAATTCAAGCGTCAGGGCGTCGCCGATCTCATAATCGTTCGCGGCGGCAAATTTGTCGCTCAGCCAGAAACCGTCGCTGTTTGCGTCATACTCAGCGCCGTCGGTCACAATAAAGGTCGAAACATTAAAGTCCTCGCTGACATCCAGCGCGAGCGACTTGTTCTTCTCGCCCTTGAGATCGAGGTTGACGGATAGATAGCGCGTCGCTGCGTCAACACCGTCGATAGCCGCGATACGATCCAGATCATCCTTCGCAAAGCCTTTCTCGGAATAAAGGCGGTAGTCGGCATAGCAGGTATCGTCAAAGAATTTGCCGGTGTCCACCTCTATCGTGCGCCACTCCATGTTGAATCCGAGGAAGATGCCCATACCCAGCGTGATCATGATGATCATAGAGATAAACTGCGCCTTATAACTCCATGCGGTGCGCAGCAGTTTTCGTATCAGCATATCACCACTCCACCTCGTCCGCGCTCATGGGATCCGTCTGCTCAGAGATACTGCGTATTTTGCCGTTTTTGACACGGATCACGACATCCGCCATTTTGGCGATGCTCTGGTTATGGGTGACGATGACGATGGTCTTGCCGTAGTCCTTTGCCATTTTCAGCAACAGCTTCAGCACCATCACACCGGTCTCGGAGTCGAGCGCGCCGGTCGGCTCGTCACATAATAAGATCTTCGGATTCTTTGCCAAAGCTCTGGCGATCGAGATACGCTGCTGTTCGCCTCCGGAGAGCTCCGAAGGAAAGTTGCTCAGATGATCGCTCAGCCCGACCTCCGCGATCATCTCCTTCGCGTCAAGAGCGTCGGGCGCGATCTGAGATACCAGCCGGACATTCTCATACACCGTGAGAGTGGGGATCAGGTTGTAGAACTGGAACACAAAGCCTACTGTTGCCGCGCGGTAGTCTGCGAGCTCGTTGTCGGACAGGGTAGAGATATCCCTGCCGTTTACGACGATGGTGCCTTCGGTCGGGCTGTCGAGCCCTCCGAGCAGATTGAGCAGGGTGCTTTTGCCCGCGCCGGAGGGGCCTAAGATCACGACGAACTTGCCTTCTTCAAGCGCGAAGCTGACCTGATTGAGCGCCTTCAGCTCATGATCGCCGCTGGTGTAGACCCTTGTAACATCGTTGAATTTTACAATACTCATTTTTACCTCCCAAAGAGTGAGAACCGTTTCTTCTCATAAGGTTCTGATCTGAGATCCAACAGCTTGTAGCCGGTTTTATCGATCGTTTCTTTGAGGATCGCTTCATCAAGAGGTTCGTCGCTGATGATCTCAGCCGTACCCTTGGTGTGTGAGGAAGATACCTTTTTCACTTTGAATCCTCGGCGGATCGTATCGTTGATGTGGCTCTCACACATATTGCACATCATGCCGTCTATGCTCAGAGTTGTTTTTACCATGTTTTTCTCCGTTTCTCAGCGGGACACGGCGGGCTGACTCAGCGGCTTTCCGTTTGTCCGTTGTTTGCTGCAGATCTTTGTACTTTTTTGAATTTGCCGGAGGTTCTCCGCGCCTTGTCCGTATCGTCGCGGACGAAAGGCTTCCGACATACTTCGCGCCGCGCGACTTGTTTTCGACAAAGCCCTGACATCTTCAGAGGACAGCCCGGGAACAGGCCGATTTTATGCGGAAATTCTTCCGTCCCGCGCAGCCGTTCCATCAGCTTCTCTTCAGACATATGATCACTTCTTCTGCTAAGAAGTTAGCGATTGCTAACCAACGCTAAAAATATTTCGTTATCTTTAGATAGACGGAAACATAATGGAGATCCACTTTGTTGGCGGCACTGCTGGTTAGCTTCTGCTAACCATATTATATATGATCTCGAGTATTTTGTCAAGGCTATTTCATCAGATTATTGATGTCCGACAGCGGCCCAAAGGAAAATATATCAAAAAGCCGCTCGATGTTTTCATCACTTTGCTCGATCTCCTTGGAATACATCTGCGCCGCTTCATACAGGGCGAGATGGTTCTCACGCGAAAGATTGGAGACGATGACCGCGGAGACGATCATGAACGCGACGGGAGAGATCACATCAAGCGTGTCGACGCTTTTGAGCCAGTAGCGGAACAAATCATACAGCGCAAGACGCGTCAGCTCCGCTTCCTGACTCGAAAAGTCGGCTTTGTGAGCTGCTCGTACGATCTTATCGCGATCGCGGTCGTCGATGTATTCCAGCTGATCGAACAACGCGGGTAGGTCTTCTCGCAGACCCGGCACTTCGGAAGATTCCTTCCGTGGATACAGGCGGGCTTGGACCGCTTCGGCGTATGAGAGACAATCGCGCAGCCGATCGGCAAGGGCTTTGTCTGCCGCGAGAAGATCTGCGCACCTTTGGCGAGATACGAGAAGCAGCCGCGTCACATCTGTGTCGCAGTCCTCACAGCCTGAGGCGTCTGTCTGCGTGAATGCGGAATATGCGTTATCGGTACTCAGGATCAGCCGCGCCGCCTCAGGACAGGCAAGCGCGAGGGTGTGTTCCGTCATATCCTCATATTCCATTGTCAGTCTCGGAAATTTCGCGCAGGTCTCACAAAGGTGTTCTTCACCCAGCTTTCTGTAGATATCGCACAGCTTATCCTCGCCCCAGAAGGGACAATTTTTGTTGTCAGCGAGGCGAAAGATACGATCGCCGTCGCTGTCGGAGATGATCGCCTCTCTGAGCTGTTTTCCGAGATCTCCATTGACAGAGCGATAAAAGCGCTCGGTGTCGCTGTCGATGACCACATCCCATCCGCGGCAGCAGCTGTCGGGACAGTCGGCGGCAATACAAAGAAAGGATTCATAATAAGCGGGATAGTAATGCTTCATAGCGTTCCTCATTTTTTCGGTCATTATCGCTAAATTCCGATTTCTCTTACTAAGATTATAGCAAACAACCTTTGTCTTGTCTATTACAAAACTCCAAACAGCGATCTGCCGTCCGGAGTCTTTTTGCATTATTCCAATGTCATCAGCAGCGCCATTTTAAATCTGCCGTCTGCTTTGACCCAATGCTTGCCGCCTGCGGCGAACTTAAAGTTTTCACCTGCCTTTATGGGGTGTTTCTTACCCTCATAGCCGATGATACCCTTGCCCTCAAGAGCGACGATCAGCGCTTCGCCGGGAGCGGCATGCTCGGAGAGTCCTGTGCCTTCGTCAAAGCTCATGATAACGAACTTCATCTTCTCATTATGAGCGACATCCATATTGATGATCTTGCCGTCCTGATAGGGTAACAGCTCTGCGAGCTTGAATACTTCTCCTGATTTTACCGCGTTATTCATGGTGTTCCTCCTGATTGATATTTCTGTATAAATTGCTCTGGTGTTCGTTCTCATTCCGACGGGAGTGTCGGTTGGTGTGAGGATACAATCGCCCTCACGGAGCGTCCAAATATCCTTGTCGGTATAGACCTCCAACCTGCCCTCGTGGAGCAGGATCAGCTTGTAATAGCCGTAGATCTCGGCGCTGATGTCAGTGTTCTCGGCAAGTGAGAAATGGGAGATATAGTCCTCGCCGTTGTCATAGACAGCTTTCGATATGGTACAGCCTGCTATCGGCTGATTATCCTTTGCAATACAGAATACCGCTCCTGTTTTCTCGTTCATGTTGTCCTCCTCAGTCGAGGATCCGTCCGTCGCGGGAAATGGTCACGACCTGCCACGGAATGAACTTTCCGCTGTTTCTGAGCGCGTTCTCTGCCGCTCTCTGCAGCCCTCCGCAGCATGGCACCTCCATGCGCACGAGGGTGACGCTCTTGATGTCGTTATTACGGATGATCTCGGTCAGCTTTTCGGTGTAGTCCACCATATCGAGCTTCGGACAGCCAATCAGGGTGATCTTGCCCTTCATAAAATCCTCATGCATATTTGCGTAGGCGTAAGCGGTGCAGTCGGCTGCAATCAGCAGCTTTGCGCCCTCATAGAATGGCGCCTGCTTCGGCAGCAGCTTAATCTGGCACGGCCACTGGTTGAGTCGGGACACCGGCTTGCCGGTGAACACAGGTGTTTTTTCGACTTCGGGCTTATCCAAGGTCATGAATCTTGAACCGGGACAGCCCTGATGATGCATTTGTTCCTTCATTTTCTTTTCCTCCTGTGCCTGCTTGACGGCTTTCTCGTCGTATTCGGGAGCCTCGCGCTCCTCAAAGGTGATCGCTCCGGTGGGACAGCTCGGCAGACAATCGCCGAAGCCGTCGCAGAAGTTCTCGCGCATCAGCTTTGCCTTGCCGTTCACCATCTCGATCGCGCCCTCGTGACAGGCGTTGGCGCACGCGCCGCAGCCGTTGCATTTTTCTTCGTCTATATGGATGATCTTTCTTATCATAGCGAATACCTCCTTGACTTTCTGAGATGATTATACTATGATTCTCTTATCAAGTATGTTGTAATTACAACGAAACGGAGAAAAGATGATAAATTCTGTTTTATTCAAGGGCATGACCGAAAGCGAGATCGGACAATGCCTAAGATCGCTCAAAGCAACAGAGAAAGAGTACAAGAAGGACGCGCTGATCCTCACGGCGGGAGACAGCACCAAGCGGTTCGGGCTGGTGCTCTGTGGCAGTGTAACGGTCGAGAGCAACGATGTATGGGGCAACCGCACGATCCTCAGCCATGTCGGTGAGGGACAGTTCTTTGCCGAGACATACGCCTTGCTCGAAGACGAGACCCTGCTCGTGGATGTAAGAGCAAATGAAAACTGCCGAGTGATGTTCTTCACCGTCGGCAGTCTAAATTCGATCCGATCCATTAACGAGAGTTGGGCGTTCAAGTTCCTCTGCAATCTGCTGGAGATCTCCGCGCACAAAAACATCGCGCTGTCGGGCAGGAGCTTTCACATCTCGCCGCGCACCATCCGTGAGCGCATCCTCTCCTACCTCAACACCGTGTCGCTGCAAAAGCACAGCACAGACTTCGTCATCCCCTTCGACCGTCAGCAGATGGCAGACTATCTCAATGTCGACCGCTCCGCATTATCCAACGAGCTGAGCCGGCTGCAAAGGGAAGGCGTCATCCGATTTCATAAAAGTCATTTTACACTGTGCCGATGATCGCTGAACTTTACAAATCACTGCATACGGAGTATCATATAATCGAATGATCGGAGGTGAAAGCATGGTCAAAGAACTGATACACGACCCGCTGTTTTTGGGGATCAAATCGAAGCCCGCAACAAAGGAGGATATCCTCGTCGGGCGGGACTTGCTCGACACGCTCATGGCGCACCGTGAGACCTGTGTCGGCATGGCGGCAAATATGATAGGGATTACCAAGCGCATCATTGCGTTCGGCGATAACGGCAGATACACCGTGATGTATAACCCTGAGATTGTCAGCAAGTCCGGTAGCTACCAAACCGAGGAAGGCTGCCTCTCCCTGCTCGGCGGTCCCAGACCGACCACGCGATACAAAACCGTCCGCGTGAGGTATCAGGACAACAGCTTCACATGGAAAACGGCGAGCTACACCGGCTTCACCGCACAGATCATCCAACACGAGATCGACCACTGCAACGGCATATTGATATAAGTTAACGGTCAGGCAAGACACACCGTCAAGCCTGACCGCTTTTCTTGATGCACCCGGCAGTATAGGCAGCGGTGCCTGCGCCGTGCTTATCAATATTCTTCGTAAAGCGTTCGTCGGCGACATACATCTGTCCGAGTCCCGATAGGATCTCGTCGGTGCAGGTGTACATCCGCTCGGTGATGAATTGCTTTAGTTTTTCGACTTGAAAACGCGCTCTTTCATCATCCGGAGCAACACCCTTCGCTTTCAGCTCAGCGAAACCCGCCATGATCGCGTCCATCCCGGCACGCAGCTCGCTCCAATCGTTCGCGGTGTAATTCGCAGTCCGTCGCTCACTCTCTTTGTAAGCCGCGGTATCGCCCCAGCGCTCGCGCGCTTCGTCCGCATACTGCTTCCTCGTTTTTTCATATTCATTGTTCATTCCAAAATCCCTTTTCTCCGCGCTTTCGATCGCCGCAATCAGCTTTTCGAGTCTTTTCTTCTTCAGCACTAAAAGCTGACGCTGTTTTCGGAGCGCCTGTTCTTTGTCATAGTCGGGTGAACTGAGGATTTGTGCAATACTCTTCAAAGAAAAATCCAGCTCGCGGTAA
>CAJOII010000010.1 GCA_905234535.1 uncultured Ruminococcus sp.
GTACCGCCTTCATTTTGATGACGCAAATCACATTTAAATTCGGATGTTGACCAGATGCGCGATGGAGGGGATCGTCTCTCCCTGCAGGGTGGTGGTCGGTGAGAGCAGGGCTCCCGTCGCGATGAAGAGGATGTTCTTCTCAAGCCCCATCCGCATACGGTTCAGGATGTGCCCGCAGAGCACCGACGCGCAGCATCCGCAGCCCGATCCCCCCGCATGGACATCATCGTTTTCTGAGAAGATCAGCTTGCCGCAGTCCTTGTGGACATGGCGGATATCGATCCCCTGTTCTCTGAGCAATTCATGCAACAGCTTTGAGCCGATCTTGCCGAGATCGCCGGTATAAATCGCGTCAAAGGAGCGGATATCCTCTCCCGTCGAGCGCAGATACCGCGCGATCGTGTCCGCCGCGGCAGGTGCCATAGCGGCGCCCATGTTGTTCTGATCGGTGATGCCGAGATCTTTGATGATGCCGACGGTCGCCGCGGTGATACGGGGCAGACCCTCCTCGTTCTTCTCGCCGACGATACACGCGCCCGCGCCGGTGACCGTCCACTGGGCTGTCGGCGGGCGCTGAGAGCCGTACTCAAGCGGAAAGCGGTACTGGCGCTCCGCGGTGCAGTAGTGAGACGACGCCGCAGAGACGGCGATCCTCGCCGCCTTTGACTCCACCGCGACCGCCGACGAGATCAGCCCGAGCGCCATGGTCGAGCACGCGCCGTAGAGCCCGATATACGGGAAGCGAAAGTCCTTGAAACCGAACGAGGTCGCGACGCACTGATTGAGGAGATCCCCCGCGAATGCCGCGTCGACATCACAGGGGCGCACCCCGCCCTTTGACAGAGCGGCGCTCACCGCTTCTCTGACCAAGACAGACTCCGCCTGCTCAAAGGTCTTCTGACCCGCGTACATATCGCCGATCACCCGATCAAAGTCGTCTCTGAGCGGTCCTTCTCCCTCCTTCTGCCCGACGACAGAAGCGTAGGAGATGATCCCCGGCGCCTGAGAAAACAGTAATGTTCCCGAAATATTCTGCATGATAAAAAACTCCTCTCTCGGATTAGTTTTTCCGAAAGAGGAGCGATTATGTTCGTGCGGTTATGATAGATTCATTTCCCGCAGTGCGGCGCGCCGAAACGAAGGATCGTTTCACCGCAGGATCCAAAGGTCTCGTACCGGTATCCTCTGTTAATACGCTTCTTCGTTCAGCACACTGTTTGTCCAGTTCAACATATAGATAACGACATCCGGCTTGTTCTCTTCGATATACGCTCCCAAATCATTCTCGAAATACCTCAGATCAATGTTGTCGATCCGCTCGAATGTCTGCGCTAAAAACGGAATAACGGTATTTCCGAAAGAGTCTGAAACACATACAGCGTATTTGCCGTTATTCGGTTCCAGGTTCGTCAGGCTCAGCAAGTCGTTCTTTCCGGTCAGGTACATATCATATCCATCATCGTACGAATAGTTACCAAAGATCGTCTGAGAGAAGTCGCCGGTTATCTCCTTCTCCTTATTACGGACTTTGAGGATCATGTTCGTCTTGTATCCGGGATAGATCACATGAAAGTCATCCCGCTCTGTAAACCACTCTCCGGTCCTGATGCCCTGTGAGCCTAAGAAGCATTGATCGTATTCTTCAATGATATAGTCGGAGATATCCAATTTTGCCTTATCGATCCCCATTTGATAGTCTTCATTGAGCTTGTCGGCGATCAGATTGGCAGCCCACAGACCGGTCTCTGTCTTCCAGTGGTGATCTGTCCTGTAAAACAGTGAATACTTCTCAAGGCTCTCTGCTTCTACGGCATCGTACAGATCGAGGACATTGATCCCTCCCTGTACCATATCGTTCTTGATCTGCGGAAAATTGGATGTAAACCGGTAGGGATAAAAGTCCGGCAGACAGTCGATATCTTTGGTGGACTTTTCCAGCCGTTTGACATACAGAAAATCCGCGCCGACAGCGTCACATCTTTCCTTGATTTCAAAGACATAGTCTCTCAGCTCGGTATAGTCCGTGCTTTCGGTCTCCCTGAAAGTCAGATAATCATTATTCAGCTTGACAACATTGCGCTTTGGATCCGCGTCGTCAATCAGATGCTTATCCATCCCCTTCTGGACCGCGCCGTACGCGTTGATCGACATATCGTGAAACACAAAGTACTCGTTCATCTTGTCGCCGAATCTGTTCAGTCCGTTCGATATTTTTTCAAAGATGTTGCTGTCTTCAGGAGATTTGATGTAACCTCTGTACAACCCGTCGAACAGCTCCACACGGTATATCACGACCGTCATGAGTCCGCATAAAAAGGCAAATCCGCAGAAAAGAATCGCAACAATATGTTTATATGATGCTCTTGGCTTCTTCATATATATCCTCACATTAAAAATTGAAATAAATAAACGGATTGTAGGTTCCTTTGATGATATAAACCACGCTCAAAAGCGTGATCGCCAGCAGCGATACCGCCGCGATGACAGATGTCAGACGCTTTGCCTTTGAGATGAGCTTATGATAGAGGAGGCGGATGGCCGGTGTACAGCAGATCAGTCCCGCCGCAAAGTACACGATATTCTCTTTCAAAAAGAATACCGCGCTGTTATCGAAGAGCCGTCCGGTGCCGCCGAACATCACCGCAATATAGTTCCACGCGTCCAAAAGGGTGTCCGAGCGAAAGATGACCCATCCGATCACCACCACCAGCAGGGTGTAGATATGTCTTATAATTTTCAGACCCTGTTTCTTGTGCAGGCCTGTCAGCTTCTCAACCGTCAAAAACACGAAGTACATCAGTCCCCATACGAAGAAAGTCCAGTTCGCTCCGTGCCAGATGCCGGTCAGCATCCATACGATGAACAGGTTGAGGATCAGTCTGCCCCTGCTCTTTACCCTGCTGCCGCCGAGCGGAAAGTATACATAATCCCGAAACCATGTCCCCAGAGAGATGTGCCATCTTCTCCAAAACTCCGTGATCGAGCCGGATATGTACGGATAGTTGAAATTCTCAAGAAAATGAAACCCGAACATTCTTCCCAGACCCAGCGCCATATCGCTGTATCCGCTGAAATCGAAGAAGATCTGCAGAGAATACGCGACGGCTCCGACCCACGCGAACGATGCGGATGTCGAAGAAATATTGCCGTCAAAAGCGGCATCCGCTGCCACCGCCAAAGAATTTGCGAGCAGGACCTTCTTGCCAAGCCCGATGATAAACCGGCACACGCCCGCTGAGAAATCATCGAAGCTCTCCCTGCGGTTTTGGATCTGATCGGCGATCGTATGATACCTGACGATCGGACCCGCAATCAGCTGCGGAAAGAAGGAGATGTACAGCCCGACATTGAGGATATTCTTCTGCACAGGTTCACCCCTGTACACATCAATCACATAGGACATCGCCTGAAAGGTAAAGAACGAGATGCCGATCGGCAGAGCGATATCCGCTACAGGAATACTCAGACCGAAAAGGTTATTGATATTTGAAACACCAAATGTCAGATATTTGAATACAAACAGGATCGAAAGGTTAAAGACAACAGAGATCGCCAGCGCCGACTTCTTCGCTTTTTTCTGCTTTGCTCTGTGTACCAGAATTCCGAACAAATAGTTCGCCGCGATCGAAAGAATCATTATAAAGACAAAGAACACCTCTCCCCACGCGTAAAAAGCCAGACTCGCAAGCAGCAAAAAAATATTCTGCAGCGGTCGGCTCTTTCTGAGGAACACATAGTAAATAAAAACGACGATCGGCAAAAAAAGAAAAATAAATACGGAACTTGAAAAAAGCATACATTCTCCCTATCTGTCAGTTATGTCCGGATCAAAAGCGAATCAGAAGCCTCATACCGGCTCATAGAAAGTATCCGGATGATCCGGATCGAATATCTCGTTCGCCCACATAAGAGTGACGAGGTTCTCGGTGTCGCTGAGATTGATGATGTTGTGCGTCCAGCCGGGGATCATATGGACAGCCTCGATCTTCTCGCCCGATACCTCAAAGCTGACCTTCTCGTTCGTGTGGATATTGCGCTCTTCGATCAAAGCATGACCACTGACGACGATGAAGAACTCCCACTTACTGTTATGCCAGTGCTGACCCTTGGTGATGCCGGGTTTACTGATATTCACAGAGAACTGACCGTGATCGGCGGTCTTTAAAAGCTCGGTGAACGAGCCGCGGTCGTCGCGGTTCATCTTCAAAGGGAACTTGAAGTCCTTTGTCGGCAGATAGCTCAGATAGAGACTGTAGAGCTTCTTTTCAAAGCTGCCGTCGGGGATAGACGGCACGATCAGCGTATTGTGCTGCGCCTTGAACTCTTCGAGCAGATCGACGATCTCGCCGAGCGTGACCGTATAGGTCAAGGGCACATAGCAATAGCGACCGTCTGCCTTTTCGACCGGCTTCAACCCATCATACTCACAGCGCTTCTCCCTGCCCTCGAGCAGATCGAACATCCCGTCCACAAGATCGTCTATGTAGAGCAGCTCCACCTGAGAGCTGCGATCGTTGACGGTAAAAGGCAGATCGTTCGCTACCGCGCTGCAGAAGGTTGAGACAGCCGAGTTATAGTTCGGGCGGCTGTGACCCATGAGATTCGGGAAGCGGTACACCGCGACCTTCACCCCGTTCTCCTCGCCGTATTTGAAGAACAGCTCCTCGCCCGCGAGCTTACTCCTGCCGTAATCCGACTCTCCGTATCTTCCTATTAATGTAGCCTGAACAGACGATGACAGCATCACGGGAGCTTTGTTATTATACTTCTTCAGGGTATCGAGCAGCTTTGAGCCGAAGCCGAAGTTGCCCCGCATAAACTCCGCGTTATCCTTCGGACGGTTCACGCCCGCGAGGTTAAAGACGAAATCCGCTTTTTTGCAAAATTCGTCCAGCTCAGCCTCGGTCGAGTCAATATCATATTCAAAGATCTCTTCGATTTTGAGCAAGGGTCTGGTGCAGTTCTTGCCGTCGCGAATATTCTTCAGATTCGCAGTAAGCGCCTGCCCGACCATACCCTTAGCGCCGGTTACCAGTATGTTCATATGCTTTTCTCCGTTCAATCGTACTTTTCTCGCGAGGCGCAGCCGACTGTAACAGTAATACTTAAGTTCGCGAACTGCCTGCCGGCTCAGCCGGCTTCCTCCATACCATCTTATTCACCACGCCGGTGTAAGACTGGATGATTTTGATGACCTTATCGGAGACATTCTCGTCTGTATAATCGGGAACAGGAATCCCGAGGTCGCCGTTTTTATTCATCTCGACCGCTGTATCCACCGCCTGAAGCAGGCTCTTCTCGTCGATACCCGCGAGGATGAAGCATCCCTTGTCAAGCGCTTCGGGGCGCTCGGTGGAGGTGCGGATGCATACCGCGGGAAACGGCTTGCCGATGCTTGTAAAGAAAGAGCTTTCCTCGGGCAGCGTGCCGCTGTCGGACACGACCGCGAAGGCGTTCATCTGCAATGAGTTGTAGTCGTGGAAGCCTAAGGGCTCGTGCCGGATGACGCGCTTGTCAAGGACAAAGCCGCTCTCTTCAAGGCGCTTCTTCGAGCGCGGATGACAGGAGTAGAGGATCGGCATATCATACTTCTCGGCCATCTTGTTGATCGCCGTAAACAGGCTGATAAAATTCTTTTCGGTATCGATATTCTCCTCGCGGTGAGCGGAGAGCAGGATGTACCTGCCCTTCTTAAGTCCAAGCCGCGCGTGGATATCGCTCGCTTCGATCTGTGCGAGGTTGTTATGCAGCACCTGAGCCATCGGAGAGCCGGTCACGAAGGTGCGCTCCTTCGGCAGACCTGCCTCCGCAAGATAACGGCGCGCGTGCTCGGAATATGCAAGGTTGACATCGGAGATGATGTCGACGATCCTGCGGTTGGTCTCCTCCGGCAGACACTCGTCCTTGCAGCGGTTGCCCGCTTCCATGTGGAAGATCGGGATGTGCAGACGCTTCGCGCCGATGACGGAAAGACACGAGTTCGTATCGCCGAGCACCAACACCGCGTCGGGCCGGAGCTTAGCCATCAGCCGGTAAGATTTTGAGATGATATTGCCCATCGTCTCGCCGAGATCGGCTCCGACCGCGTCGAGATACACATCCGGATCAGCAAGCGACAGATCCTTGAAGAACACGCCGTTGAGGGTATAGTCATAGTTCTGACCCGTATGCGCGAGAATGGTATCGAAATACTGTCTCGCTTTATTGATCACCGCCGAAAGCCGGATGATCTCCGGACGCGTGCCGACGATAATCAGGAGCTTGAGCTTTCCGTTGTCCTGAAATGCCGCGTTACTCATAACAATCTCCTTTTTATAACAACCGATCTCTGATATAACTGAGGTCAAGCAGCTTTTGCTTTACTTCTTCTGTATCCAGCAGCTCTGTGTTATTGCTGTTAAATTCTGTCAGCGGGTTGCGTTTGGCGTCGCCCTCGCTGAAGTACTGATCGTAGTTTAAGCTGCGGTTATCGGCGGGAACGCGGTAAAAATCACCGAGGTCGATCGCCTTGGAACACTCTTCGTTCGTCAGAAGGGTCTCGTAGAGCTTCTCTCCGTGGCGGATGCCGATGGTCTTGACCCTGTCGGGATCGCCTTGAAACAGCTCGCACACCGCCCGCGCGAGAGTCCCGATCGTACAGGCGGGCGCCTTCTGCACGAGGATATCGCCGTTTTCGCCGTGTTCAAAGGCAAAGAGCACCAGCCCGACCGCTTCCTCCAGCGACATGATGAATCGGGTCATGTTCGGATCGGTTACGGTGATATCCTGACCGTTTTTGATCTGATCGATCCACAGCGGGATCACCGACCCGCGGGAACACATCACATTTCCGTAACGGGTACAGCAGATCTTCGTAACGGACGGATCCACGGTTCTCGACTTGGCTACCGCGATACGCTCCTCGAGCGCCTTGGTAATACCCATCGCGTTGACGGGATACGCCGCCTTGTCGGTCGACAGACAGATCACCGATCTGACCTTGTGCTCGATCGCCGCGGTCAGAACATTCTCGGTACCGATAACATTGGTGCGTACCGCCTCCATCGGGAAAAACTCACAGGAGGGCACCTGCTTGAGCGCCGCCGCGTGGAAGATGTAATCCACGCCGACCATCGCGCTCCTCACGCTGCCGATATCCCGCACATCTCCGATATAAAACTTCACCTTATCGGCAAAATCGGGAAATCTCGCCTGCAGATCATGCCGCATATCGTCCTGCTTCTTCTCATCGCGTGAGAAGATACGGATCTCCCCGATATCTGTTTTCAAAAACCTGTTTAATACCGCGTTGCCGAACGAGCCGGTACCGCCGGTGATCATCAGGGTGTTTCCTTTAAAAGATGACATCATCACGATCTCTCCTTATCATCAATCTCTTTTGAACAGATCTCTGGTATAGACCTTATCCTTCACATCATCGAGACAGCTGTCAAAGCGGTTCGCGATGATCGAATCGGACAGCCGCTTGAACTCATCGAGATCGTTGACAACTCTTGAGCCGAAGAAGGTGGAGTCGTCCTGTAAAGTCGGCTCATAGACGATGACGGTCGCGCCCTTCGCCTTGACGCGCTTCATCACCCCTTGGATCGAGCTCTGGCGGAAGTTGTCGGAGTTACTCTTCATCGTCAGGCGGAAGACGCCGATCGTCACATTATGCTCGGCGTTCACATCATAAGCGCTGTTCTCCGAATAATAGCCCGCTTTCTCCAGCACACGATCAGCGATGAAGTCCTTGCGGGTACGGTTCGACTCGACGATCGCGGACATCATATTCTGCGGTACATCCTCGTAGTTCGCGAGGAGCTGCTTGGTATCCTTAGGCAGACAGTAGCCGCCGTAGCCGAACGAGGGATTGTTATAGTGCGAGCCGATCCTGGGATCGAGACAGACGCCCTCGATGATGTCCCGGGTGTTCAGTCCCTTCATCTCGGCGTAGGTGTCGAGCTCGTTGAAATAGCTCACGCGCAGCGCGAGATAGGTATTCGCGAACAGCTTGACCGCCTCCGCCTCGGTAAAGCCCATAAAGAGCGTGTCGATATTTTCTTTGAGAGCGCCCTCCCTAAGAAGGGACGCAAAGGTATGCGCCGCCTCTTTGAGCCGCTCGTCGTTCATATCCGTGCCGACGATGATGCGTGAGGGATAGAGGTTGTCATACAGCGCCTTACTCTCTCGCA
The DNA here is from genome assembly GCA_905234535.1 of uncultured Ruminococcus sp. Taxonomy (GTDB): domain Bacteria; phylum Bacillota; class Clostridia; order Oscillospirales; family Acutalibacteraceae; genus Ruminococcoides. The sequence continues at coordinate 8,175 of CAJOII010000010.1, forward strand.
GAAACTCCGGGCTGAAGATGATGTTTTTACTGCCGGTCTTCTCACGGATATGCTCGGTGTAGCCGACGGGGATGGTGCTCTTGATGACCATGATCGCGTCGGGATTCACTTTCATCACGAGATCGATCACCGCCTCGACTGCCGAGGTATCGAAGAAATTCTTCTTGCTGTCATAGTTCGTCGGCGCGGCGATTACCACGAAATCCGCGTCGGCATATGCCGCTTCCCCATCGAGGGTCGCCTTTAGATCCAGCGGCTTCTCTCTGAGATACTTCTCTATGTAGTCGTCCTGAATGGGCGACTTTTTCCTGTTGATCGATTCTACTTTTTCGGGAATAATGTCGACCGCCGTGACCTCATGATGCTGCGAGAGAAGCACCGCGATCGAAAGCCCGACATAGCCGGTCCCCGCTACCGCAATTTTCATATTGATCACCTATACCTTATAGAATTCCTTATACCACTGAGCGAATCTCCTGAGACCCTCCCTGAGCGTGGTCGACGGCTTAAAGCCGAAGTCGCGCTCCAAGGCGGAGGTGTCGGCAAAGGTAATCGGCACATCTCCGGGCTGCATGGGTACAAGCTCCTTGTGCGCTTCAAAGTGATAGTCCTTCTCAAGCACGCCCGCACGGACCAGCTCCTCCTGCAGGATATCCACGAAGTCGAGCAGGTTCTCGGGATGACTGTTGCCGATGTTGTACAGCGCGTACGGCGGGATCGGCAGACCGTCCCCTCCCGTCGCCTTCTCGGGCGGTTTCGCCATTACGCGGGCGACGCCCTCGACGATATCGTCGACATAGGTGAAGTCGCGCTTACAGTTGCCGTAGTTAAAGATCTGAATTGTCTCGCCTTTAATCAGCTTGTTCGTAAAGCCGAAGTACGCCATATCGGGGCGCCCCGCGGGACCGTATACGGTGAAGAACCGCAGTCCCGTAGACGGGATGTTATAGAGCTTTGCGTATGCGTGCGCTAAGAGCTCGTTACTCTTCTTCGTCGCGGCATAGAGAGAGACGGGGTTGTCGACCTGATCTTCTACACTGAACGGCACCTTCGTGTTGCCGCCGTAGACCGACGACGAGGACGCGTACACCAGATGCTCGACGCCCTTTTTTCCGCCGTCATACGAATGTCGGCAGGCTTCCAAGATATTGTAGAAGCCGATCAGGTTGCTCTCGATATAGGCGTCGGGGTTCAAAATAGAATACCGCACGCCCGCCTGCGCCGCGAGGTTGACGACGATGTCGGGTTGATACTCGGAAAAGACGCTGTCGACCGCCTCTTTATCGGCGATGCTCCCGCGGATGAATATCCACTTGTTCTCGGGATCCATCACAGCGGCATCGTCGATCTGAGCGAGACGATATTCCTTGAGCGACACATCATAATAGTCGCTCATGTTATCCATGCCGATGACCCGTACGGGGGCGTGCTCTCTGAGCAGCTTCAGCACGAGATTCGCGCCGATAAAGCCCGCCGCGCCGGTCGCCAGAACGGTTTTGTTTTTCATTGATAACATAACTTGCTCCGCTTCGCTGTTTTGCATTATAGATATATTTATTTTATTATATTACTTTATCCGACAGGTGTCAATGAATATCTTGACAGGCATACCCGCCGCGGTAACGCCGACCCGCTGTCCCGCATAGGATAGTGACAGAGGTGTTTTTATGCAAAATAACAGACGACCGAACGCAAGAGCGATCATAAAAAGCCCGGAGCCGTATCTGCATATTCGCGGCGAAGTGCTGTTCTATCAGGAGAGAGACAGCGTGCTGATTACGGTGAAGATCTCGGGTCTTCCGCAGAACGGCGCGGGATTCTACGGATTCCATATCCACGAGGGCAAGAGCTGCGGCGGCGAAGATTTTTCGAATACAGGCGGTCACTTTAATCCGAAAAATCTGCCCCATCCGTCCCACGCGGGCGATCTGCCGCCGCTGTTATCAAACCACGGCAGCGCATATATGACGGTCAAAACCGACCGCTTTCGGGTACGCGATATCATCGGCAGGACGGTGATCATCCACGCGGGTCCCGACGACTTTCACACCCGGCCCTCAGGCAACGCGGGAGAGAAGATCGCCTGCGGCGTCATAAAAGCAATAAGGAACCGCTGAAAATCATTTCATAGCAGGATTGACTTCTTCTCAAAAAGCTGTATGATGATATCAGAAAAGTTTGAGAGGATGAAGCATATGAAGATCGTACTGACAGACGCGCAGACCGTGGTCGACGCATCGGTCAGGGCAGACTGTCTGAGTGAATTCGGCGAGGTGATACAACACGGGCTGCTGCGCTATGAGGAGGTTTGTGAGGCTGTCGCCGACGCGGACATGATCATCTGCAACAAGACGGTGCTGGATGAGAAAAGCCTACGGCTCGCCGATCACTTAAAGTACATCGGGCTGTTCGCGACGGGGTATAACAACATCGACATCGACTTCTGCCGAAAGAGGGGCATCACCGTGTGCAACGCCGGCTCATACTCGACCGACGCCGTCGCGCAGCACACCTTCGCGCTGATACTTGAGCACTACAGCAGCACCGCGCTGTATAACAGCTATGTTCATGAGGGCAGGTGGAAACGAAGCCCCACCTTCTCCCCCTTTATCTATCCTCTGCATGAGCTCTCCGGCAAGACGCTCGGGATCGTCGGGCTGGGCTCTATCGGTCAGGCGGTCGCGAGGATCGCCCTCGCGTTCAACATGAGGGTGATCGCCTATAACCGCAGCGAGCGGAATGTTCCCCATGTCACACAGGTAAGTCTTGAAAAACTTCTCAGAGAGAGCGATATCGTCACCGCACACTGTCCGCTCAACAAAGACTCCTCGGGGATGTTCAACAAGAACACCTTCGCTCTGATGAAGGAGGGCGCCCTTTTCGTCAACACGGCGAGGGGCGGCGTGATGGTCGAAGAAGACCTGCGCGACGCTCTGTTGAGCGGTCATCTGGGCGGCGCGTGCATCGATGTGCTGTCAACAGAGCCGATGGAGGAGGACTGTGTGATGATGAGCGCGCCTCACTGCATCATGACCCCGCATATCGCGTGGGCGCCTCTTGAGACGCGCCTGCGGCTGATGAACATTGTAGCCGAGAACATCCGCGCGTATCTTAACGGCGCTCCGCAGAATGTCGTCAGCTGAGCGCTTTATATGATATTCAACACCCCTTGGCACCTTAACGGTGCCGAGGGGATTTTTGATGCTGTAAAAAGGCTGTATATTCTTTACATTTTCACCCACACTATCCGTGAGGTGAAAATATGGCAAAACAAGGAATGAAGCGCGAAGACCGCACGCACACAAAGCCGAAAAACGCGCAGCCTGCGGTCCCCGAGATACAGGGGAAAGCAAAACACAGCAAGGATCACGCGCGCCCGATCATCGCGGGGACAGAGGCTCCCTCTCAGAAGGTATACCACACCGCGCCGTATCAGCAAGAGAAGCCGATCGCATCGGTATACAGAGAGATCGACACCGATCTCGGGCGGGATAATCTCGAGAACGACATCCCCGACGCGGATCTGCAGGACTTATGATAATGGAAATTCTGCAGGTCATCCTCGCATCGGTATTCTCGGCAGCGATCCTCTTTTTGATCGCCAAAGTCATCGGGCATAAGCAGGTGGCTCAGCTCGAGTTCTTCGACTACATCACGGGCATCACCATCGGCTCGATCGCCGCGGAGCTTGCCACCACACTGGACAAGCCATGGTGGAAGCCGACAATCTCGATGCTGATCTTCGGCGCGATCACCGTGACGCTGAGCGTCATCACAAGGCGATTTGCGCGCAGCCGAAAATTCGTCAACGGCACGCCGACGATCATTTTGAACGACGGTAAACTCTACCGCGAGAACATGAAGAAGGCGAAGCTCGAGCTCAGCGAATTTTTGCTCCTGTGCCGTCAGGAGGGCTTCTTCAATCTAAACGACATCGAGACCGCCGTCTTCGAGTATAACGGCAAGCTCTCGATCCTGCCCAAAAGCGCGAAGCGCCCGCTGAATCCCGAGGATATGGCGCTCGAGCCGAAACCCGAGCACATCGGCACCGAGATCATCATGGACGGCAGAGTGATGGGCGACAGCCTCAAACGAAAAGGCCTCAACGACGAGTGGCTCTCAAAAGAGCTTCGCAAGCAGGGATTCAAGTCTGCAAAAGAGGTCTTTCTCGCCGTCTGTTACGACGAGAATCAGCTGACGGTTTTTCCGATCAAAAACGAGGTGTGATATGAAATCTTTATGGCAAGAAACGATAAAGCTCCCGCGCTTTGAACAGTTGGATCACGATATCCGTACAGATGTGCTGATCATCGGCGGCGGGATGACGGGGCTGCTCTGCGCCTATCTGCTCAGCCAAACCGGCGTGAAATATGTGTTGGTCGAAAAGGACAGGATCTGCTCGGGCATCACCGGGAACACCATCGCGAAGATCACCTATCAGCACGGTCTGATCTATCATAAGATCATGGGTCGATACGGCGTCGAGGCGACGGTACAGTATTTCTCAGCGAACAAAAGGGCGTTTGAGAAATATAAAGAGCTCTGCCGGGAGATCGACTGCGACTACGAAGTAAAGGACAACTTCGTCTACAGCACCTCTGACAGAAGAGCGCTTGAAGCCGAGATGAACGCTTTAAGACGGATCCGCTACAAGGCGCAGTTCTGTGAGAATATCGACCTGCCGGTCAAGACGGCAGGCGCGGTGATGTTTCCCGATCAGGCGCAGTTCCATCCGCTGAAATTTATCGCCGCAGTCTGTGAAGGGCTGAATATCTATGAGCACACCTTTGTCAGAGAGATGATCGGCAACACCGCCGTCACCGATCACGGGAGGATCACCGCTGACAGGGTGATCGCGGCGACGCATTTTCCCTTTATCAACAAGCACGGCAGCTACTATCTCAAGCTCTTTCAGCACCGTTCCTATGTCCTCGCGCTGAGGGGCGCCGGGGATGTCGGCGGGATGTATGTCGACGAAAGTCACACGGGGATGTCCTTTCGCAATCACGGCGATCTTCTTTTGCTCGGCGGCGGAGGACACCGCACCGGCCACAAGGGCGGTAGCTGGAATGAGCTCACTGCGTTTGCCGCGCACGCGTATCCCAAGGCGCGCGAAAAATACCGCTGGGCGGCGCAGGACTGCATGAGCCTCGACGGCATCCCCTACATCGGACGGTATTCCGAGAATACAAAGGGCTTTTATGTCGCGAGCGGCTTCAACAAATGGGGCATGACCGGCGCGATGACCGCCGCGATGATCCTATGCGACAGGATCCTCGGGAAAAAGAACAACTGCGCCGAGGTCTTTGATCCTTCAAGATCGATCCTCAAGCCGCAATTGTTCATCAACGCCTTTGAAGCGACAAAGAATCTGCTGACCGTCTCGAAGAAACGCTGTCCTCACCTCGGCTGCGCCCTGAAGTGGAACAGTGCCGAACACTCATGGGACTGCCCATGCCACGGCTCGCGCTTCTCAAAACAGGGCAAAGTCCTCGACAACCCCGCAAACGGCGACCTGAATGAATAAGAAAATCATGCCTTCGTCACGCGAGTTTTGATAAGTCATCACCCGTGCGTACATCAAGTGCGCTACCGGGCGGGCACTATAAACCTTTTTTGCTCTATAAGAATCGAGCAGTTCCTAAAAGACGAAAAAACTCCTCTCTCGGATCAGTTTTTCCGAAAGAGGAGTGATTATATTCGATATGTTATTCGCTGACAGAGGGCGTATCGTCCGCGGGAGTATCATCCGCGGGGGTGTCATCCTGAGGGGTTTCCTCGGGGCCGCTCTCCGCGGGCGTGTCCTCGGGAGTACTCTCGGCGGGCGTATCCTCCGCGGGGGTCTCTGAGGACGAATCGGAAGAGGTCTGTGACGACGCGCTCGACGACGAGGACGATGAGGAGGAAGAAGAGGACGAAGAAGACGACTTGGGCTCTACGGTATAGTATGTAGAATTGGGCAGGTCGTCGGTCTTGACCTGTTTGCCGTTTTTATAATAATGGCGCTGTGTCGCGACCCTGAAGCCTGTCGCGAAGGTCGAGGTGGTCTCGGTGGTGATCTCGATCTCGTCGAAGTCGTCCTGAGGGATGCCGTACATCTCACAGTGGAGTACGATGCCGTCCATATAGCACTTCATAAACAGCTGGGTCTTGAAGGGATTCTTCACCTTGAGGTCGAGGTTGCCGTAGTCGACGGTCGCGTCTCTGCCGGCGTCGACATAGACCGACTGGTAGTAGTGGCAGGATCTCTCCACGACCTCCATGCCGCAGAGCATCGCGGCGTTATAGATGGTGGTGCTCGACTGGCAGATACCGCCGCCGATACCGGTCTCGTGTCTGCCCTCAACAATGACGCCCGCGGGCAGATAGCCGTTGGACTCTAAGTTCGAGTCGCCGGTGCAGTCGTTGAACGACCAGACCTCGCCGGGGTCGATGATCGAGTTGTTGCACGCCTTCAGCGAGACCGCCATGTTGTTGTTGCCGTTCTCGCCGTTTGAGGAGGTGGTGGTAAAGGAGCTGAGCATCTTGATGTGCGACTGTAAGTACGCCTTGGAGATGTTCGGCTTGCTCTCTTCATACGACACCTTGACGACCGCCTCGGTTTTGTCCTTCAGGGCTTCTGAGAGGGCCTTTTTGACCTCTTCCTCGTTGACTTTGTAGCCGACGACCTCGTCTTCAAAGGTAAAGCTGCCCGAGCCCGAGGACTCATACTTTGTCACCTTCGCGTCCTTTGCGGTCTTGTTGAACTCCTTCGACGCTCTCTCGGCGATGGGCGCAAAGCTCTTCTCGTCGATGGTCAGCTTGATCGAGTAGGTCTGCTCGCCGCTCTTGAAGCCCTTCTGCTCCGAGTATGCCTGTCCTTCTTTTAAGATCTCGTCGGTGTTGAAGGAATAGACAAAGTCGTCCTTTGAGAGCATGATCTTTTGATCCTCAGGACCTGTAAGCTCCACCTTGATCGCGCTCGCAAGGCGCTCTTCGACGGGTTTTAGAGCCTGTTTCGCCTCATCAACGGTCATCCCCGAAAGAGAGACGCCGTCGACAGAGACATTCGACGCGAAGGTTGAGCTGCCCGAGAGCATATACCATGTAAATCCCCCGACGCCTAAGAGCAGCACGCCCAAAAGGATCGACAGGGTGATGATCAGCGCCTTCTTGCTCTTCTTCTTCGGCTTTTTCTGCGCTGTGTAGCCCTTGCCGGAGATGTTGCCGTTCTCATCTATCACCACAAACCCGTCGGGGTTTTCTTTCTGCTGTCTCTGCTGCTCCTGGAGCTGCAGCTTCTTTCTGGTTTCTTTGATGATGGAGTTGATCTCCATCGTATCGGCGGTTCTGTTGTTTGCCATATATATTCCTCCAAATCCGCGGCGCTCCGACAACCTCAACTCTCAAAGCGCTCGACAACCTATCTAACAGGTATACAAATCTAATCAGTACAATAATAACTTAGCAAACCTTCTTTAATATTCCGATAGAGAATAAAAAAAGAAAAAGTTTCTTCCATGCAGAATATCCCGCTGTTTCATACAAATTTGAGCAAAATAATCCGAAACTATTAAATTTTTCTGAACACACCCGCACTTCTCTTGAACTGAGGAAATATTTGTATTATAATTCTCTGTGTAAATCTCACGGCAGAGAGGTATTTCTATGAATATCATCATCTTATCCGGCGCGACCGGCGGCGGACATAACCGCGCCTCGGGCGCCTTAAAGGAAGCGCTGCTCAAGAAGCACTCCGACGCGAATGTACATATCATCGATGTCTTCGTCGAGTGCTCAAAGATGCTTAATGTCACCGTCACCCAGGGGTACAAGCTGCTCGCGGTCAAGGCGCCGAAGCTCTACGGCGCGATGTACAAGACCGCCGACCGGGAGACCCCCCTGTACGAGCTGATGAACAGTATCAACCTTCAGTGCGGCAGAAAGATCCTCCCCGTGATCAAGGAATACCGACCCGATGTGGTGGTGTGCTGTCACCCGTTCGCGGTCACGATGATGTCCACGATCAAGGAGAAGTTCGGCTATGATGTGCCCACGGTCGCGATCGTCACCGACTTTATGCCGCATATGGCGTATATCTGTGAGAATATGGACGCCTATGTCACCGCGAGTGACGAGACCGCTGATGCTCTGTGCGAGAAATATCATGTCGACAGAGACATCATTCATCCCTTGGGGCTGCCGATCTACGACCGCTTCTATCAGAAAGACGGCTTTGACAAGGACGCGTTCTTAAGAGAGATGTCCTTGGACCCCGCTTTGCCCACCGTGCTGATCATGGCGGGCTCCTTCGGCGTGACGGATATCCTCAAGATCTACGAGAAGCTCGCAGAGGTACCGGCGCAGTTTCAGATCATCGTCATCACCGGCAAGAACAAAAAGCTCTATGACGCGTTCGAGAGGCTCTTGTCCGACGAAGAGGAGTTCGAGACACAGGACGCGCCCGACTTCATCCTGAGTCTCTCCGACGACAACATCTTCAAGATGATGTACGACCGCGGCGAGGAGCTCAGAGAGCAGATCAAGAGCACCTTCAAGCGCTCCACCCATATGAAAAAACCCACGAAGCTTCTGTACTTCGTCGACAATGTCGAGGACTATATGCACTCGTCGGATCTCATCATCACCAAGCCCGGCGGACTGACCACCTCGGAAAGCATCGCCTGTAATCTCCCGATGGCGATCTTCAAGGCGATTCCCGGACAGGAGGAGCAGAACGCCGAGTACCTCGTCAAAAACGGCATCGCGATCGCGATCGACAAGGGTGACCTCCTCAAAGCCCAGATTGAGAACCTCCTCTCACAGCCAGATCGGCTCGAGAGTATGCGCCTCTCCTGCAGGCGCTGTATGCGAAAGAATGCCGCGGAGAACATCGTCTCTCTGATCGAGGGGTTCGCGGACAGACACTTCTCAGAGAGCGAATAACACCATGATCATCGACACACACGCCCACATCGGCAGTATGATCGGGTTTAACATGACGAAGGAGGATGTGCTCTATTCGATGGAGAGATACCGCATCGACTTCTCACTCGTGTCGAATATCGAGGGCGCCGAGTACGACCATCAGGGGAAAAAGCTAAAGAAAGACTGCCAGACCCCGCAGAACGAGGTGTTTAAAAGGACGCTTTCGTTCGCAAGAGAGCACCCCGACAAGATCGGCGCGCTGCCGTGGATGAAGCCCTGCTCAGAGCTGCCGGATGAGGAATTTGTCCGTCTGATCAGAGACAACCGCGACATCGTCTACGGCATCAAGCTGCACCCCTTCCACTCGCCGATCGCGCCCGACGACGACAGGATGGAGCCGATCTACCGCCTCGCGGCTGAATATAGGCTGCCGATCGTCTCGCACACCGGAGGGAATGAGCCCGCCTCTGTGAAACATCTGTACCTTGCCGCGAAAAAGCATCCTGAGCTCAACTTCGTGATGGTGCATATGGGGCTCGGCACCGATAACAAAGAGGCGATCGAGCTGATCGCTGACCTCCCCAACCTATACGGCGACACTACCTGGGTGCCGCTCTCATCAACGCTATCCGCACTCAAACGCTGCGGCAGCGAGAAGATCCTCTTCGGCTCCGACAATCCCATCGACGGCAGGGATACCTATCTGTGTAACCGTCAGGGTGACCGCTCGCTCTATCAGGAGTATTTTCACGAGCTCAAAGCGCTCATCCCGAACAGCGACTACGAGAATATTATGTTCAGAAACGCGCTCAGGCTCTTTCACATCCGTATAGATCATAGTTGACGATCATATAAGATTACCTATACGATCATATAATATAAAAGGAAAATCCGCCCAACAAGGTGCTAACCCTGCCGGACGGATTCTTTTTTAAGCTACTGCTTACTTGAGACCTTTCTCATAGGACTCGATCATCTTCTTAGACGTTTGTCCTGTACGGCTAACATTTTTCAAGAGTGTTTTAATGATTTTGTCGCCTGCGTTCAGCTCGATTTCAAGCCGCATACCGCCTTCTTCGGGATAAACAAGTATCTGCTTAATGAACCTGTCCACAAAGGAACGGTCAAGCTCGTCCTCGTCAAGACACTCGGCGGCGAGATTGAGGATATTGCGGATTTCCGCAAGCTCCTTGTTGATGTCCTTTCTGCCGCTCAGTTGTGCGGTGATAACTTCGATTTCCTCTTGGCAGCGCTTGATTTCTTCATCGCATTCAGCGGTCATACGGATGAATTCACTGTCCGGGAAAAGTCCTTCGATGTTAAGTTTCAGAAGTTTTTGTTTTTTCCTTTGCTCAATGTCGATGACTTTATTAAGGCTTTCAATTCGGTTTGCGCCTTCATTGGTTTTGAGGAGTTCCTCCGACAGGCGCATAATCAAGTCGGACAGTTCCTGAATGTTGCTCTGACTTAACTTGAAAACATCTTGCAGAATCGGAATGATCTCATGCTCATATATCGTCATCGACGGACAGCTCTCCGCTCCGTTTTTGATTTTTCCCGAACACCGCCACGCTGAATTTGCCGTTCCCTTTTTGCTGACCGAGTCCTTGCGGTAGTAGGGCTTGCCGCAGTGAGCGCAGATCAGTTTGCCTGTGAGCAGATTGTTGTGGTTGGTTTTGTTTTGCTTTTGGATAACGTCGAGACTTCTGACCTTCAGGACTTCGTTGGCTCTTTTCCAAAGATCTTCCGATACGATCTGCGGTACTGTCTCCCCTGTTTCATCCTTGAAGATGACCCATTCTTCCTCGGGCAGGAACTTTTGCTTTTTGGTGAACATATCAACGATCTGGACTTTATTACCGACGTAGTATCCCATATACTTCGGGTTGCGGATAATATTCGCCATCGTATTGTGCGCAAGCTTGTTACCGCGCGTGTTGCGAACTCCCTTGTTGTAGAAGTAGGTCTCGAGGTTCTTCATACTGTACTTGCCGGTGGCGTACAGCTCGAACAACTCACGGACAATCGCAGCCTGTTCCTTGTCGATATAAAGCCTCTTGTCTGCTTTGCGGTAGCCGAAGATGTTACTGTTGCCAAGCACTACTCCGTTCTTGATCGCCTGGTGATGCCCCCAACGGACACGCGAGGAAATCTTTCTCGACTCGTCCTGCGCCATCGAAGCCATGATTGTCAGACGAAATTCAGAGTCCTCGTCAAGCGTATTGATGTTGTCGTTCTGGAAGTAGACAGCAACACCGTTGGCTAACAGCTGACGAGTGTATTGTATGCTGTCGAGCGTGTTACGGGCAAATCGCGACACCTCTTTGGTAACGATCAGGTCAAATTTGCCATCAAGACCATCATCGATCATCTCATTGAATTTTTCACGTTTCTTTGTTGTCACACCCGAAATACCCTCGTCGATATAGCCGCCTGCGAACTTCCAATTCGGCATATCTCCGATATACTCGGTGAAGTACTGTTTTTGATTTTCAAGGGAATTGAGCTGCTCCATAAAATCCGTACTGACGCGGGCATAGAAGGCAACGCGCAACGGCAGATCTCTAAAGCTGATTCCCTCACTTTTGATTTGATTTCTGATAGATAATATATCCATAGATTTTACCTCCTTCCCAAACACTACCACGACACTTTGGTAATGTCCAGTCAAAATAGAATATACTTTTATTATAGTTTGGAACAGCCCCCTTTGCATTAGGAGGCTGTTTCCAGTTCTGTCAGATTTTACCTTTGTACTTCCTGCTCAGTTCTCTGTCAATCAACCGCATGAGTTTTCTGTACTCATCGTCGCTGAATACAGTATTGTGCAATGCGTTTGCAAAATGCTCCAGCCATAACCTGTCGCCGATCGGGTTGCCGTTACTGATAACTGCTTCCGTAGTCTTTGCCCCCTTCGGATTAGTTTCAATTTTATTGTTGGCAAAATCTTCGTGTTTTATAACTTTCTTTTCCGATGCCATAAGGCATCACAGATTCAAATTGTTTTTCCGTTTCCCTCCTTATCCTTGTGTGATGATAGTGCAAATATTAGTTTTCATAGTGGGTTCCCTTTCATTTACATTGAAATTCCCTGCTCGCGTTCGTAGTCCTCACGGGTGCAGTAGTTGTGCAGTGCCTCGTTGCAGATTTTTCTGCCGAGGATTTTTTCGAGCCGCAACTTTTCCAGCGTGCTCATTTCGTTGATATAGTGCGGCTGATAGTAGTAGTCCTCGGGGACGGTCGAGAGGATATCTCCGAGGAGATTTATCAAGCCGTCGCTGCAGGTCATCGTATAGCTGTCGTCGTGATAGGGCGTGACGTAGTCGAAGTATGGATCAAGTATCGCGCTGTCACAGCCGCCGAGAGCGAAGTACACCTCGAGGTTATCCTTTAAGAAACGCTCGTCGAAGAGTTTGTTGTCGCGCGCTTTGTAGCCCTCTGGAGAAGTGAATGTGATATATTTATGCCTGTCATCCCACCTCACGTCATAGCCGTGCTCGCGCATATACTCGATGAATTCTTCCTTCGTTGACGACCAACCTATTGCGTAGGAAGCTATTTCTATCAGGTCACGCTTCCATCTTGCATTGCGCGGATTCTTGGTTTTGGTCTCGGTCACGCTCAACCCATACTCACGGCAAAGCTGATTGGAATACTCCTTTGCCTGAATCATTTCGTTGCGGCTTTGGTGAAACTTTTTGCCGTTCTCGAAGCTGACACTGTTCATAATCAAGTGATTATGGACGGCATTGGTGTTGGTGTGCGTAGCGACAAGCACTTGAAATCCGGGAAAGTACTCGGCAAACTTCAATCCGATTTCGTGTGCGGTCTCGGGCGTGAGGTCATCATCGGGCGAGAACGACTGCACAATATGGTAGTAACTCCTGCCGTTCTCTTTGTGAAAACGCTTTTTCACAAACCGGAATTCCTCGAGCGCACTCTCCGGTGAACAGTTGACACCGCTGATTAATTTGCTCTCCGTCGCTTCACGGCGCGTGACATAATCAAAAATATTGTTCATCGGACTTCCTGCGTTAACGAATTTAACAACTGCCAAAGCCTTGCCACCTCCTCTCTTGTTTCGCGCAAATCGACTTCGTAACAGTAGCCGGAGTTGACCGCTCTTGTCAGTTGGTTGAGGTTGTTGCCGATTTTTCTCAGCTCATTTGCGACTTCATCTACACCTTTTACGACGATAATTTTCTTGCCAAGCGCGCAGTCGCGCAGATACATGCTCGGCGTTCGGTAGGAAGAGTACGCCTTTTCTTCGATGATTTCTCTCTGTTTCGGCGTGACTCTCGTTGAAATGATTTCAGTTTTTGTTTGTGTTTTCATAAAAATCACCTCCAAAGATTTTAATAAAGGGGTGCGGGCCTTGCCCGCATCTGCCTTTGTGGCCGCCCGAAAGAGGGCGGTCGTAATACAAAGGCGAAACTGGCAATAAACCACCATCATTGGTGAATTGATATTTAATTATCACGGCAGAAAAGGATATATCCGAAAAAAGTGTAACCCGTGTAACTTAGCGGCTGTCACCGGTGTTCATCACGTTTTTACAAAAGCAAAAGTGTAACCGTGAGGTAACTTTTAACACCTTTGGTTACACTTTTTGTTTTTGATTTTCACAGCGTCTAAGCCGTTTTTGAAACTCGGTTACACCTTTACACGGATTATCCATACATATCTGCTATTGCGTTCGCCTCCCGCTTTTTCAAAACGATCACCCTGATGGTTTTCGTTCCAACCTTAATCACCTTTGTGTTTTTGTCGCCTGTTTCAATCAGCTTTTCTTCCGCAAGAGCTTTGATCAAACCGTTCTTTGAGATAGAAAACGTTTCCCCCTGTTCCTCGCAAACTCTTCTGACCGCCTTATGCGCCGCGTCGGAAATCAAATAGAAATAATCGCTGTCTTCATATCCGATGAAGCCAAGCGGGGTATATCCATCTGAATTATCTCTGCTGATAACCACAGCCTGTCCGCTCTCGAGCAAAGAGTACAGCTTTTGGATAAATATATGCGACGGTCTGTCTTGCTCAATACTACTGCTCTGCTTTTTCGCAAGCTCATAAACACACTTTTTAAATTCGTCCATTGTCTGGCGGCTCTCGTCAGGTGAGATGATTTTATGACTTTCCATAAACAGCAGAAAGAAACTCATACCGATTAATAGCCACGCGACGTTTTCGGGGACTCTGCCGTGACATTGGATTTTTGATTTCATAAATTCATCACGGTAAAACTCAAAACTTTCCTTCAGCGTTTTTACAAACTGTTTTTCCGTATCATCGTCTTTGAGAAAGGTCTGCCGTATCCATTCGGTATAAGCAAACATACAACGGCGGAGCGTTCCGTTTTCGGCTTCACGCTGAAAAACAGAAAGGTTATCTAAATGAACGTCGCCGCTTTTCAGTTCCAACGGAAAGTATCTTGCCGTTCCGCTCTCGCCGATGTTTGGAGCGAACTCCGCTGTTACAATAGCGTTGCCTTGTGGAGGACGTGACTCCATAGGAGAGGAATCGGACTTTAACCTTCCTTTGCCGATCCTGTCTCCGTAACCGCGCATGACTGCCTGAGCGGTTGCGTTCAGCTTTGCTTCTTCCTGCCTGCTGCCGGGGTGATAATCGTCAATGCAAGTCAGCACGTCCTTAAGAGAAAACGCGTGGTGCATAATGCTGTTGGCGGTGTCACGGAATGACAACGGCAAATCGGACGCGCTGAACCTTCCGAAGAACGAAAGGAACAATGCCGCAAGCGTGCTTTTTCTTGTCCCTGTGTGACCGAGCAGAAATAGAACAAACTTCGGCTCGCAGTTTGCCTGATGAAGAAACTCGTTAAGCGGCGAGAGGAAGGTAAACGCAAGCAGCGTCATTACGATTTCTTTCGGGGCAAATATAAACTCATTAGTCATAAACCATACCGATGATAAATCGTGCTCAGACCATTTGTCCGCTTTCTCATAACGGCTCAGCTTCCCCGGCAACTTTACATCACTCTCGCTGTCATTCGGAAGCAGATATTTCCATCCTTTGTCAACCTTTTTCCAACCGGTTACGGAAACAGAGTTTTCTTGTCCGCGTCAACCGCTGTCAGCTGGATCGCGTGACGAACACTGTCCTTGACTGATGTCCCCGGTTCAAGAACGCAATCTGCTCCCCAGCGTTCTATCAGCCAGTTGAAACCGGAGAGCTCCGCACCGGAAATATCAATCTCGGGCAGTGGTCTTCCGTTTGAATGTTCACCTCCTAACTTCAAGCGTTTTGTTTCCACCGCTCCGTCATCAAGAGTGATCTCGCTGATGATCTTCGGAGTAAAGTTACACAGCTTACGTGAGTAAGTGTGGTTTTTCTCGGTCATCTTTCTGTAAAGACAACCGTCGATCACCTCATACGGCGGCGGATACCGCAGAGATAAATCTTTTGAATGATTGGGCATTGTAAAACCTCTTTTCTAAAAATTTTGGAATTTGTTCTTCCAATATATAAATGTCAAAAATCTTAAAAAGTCTGCTTTTTGATATGACAAGCCAAAATTCTTTCCGAAAAGGCTTGTGATATTCAAACATTTGTGCTATAACATTATCGAACGGAGGTTCTAAAATGAGTTTTATTGAAAAACCAAACGAGGGTGTTCACTGCTACAACCGTTTTTCAGCTGATTTTACCGATGATACTGTCAGACTGAACAACCGTGATTATCCGTTGGGAACGGTCAGCCGTATGGTAACCAATATCTCTGCCGATGATATGACGGAGCTGCTGCTGCTCGGCGGCAAGGTTAAGTTCTGTTATGAAGCGATACACTTTTACGGTTACAGCCGTGAGCGATATTCCGCTCAGCAGGAATCTATTTTAGAAATGCTTGAATGTATGAAAAAGCATGGGGTATTTGGATGTTTTGATTTTGAAGAATCCAAGAAACTGATAGAGAGCGTTTATTCTGCTGACGCGCTTGATAGATATGATGAGATTTTGGAAATGGAGCCGCCGTTTTCGGATGAACAAAAATATAGAATCGAAGAGATAAAAAAATTGTTTGAATACGCTAAGGTTCTCGGCGCTGTTTACGCGTATATCGCAATAGATACAGCCAACTTTGCGACAGCTGTTCAAAACTATACTAAGATGCTAATGGAGAAAAGCTCACGCCAAAAGTCCGAGCTTGCGAAAACCGCTTTTGAACTTTTTAACGATGAGCTGTTTATGTATTATCTTTATCAGTCAAATCCCGCTGAGAATACAATGCGAGGATTCTCTGTTAACTCTGTCCAGACAGTTGCGCCTGTAATTGATAACAAAGATGGTGATTATAAAATACTTCGCAGGATATATTTCAGCCGTATGATGGATTTTTATGTGATGGATTTGTTCGAGGCTCTCAGCCACGGACATTATCTTTGGCAGTGTAAAATCTGCGGAAGGTACTTCTTGATGACGAGTGCGCACAAACAGCTTTATTGTGATGATGTGAATCCCGAATACAATGTTCCCTGCAAATATATCGCCAAGCATCCCGAAATAACAAAGCAGAAAATGGAATCGCAAAAGAAAACCGCGACCCCGATTTATATATTATGGAAGCGGAGAGATAACTTTATCAGAAAAAGAAAAAGCCGCGGCAAATACAATGAATCTGAATTTGCCGCAGCGAAGAATTATATTAATGACTGCTATGAAAAATCACAGCTTGATTTTGAATACGCGAAGAATCAGTATGAAAATGATATGGAAATAAAAGTAATTGACCGGGAGGTACGGAAGGCAACAGATGTATAAGCTTAAATACACGCCAATAAAGCTTGAGGATTTTAATGATTACTTTGTTCGTTACAGAGATACAAAAGATACTTGTTTAATTAATGAATTCCTGCATTTTTACGAGCCTGTTTTGGAAAGAAAAATATATAAATTTTGCTGGCACTACGGAATCGCGCAAGACAGAGAAGAGGATTTAAAGCAGATATTTGTAGTGGTGCTATTGGAGGAGCTGCAAGACTATAAGTCGGAGATGCCGGTGCTACAACTGATAAAATACAAGGTTCTCGACGCTTGGCACGATTATGTGAGAACAAACTGCGGCAATGTTGCGGTCGATAACGCGAATAACTACAAAACGATTAGAAAGGTTGCTTTCTTATATTACCGGCAAGCTAAGGAAAAATCTTTTGATAAGTTGGTTTCGGAAATAGCAAAGGAGCTGAATATCTCAGAGGCGAACGTCAGAAAATGCATTCTCGCCTCAGAGCGGTTTAAGCAGGATTTCAATTTGGATATTGATGATCAGGCAAACGAGCAGGCGTTTTACTCTCAGGTATCGCAGAAAGATTTATCTACGCTATCTCCCGAAAAATACTTTTTCAGAAACCAACAATGCTATGATTTGTGTGACGCACTTCAGAGCTTGAAAGCGAAAGACAGAAAGCTGATAGAGCTTGTATTCGGTATCTGTCCAAATTGTCTTATGGACAAGGAGAAAAAGACCTTGCGTGAAGCCTCTCTTTTACTCGGCTTAACTGAAAGCGGCGCGGAACAAAAGCTGAAAAGGATCCTAAAAAAGTTAAGAGACGCATTGCAAAGATAAAGGCTATGGAAACATATTTGATTAGTTTCTATAGCCTTAAATTATGCCGTACAAACCGCGACAAATCGCTTGTGTGGGCATTATTCTGTTTTATCGGGTAACGACTTCGAGCATTTCTTTCGCGCGACACAGGGCGAAATCGGACGAGTTAGATTTTGTCGCATATAGCTTGTTTCTTCGTGTTCTTTTATTATGGTTAGCAAAATCTTTTTCACTTTCTTATCTGACTGAGCCATACAGAATCATCTGCTTGTATGTGTAAAAGTTTAAAATTCAGTATTGCAAAAATCTGTATAATTGTGTATAATAAGTTTATAGAAAAATATCTGCTTCAATTATTAATTATACTAAAATTCAGAGAGGTTTTCTATGCGTGATATAAACACTGCAAAAGAGATTTTTGAACGATATAACGGAATGATGAGAACATCCGAATTGTCAAAGGAAAAGATATACTATGCTGATGTCGCCAATTTGATTCAGGCAGGCGCAGTTGAAAAAGTTCGCCATGGCTACTATCAGTGGATAGATCCTGATAATCAAAGCGAAGCGGCAACTGTTATCAAGCTGTTTCCCGACGGCATCCTTTGCATGGACACAGCCTTGCGTCACTACGGTTACAGCGACCGGACGCCGGCAGAATGGCATATCGCGGTTGACAAATATTCCAATCGCACACGTTTTAATATTGACTATCCTTTTGTTAAACCATATTTCGTCGCACCCGATATCTTTGAACTTGGTCTGTGCGAGCAGGAGATCGACGGAAACAAGGTCAGAATGTATGACAAGGAGCGCGTTATATGCGATTGCCTGCGATACCGTAACAAGATGGATAAAGAGATTTTCAATAAAGCGATTCAGGCATATGTTAGCGACACAAGCAAAAGAATTCCGAGATTGATGGAATACTCTGTGCCTCTGAGGTGTCAAAAATTGGTGAAGGATTTGATAGGAGTGTGGCTGTAATGACAACTGACAAAGCGGCTTCGGTACTTGCGAGACTGAAGAATAAGGCTAAAGAAAGCGGTATCAGTTATCAGCAATGTTTGCAGCTTTTCTTTCAGGAGGAGTTTTTGCGCAAGCTTTCCGCCTCAAATTATAAAGATAACCTGGTTCTAAAGGGCGGTCTGTTTATCTATACGCTTACTGATTTTAAAAGCCGTGCGACGATAGATGTGGATTTCATGCTTCGCGGTTTATCGAATGATATGGCGCGTATGGATGAAATTATTGCGGAGATCCTCGCTATACCTACGGGAAATGATTTTGTTACATTCAAGGCACTCCCTACCGAACCGATCGCAGCAAATCGAAAGTATCACGGAGTTAGTACGCAGATTACCGGTTATATAAAAAATGTGCGCGTGCCGTTCAGCGTAGATATCGGCGTCGGAGACGTAATTGTTCCATCTGCAAAGGAACGGACAATCAAAACGCAACTCAATGATTTTGAAGCGCCCGAAATCATGACCTACTCGTTGGAAAGCACGATTGCCGAAAAGCTAGACGCGATCCTACAGCGCTTTGAGCTGACCGGAAGAATGAAGGACTTTTATGATATCTATTATCTGTCACAGACCTTTGATTTTGACGGTTTGAAGCTTCAGACAGCGATTGCTGAAACGCTGCAAAACCGCGGAACGGATTATAATGCCGACAGCTTCAAGCGTATTACCAAGCTTGTCGATGACGATAATATGCGGATCAGGTGGCGGCATTTTCTTAAGACCTTGCATACGATAGATATTCCATTCTCACAGGTGATGGACGGTATCACTAGCTTTATCGAACCTATTTGGAATGCTTTTGTAGAGGAAGAAGAATTCCAGAAGCAGTGGATGTCCGACGACAGACTATGGGATTAGGATTTTATTAAGCGGTATCCAAAGACCAATCAAATGGCAATATTAGTAATATATGAGCATAAGGAGAAAAAATGATAATAAATAGTATCACCATCAGAAATTTTAGAGGTATTCAAAATCAAACCATAAGCGATATCAATAATGCTCTTATATTAATTGGCAAAAACAATTCAGGGAAAAGTGCTTTTTTAACAGCCGTAAGAGCTTTTTTGGGTGATTATACTCCACAAACAAAGGATTATTATAGAAATACAGAAATAATTGAAATAATTGCTGTGTTTAAAGTGGATGATGGATATATATCTGAATTCTTTACGGATAAGAAATGGGGAATTCAAAAGCTACCTGCTAATGCTTCCGATTTTGACAACATAAAAGAAAATACAGCTTTTGCAGACTTAGCTTTTACTATTTTCAAAAACGAAAGAAAGCAAGCTGTGGAGAATTACTTAGAAGACATAAGCACAAGAGAACGTTTTGAAAACATTTGGCTTAAAGCGATAAAAGCAAAACTTGAAATATATAATCAACACTTAACTATAAAAGCCGTTTTCAGAAAAGGGAACTCAAGAGCAGAATATTTCATTAGCGATTCATCTAATGGCGACGTAGCGAAACTCTTTCCTAATGTTGCTTTCATAAATGATACCCGATACTTTGAAGAGGAAGAAAGTGGAAAAGCCAGAACTATAACATCAAGTTTGTTTGCTGAGGTTCTAAAGTCGCAGGCGTTCCAAGACGAAACCTTTATTTCTTGTGAAAATTGCAACCATACGGATTGTGAGATTCGTTGTATAGATGCTATACAGAATAAGAACCCCAGCGAATTATCCATTGAAGAACTAAAAAAACTAATAAACTATAAAACAAAAATGAGTTCAGAGGAAATAACAAGAAGTATTACAGAAAGCTTTCAGCAGAATTACCAAGAAGGATTTAAGGTAAACATCAAAGCTACAAGCGATATTGATAAATCCTTTTCGTTGATAACAAAAATATACGATCCGAATTTAGGCGCTGAAATTGAGTTATCAAATGTTGGTGCGGGTGTAAGAAGCATATACATTCTTTCTTTATTACAATCCTATCAACAGCTAAATGCAAATCATACTATTCTACTATTTGAAGAACCGGAATTATATTTGCATCCTGAGTTACAAAAAGAAATGGCGAAAACCCTTTCCCATATTTCTGATAATAGTCAGATTATGTTTACAAGTCACTCTCCAATAATGCTTCGAGAATTCTGCAATAGCGATATAAGAAAAGTTAGCCTTGATGAAAATTATAGCAGCGTTGCTTCTGTAACCAGCATTGATGAAGTGTTAACCGAGATAGGTTATTCAACTCAAGATGTATTAAATACAGATTATATTGTTTTTGTTGAAGGAAAAGATGATAGAGAAATAATAGGATATCTTCTCAAAAAGTATTACGACATCGAATTAGATAACATATCAATTATTGATACAGACTCATGCAAAAATTTAAGTTTTTACGCTACACTTAAATTTCTTGAAAAAACCACAATGACAAATAATTTTGCAATCATCAGAGATTCAGATACAAGATTAGATGAAAGTGTTAGAAGAGAATTAATGAATCAACTAACAACAGCTCAATTAATTGGGAATTATCCGATGGATGATATAAATTTATATATTACAGAACATAGTTCAATAGAGGGATTCTTGTTTTCTCCTGATTTATTGGTAAGCAGAGGAATTTTTGATAATGTAGAGTCTGTCTATTTTCAGCTAAAAGAAAAGCTTATCAACGATAAAGCCAAACTGGTTAGATATTTCAGAAACCAGAATCAAAATAATCCTGAAAGGATTGCTGAATTTGAGTCTGTATTTGATAATATGGTAGCGAACCCACAAGAGAATATGCCATGGATTAAAAGCAATATTAAAGGGCATTCATATTTCAACTATACTCAATCAAGAAATATCCCCTACATAGATTATGTTGACGAATTACCAATAACAGCATTTGCTGATATTATCAGATTCTTTGATAGAATAGAATACTTTTCGCAAAGGATAAATCATGATGAATTATAAGAGAATTAAAGCACAGTCCAAACAACCGGACAATGCTTGTGCGATAATAGATATATAGCGATATTTGTAATAGACAACGGAGGGGCAAAATGGCTGATATTAGAAAAGAACAGGAGCGCGAGGAGCTTCACAAGGCGATATGGAGCATTGCGGATGATTTGCGCGGATCGGTAGACGGCTGGGACTTTAAGCAATATGTTCTCGGTATGATGTTCTACCGCTACATTTCGGAGAATTTGACAAACTACATAAACGACGGCGAACGCGCCGCGGGAGATACCGAATTTGATTACGTGCAGCTACCTGATGAAGAAGCAGAAGGCGCGCGTGAGGGCTTGGTTCAGGAAAAGGGCTTTTTCATTCTTCCGAGCGAGCTGTTTGTTAATGTTCGGGCGCGTGCAAAGGACGATGAAAACCTCAACGAAACTTTGGAGCGTGTGTTCAACAATATTGAGAACTCCGCCAAAGGCAGCGAGAGTGAGGACGATTTTTCAGGCTTGTTCGACGACCTCGACGTGAACTCCAATAAGCTCGGCGCAACGGTTGCCAAGCGCAATGACAAGCTGGTCAAGCTGATGAACGGCGTCGGCGATATGAAACTCGGTAACTATCAGGACAACACCATTGACGCATTCGGTGACGCGTATGAGTTCCTCATGAGTATGTATGCCTCTAACGCCGGCAAATCCGGCGGCGAGTTCTTTACCCCGCAAGAGGTATCTGAGCTGCTCACGCGCCTTGCGGTCGTCGGCAAGACGGAGGTCAACAAGGTCTATGACCCCGCCTGCGGATCAGGTTCGCTGTTGCTGAAAGCCGCTAAAGTCCTCGGCAAAGACAATATCCGTCAGGGCTTCTACGGTCAGGAGATCAACCTCACAACCTACAACCTCTGCCGCATCAATATGTTCCTGCACGACATCAGCTTCGACAAGTTCGATATTGCCAACGAGGACACCCTCATTAGCCCTCAGCACTGGGACGACGAGCCGTTCGAGGTCATCGTCAGCAATCCGCCGTACTCCATCAAATGGGTCGGCGACGATAACCCGATCCTGATCAATGATCCGCGATTCTCTCCCGCGGGCGTACTCGCGCCGAAGAGCAAGGCGGACATGGCGTTCATCATGCATTCGCTCTCATGGCTCGCGACGAACGGCACGGCGGCGATCGTATGCTTCCCCGGCATCATGTACCGCGGCGGCGCGGAGAAGAAGATCCGCAAATATCTGGTGGAAAACAACTTTATCGACTGCATTATCCAGCTGCCGAGCAACCTGTTTTTCGGAACATCCATCGCCACTTGCATTATGGTGATGAAGAAGTCAAAGCCAGACAACAGCGTGCTGTTTATTGACGCGACGAAGGAATGCGTCAAGGTCACGAACAACAATAAGCTGACCGAGGCAAATATCAAGACGATCGTGGACGCCTTCACCTCGAGAGAGGAAAAGGAGCACTTCGCCCACCTCGCAACCTTTGACGAGATCAAGGAGAACGACTTCAATCTCTCCGTTTCCACCTACGTCGAGCAGGAGGACACCCGCGAGGTCATCGACATCAAAAAGCTGAATGCCGAGATCGCCGAGATCGTAAAGCGCGAAGAAGTCCTGAGAGCGGAGATTGATAAGATTATAAAGGAGATAGAGGTGTAATGTGTAAAGTATTGCCTAATCAGGATTATTTGCGCCCTGTTTATAAACACAAAAACTTGCCTTTGCTAATTACAGATGAATTTCGATTCTATAGGATTATAAAGTTTAATAACGATTATTATGGAAAAACAATCAGTAAATTGCATGCAGGAAACCTTCGTCCAGTTAGCGATGAAAACAGATATTCCAAATTGTTTTCAGGAAAGAGTGTTTCTTATTGGGCTGATTCATTGAAAACCGCAAGAGCAGAGTTTTATCATCATTATGGTAATAAAAGCTATATATCTTTCTTTAGTTATGATGATGCATCAAGCTCTTTTCCCACTACAGATAATAAACAAGCGCTAGTAATCATCGACGGCAGACGTGTGCAGTTCCATATTATACTTGAAAAATTTGAAGAAAAAATACCTTTATCAGATGAAGAAATCTCTATAATAAAACAGATAGAAGAGTTAGAACCCGATTGCTTAGCGTATGAATCTGTACGCTGCAAGGGCGGTATCAATTATTTGTTTTTTGAAAAGGGATTTAAAAAGCTTTCGTTAAGAGAAGTTACCTTAAACATTAAGAGAGGTAACAAGAGAAACCGAAAATCTGTTTTATGTGCATTTGGTTCTGATTATACTCCTAAGCCTGAAAGTTATGGGAAATGCTTTTTTCCAATAGCAAAGCTCAAAACTGATGAAGAATATCTAAAATCAGAAGAATACCATCGTAGGAATAGCATTTATCAGAATAACGCAGATTTGTTTATCGCCCCATTTCGAGATTATCTGAACAAAAAAATACAACATACGGAGAACAATAAAGATGACCAAACTGGAACAGTTAATTGAACAGCTTTGCCCGGATGGGGTGGAATATAAGGTGTTAGGAGATATTGCTACTATCTCCAGAGGCGGCAGCTTCCAGAAAAAGGACTTTACCGAGGGTGGCGTTCCTTGCATTCACTATGGGCAGATATATACCCGATATGGTTTATTTGCTAATGAGACTTTTACATATATCTCTGAGGCAGTTGCAAAAAAACAAAAATTCGCACAACCTAGTGATATCGTTATGGCAGTTACGAGTGAGAACATTGAAGATGTCTGTAAGTGTGTAGTTTGGTTAGGCGATACTCCTGTTGCTGTCAGCGGTCACTCCGCTATCATACACCATGATCAAAACGCAAAGTACTTAGCGTACTACTTCCATTCGACAATGTTCTTTACACAGAAGAGGAAGATAGCTCAAGGTACAAAAGTGATTGAAGTATCCCCTGATAAACTCAACAAAGTTAAAGTTCCTGTTCCTCCGCTTGAGGTGCAGGCTGAGATCGTCAGGATTCTGGATAAGTTC
Organism: uncultured Ruminococcus sp.; assembly: GCA_905234535.1. Taxonomy (GTDB): domain Bacteria; phylum Bacillota; class Clostridia; order Oscillospirales; family Acutalibacteraceae; genus Ruminococcoides. Next base: position 32,590 of record CAJOII010000010.1, read on the forward strand.
ACAGAGCTTACCACAGAGCTTACCACAGAGCTTACCACAGAGCTTACCAACAGAAAGAAACAGTATGAGTATTATAGACATAGCATCATAAAACTGCCAGAATGCAATCGAGTAACATTAGATGAGGTTTTCTATATACGAAATGGATATACACCATCAAAAAAACAACCTGAGTATTGGGAAAATGGTGACATTCAGTGGTTCAGATTGGAAGACATTAGGCAAAATGGACGTATCTTAACTCATGCTATTCAGCAAATAAACAGCAAAGGGGTTAAAAAATCTGGATTAATAGAAAAGGGATCAATTATGATGTCAACAACTGCAACTCTTGGAGAACACGCATTGGTATGCGTAGACTATTTGAGTAATCAACAAATCACTAACTTCACAATAAAAGAAGCATTTCAAGAATACCTCCTCCCCAAATTTGCATTCTATTGTTTTTTTGATATAGGAGAACAATTAGCTACAATAGCCAATTATAGCGGAGGCATTCCGATAGTTGATCAAAACAAATTAAAAAAACTAACTTTGCCTCTCCCACTCATCGAAGAACAACGTCGCATTGTCGCCATCCTTGACCGCTTCGACGCGCTCTGCAACGATATTTCCGAGGGCTTACCCGCAGAGATCGAGGCACGCCAGAAGCAGTATGAATACTACAGAGATAAACTGCTGACTTTTAAGGAGTTGAAAAGGTTTGAATAACGCTCCCGGAATTGAAACCGCGTTGAGAAATCTCACTAATGCAATTTTTAAAACTCTTAAGGTTTATAACCTATGGCTACAAGAAAATCCGAATCATTTATATGAGATTTTTCAACCATTAATTAAAGCGGTAAATCGAAGCAAGGCAATTACAGCGCTATTAGACAATCAAATTGTATTTACTGATGATTTAACTGATATATTAGTGGAGGAAATAAGCAAGAGTGATAATGTAACCGAACTTATTGAAAATTACTATATGGCTGACAATTGTCAAAAATTCAATGAATTAAAGGATAAGTGTATAAAATCAGAATTGACAAAAAAGTATAACGAGCTATTTTGTCAAGTGTTCTCAGCTTATGATATACAGCATTATCATCTTGCGTGCATGGGTTTGTTTGCAATAACAGACGGCTTGCTCGCTACTCTTTCGAAAATAGAACGTAATACGAGCTATAAAAAGAGGACAGATACTATCGTTAAAAGATTAGAGAATGAAGAACCGTTATCAATTAACGATAGGAGATTAACTTGTATTATTTGCTCTTTGTCTAATATAGATTATACAGTATTTAAGGAATCGCATTTTGATGAAGATGAACCTGATTATGTTAACCGCCATTGGACATTGCACGGAAGAACTAATAGAACATTTGAAAGAATGGATTTTATTAGAGTATTGTTGTGGATAGATGCTCTAATCATATTAGATGATTATCTAAAAGAATAAGGAGGCTATTTATGCCTTATTTTAACATCGTAACAGAATCAAAAGAAAACACTGTCGTAACCGAATACACTCCCGTGGAGAAGAACGCGACGAGCTACCAGAGCGAGGCGCAGCTCGAAGCGGAGTTTATCCGTTTGCTGACGGAGCAGGGGTATGAATACTTGCAGATCCACTCGGAAGATGAATTACTGCGCAATCTGCGGGCTCAGCTCGAAAAGCTGAACAGCTACACCTTCTCGGACAGCGAGTGGAAGCGCTTTTTCTCCGACTGTATCGCCAATTCCAACGACGGTATCGCTGAGAAGGCGAAGCGTCTGCAGGAGGACTATGTGCAGGTGCTGCGCCGTGACGACGGCACCGGCAAGAACATCACGCTGATCGACAAGAAGAACATCCACAACAACTTTGTGCAGGTCATCAACCAGTATGAGGTCAGCCGGGATGAAGGTGCAAAGCACGACAACCGCTATGACGTCACGATCCTCGTCAACGGTCTGCCGATGGTACATATCGAGCTCAAACGCCGCGGCGTCGCGATCCGCGAGGCGTTCAACCAGATCGACCGCTATCAGCGCGACAGCTTCTTTGCCGGCAGCGGTCTGTTTGAGTATGTGCAGATATTTGTGATCTCTAACGGCAGTAATACTAAGTATTATTCCAATACCACTCGATGGAACGCTGTGCATGAGCAGAACGGCAGAAAGAAGGGAAAGACCTCCAACAGCTTTGAGTTTACCTCGTTCTGGGCTGACGCGAATAACCGTATCATCCCCGATCTGGTCGACTTTACCAAGACGTTTTTCGCCAAGCATACGATCCTCAATATTCTGACCCGTTACTGCATTTTCACCAGCGAGAATATGCTGATGGTCATGCGTCCGTACCAGATCATCGCCACTGAAAGGATATTGAATCGCATTGAGGTGGCGACTAACTATAAGAAGTACGGCTCTATCGAGGGCGGTGGTTATATCTGGCATACGACAGGCTCCGGCAAAACGCTGACGAGTTTCAAGACCGCGCGCCTTGCGTCCGCCCTGCCGACGATCGACAAGGTGCTGTTTGTCGTGGATAGAAAAGACCTCGACTACCAGACGATGAAAGAATATGACCGCTTTGAAAAGGGCGCGGCGAACTCGAACACCTCGACCGCGATCCTGAAAAAACAGCTCGAGGACGATAACGCGCGGATCATCATCACCACGATCCAGAAGCTATCGACCTTTATCAACAAGAACAAGGGCCATGAGGTGTATCAAAAGCACATCGTCATCATCTTTGACGAGTGCCACCGCAGCCAGTTCGGCGATATGCACGCCGCGATCATCAAGAACTTCAAGAAGTACCATATCTTTGGCTTCACCGGAACGCCGATCTTTGCCGCGAACGCCGGTCATGTGAAGAATCCGAAGTTCGCCACCACTGAACAGACCTTCGGCGATAAGCTGCACACCTACACGATTGTTGACGCAATCAACGATAAGAATGTTCTGCCCTTCCGCGTGGACTATATCAAGACGATGGATAAGGAGCCGGATATCGACGATAAAAAGGTGCATGATATCGACCGCGAAAAGCCGTTCTTGGAACCCGTTCGCATTGAGAACGTGACGCGCTATATCCTCGATAACTTTGACAGAAAAACCTATCGCGGCGACAAGTCCTATGCGTACCGTGTGCTGACAAACGTCGCCGAGGTCGCAACGGCTAAGAACGGCGCGGTGGAGGAGATCAAGCAGCAACAGCGCGTCAGCGGCTTCAACTCCATCTTTGCCGTCGCGTCCGTCCCGCTCGCAAAGCTCTATTATAAGCAGATGAAAGCCGATCCGACCAAGAAGCTCAAGATCGCGACCATCTTCAGCTATGCCGCCAACGAGGAAGTCGACGACAGCCTGCTGGACGAAGAAAATCCCGAGAGCACCGCGGGGCTGGATCAAAGCTCGCGCGATTTTCTCGAGAAGGCGATCGCTGACTATAATGAGATGTTCAGCACCAACTACAGTACCGATAACGACGGCTTCCAGAGCTACTATAAGGATCTGTCGCTGAGGATGAAGAACAAGGAGCTCGACCTGCTGATCGTGGTCAATATGTTCCTCACCGGCTTTGACGCGACAACGCTGAATACCCTCTGGGTAGACAAGAATCTGAAATACCACGGGCTGATCCAGGCGTTCTCCCGCACCAACCGTATTCTGAACAAGATCAAGACCTTCGGCAATATCGTGTGCTTCCGGCAGCTGCAAAAGCGCGTCGATGACGCGATCGCGCTCTTCGGCAACAAAGAAGCCGGCGGCGTTGTCCTGCTCAAAGGTTTCAAGGATTATTACTACGGTTATGTGGACGAGAAGGGCAAGGACAAGCCCGGTTACATTACGATGATCGAGGAACTTTTGGAGCGCTATCCGCTCTCGGAGCCTGCGATCATCGGCGAGAAGAAACAGCGGAATTTCATCCTGCTGTTCGGCGCTTTGCTCCGTATGCGAAATCTTTTGTTGTCCTTTGATGAGTTCGCCGGGAAGGAGATAATCTCCGAGCGTGATTTGCAGACATATCTCGGCAGATATCAGGATCTTCATGACGAGTGGAAAAAGAAGAAGGACGGCGATAAAGAGGATATCACAAACGATATTGTCTTTGAGGTCGAGCTGATCAAGCAGATCGAGATCAATATCGATTATATCCTTATGCTTGTCAAAAAATATAAAGACGGTAATTGCGAGGATAAGGAAATCGTTGTCGATATCCGCAGAGCGGTTGACGCAAGTTCCGAGCTGCGCAGCAAGAAAGAGCTGATCGAGACATTTATCGCCAATGTCAACGGTATTGATGATGTGTTCTCTGACTGGCGCGAATTCGTTAAGAAAGAAAAAGAAAAGGAAATCGCCGCTTTGATTGAGGAAGAAAATCTAAAGCCCGATGAAACGGTGAGGTTTATCAATAATGCGTTCCGCGACGGCGAACTGAAAACAACAGGCGTCGGAATTGACAACCTTCTTCCCCCTATGCGACGTTTTGGAGGCAACTCCAACCGCACAGAGAAGAAACAAACGGTCATTGAAAAGCTGAAAGCGTTCTTTGAGAAGTATTTTGGGGTTTTATGATAAATTAGTACTGCTAATCTTAAAATTCAAAAACGAGTGTCCTTTGCTTGTAAATGCCAAGGACACTCGTTATCATTATATATAAAGTGACGAATTATAACAAGTGAGGGTTCAATTTATTATCCTATTAAGTCGATTGCTTCAATCAGCGCTTTTGCATAACGCTTAGCTGAAGTTTCGACTTTCTTTTTTGTTATTGCGGCTATCAAATACATCGTTGCCGTAAAGTGTGCCGCAATCTCAAGTGCCAGTACAAAATGTGTAGGCTTATCGTTTTCAAAAATAGGAGTAAAGAAGATTAAGGCTAAAAAAGCCAAAGCTATGCAGTTAAAAATGATTCCAACTTTTTTCAAGTTAAACATATTCCATATAAACCCATAGTTAATGTTCTCTTCATATACCAGGTGGAAAACCTTATCATCCCGTGTTTTTGCTCGTAGCCATGTTACAACGCTCTCACAAAGGTTTATTGTAATTGCTTTCTGAGTGTTTTCTTCGTCTATGTTACCAAACGCTATAAACTCGGGCTCAAACGAAGCAATCTTCCTATAGTAACGATTTTTCGTTATATTAGATATTTCTGAATCAGGCATCAAATATTCGGCGGCATAATTCCTATTAAAAGACTGGTGATTCGATCGACACAGATGAAGTATACACTGTACCGTTACAAGAATCAATACAGACAAGGCTACTCCTTCGACGGATGTGATACTTTTTCCAAATAAGGCTATGACATCCAAGATGAACGGAAGTGTGTAAAATAGTGCAACGCTTGTCCGTGCTCTTAAGTTGTAAGAATCAAAAAGGTTTAAACTCATATTCAATCACGCAACCTTTCTGTAAGCTGATGCAATCCTTTCCTTGAGCGAAAGGCTTCTCTTAATCAGCATCTCGATTTCAGATTGTGTAACATCAAAGCGCAAGTTAAACTCTGAACCCGGATAACGAATTACTCTTCCATGGTCATCGCATTTGCTATAGTATAGGTTCTTCTGTTTATTGAACACACTACGATCTAACAAATCACACGAATTGATAATTTTTGTGCTGTTTTGTATACTACTGCCAAACCTCATAAAGTATTCTCTAATCCAGAAATTATGCCCGTAAAATATAATTGTATTATCTTTTATCAGCGGGAAACTCTGGAGCTTAATGAAATCTTGGTTTCTGTCAATCTGTATGAAAAACGAATCAAATGCGTTGCTTAAGTAATCTATACGTGCATTCAATTCTTTCTCAAAGGGCATTTGCAAGAGGTATATCATCGATAAGACCACCTCGATTCCACATTGCCTAACGTTAGTGGCGGATTAGGCATACTTGTAAAAAGGTCGGGATATGTAATGTCCCCATTCAATGTGGATTTTACGCGTCTTCCCGCGCTCTTCAATTTATGAGATCCGCCATTTGTATCACCTGTATTGTCGGAGACCAGATACACAGTTAAGAAATCATCACTTTTTGCATCAAAAATCTTATCTGCTGTTTCTCCCTTGCCATGATGTGGAAGCTGGATAACCTGATAATCCGACAACTTATCCTCGATTGCTGCAAACGCCGCATCGCCACAAAGGAGAACTAATTTATCCCTAATATAAACCGATACCTGAACACTGGCTGCATTATATGCGGTTTCCGCGTCTTTTGTATCTCCCTCACTGTTGTTTAGGAGTTTTGCGACTGTTTCTAAAGCATAATCTTTTTCAGGGCCTACGATATTCACGCCTGATACAATCTCGTCCAATTCGATAGCGTCCAGCAATTTTACAGTTCTGCTTAACTCTGCGATATTATCATAGTCTTTTGTGATGCGGTTTCCCAGTGATTTATTTGTCACGCGTCCATCGTTAAGAAGCTTCTTAATATCCTCCTTATGCTTAAGGAATAGCTGAGCATAAAAAGAAGAAATCAGCTTTTTTTTAATCAGGTATGGAAATCCATCATAGTGATCAGAGTCGTTGTGCGATAAAACGGCAATCGCCTGTTTATACCCGTGCTCAGACATATATTCTTCGACCCGCCGAGCATGTTTCTCACTACCACAATCATATATTATCAATTCGCTACCAGTATCGATTAGAATACAATCGCCATAATTGGAGCTTTGAGGTTTATAACCTCTTGAACTTAATGCTTTCAAAATCATATATTATTACCTCACTTTATAGTTTACCTCCTTGCAATAATTCGTCGAATATAGTATAACACTTTCTTTCTGTGATTTCAAGTATTTTTTAGAGTTTTGTTATAATATATAACGAAATCTACAAAAATTTTGCGTTATGAGATAATTTTTTCTGGACAGAACTTGCTGAATATGCTATAATCCTATCGGAGGAGATAATATGTTTACATCTGTCTACTTGCGCAACTACAAAACCTTTACGGACAATAGGATAGATTTATCTACCAGCGGCAATAAAGCAAAGCCGATGGTTTTACTTTACGGTGAAAACGGTGCAGGTAAATCAAATTTAGCATCGGTTTTCTTTTGTTTTACTGAGTTAATTCGCACTATGGATGTTCGCGATATGTTTCAAGACCTCATGGAAAATTATAAAGAGGCAGCAAACAACGAACAACTATTGCAATTATTGAAGCATCGCTTTAGAGATATTGAAACCATCATCAGCGAATCCAGAACGATTGGAACAGCCGAAAACATGATATTAGATTTTTCTTTTGTTATAAATGAAAAGAAAGGTCGCTATGTCCTTGAGATGAACAGTACCGAGATAGTTCATGAGCGTTTGGAATACACTTTAGAAAAGAACAAAGGTGTATATTTTGATTTGCTTCCCGGAATCGCAAAACTGAATGATAAGGTTTTTCTAAATAAAGCCGTACAATCCGACTTGCTTGCGACGATTTCGAAGTTCTGGGGAAAGCATTCATTACTTGCTATTATCTATCATGAATTCGGCGACAAATCAAATAATTTTCTATCTAAAGCTTTCTCCGAAAATTTTATGAACTGCTTGGATGATTTCTTTTTAGTATCTTGCAGAATCAAAAAGCCAAACTCTCCTGAATTCGCAAATTATGGATTGAGATACCATATTCTTTCTAGTTTATATTCAGGACAAATTGATCAAAAAGATATCTCTGATCTCAAAAAATCAGAAAAGCTTTTGCGGGCGTTTCTTCCCGTCATTAATCATGAAATAAAAGATGTTCGGTATCATACTGAAACAAATAATGATACTGTTTCTTACCGTCTTTATACACAACAACTCATTGCTGGTGAATTGAAAGATGTTCCTTTCTCTCTTGAGTCAACCGGTACACATAATCTCGTGGATTTACTTCCGTTTTTTCTGAATGCCGCGCAAGGACTAACTGTAATTGTCGACGAGTTGGATACGGGCATTCATGATTTACTGGTCAAGTATATTTTGGAAGACATTTGCAAAGAAATAAAAGGACAGATTATAATCACCACTCATAATACTCTTGTAATGAGTTCTGAAGTAATTCCCTCTTCTGCATTTTATACGATTGAAAAAGATGAGAATGGAAATCGAAGTATTAAGTGTTTAACTGATTCTGCGGGAAGAATTCATCCGTTTCACAATAAGCAACTTCAATACATAAATGGCATCTATAATGCCATACCATCCAAATTTCATCTATCATTAGAAGACTTATCATCTACCATAGAATAACAAGAACAGAGACACAGTCATCAAGATTGCGTCTCTGTTCTATTATATAGTAAGCCAATATAAATATGTAATTCTCTCAATTTGAGAAGCGTTTTGCCACTTGGCGCGGTCATATTCTGTTTGCCGTACGTATCACATTATGTTGAAAATTGGAAAAGCTTTCGAGAAAAGAAAAAAGGTAATTATTTATTAAGCTATTGACTAACCACTGCATGCGCCGCAATCGAAGCAGCCGTTGCAAAAGGATTTTAAAGGAACATGTGTCGCATTTTTTCGCCCAATGCGGTATATATAGATCTTCCTCCGTAATCAGATTTCCGGAGCTGTCCCTGAGTGAAAAATGCAGCTTTCTGCCCTGATAGCTTAAGCCCGAATGAAATGCCTGCAGGTTTTGCAGGCGTTTGCTTTCGATTTTGTACTCCCTGCCGTCCTTGATAAAGGTCGTTCCGGTTTCCATAAAACAAAACGTAATATCCCGCGACGCGCATTCTTCTCTCAGCGCCTTTACCCAATCAAAATCGCATGGATGTGCTCCGCCGTAGTTTTCTCCGCCGCAGGCGACCTGCTCGATCTGTCCGCTGTCAATGTATTTGCCGATCGTGGCAGCTTCCAACAGCGGAGCGCAGTACACGCCCTTATGCTTGAACGGCAGCTCCAAAAGCAGCGGAAGCCTTTCGTCTGCCCTGCGCTGTGTTTCGCAAGTCACATTCAGAAAGGTATTTTCCCAACCGTCTCCCCAATCCTCCGGCAAGCATTTTCTTATTCTCTCCGGTCTTTTGGTCAAAAGAAGAAAAACGACGTCACTTCTCTTGCGCATGATATCCCACGCTTCGTCCCGCCAATCATCCGCTTCCTCCAGAAAAAAATCAGAGGTCATGCAGACGCTGAGCATTTCGCCGCTTTGTATCTTATACTGTTTTTTTCTGTCCTTCGACAACGGATATTTGAATCCTGTCTTTGTTTTATAGATCTCCGCAGCGTTCTTTCCCCGGAGCCTGTCCGAATAGTATACATAGCAATTCTGACAGCCTTCACTGCATTTGATACATCCGTGCCATGGATTCCAGTTACTGTGCATTGCCATTTTAGTGCGTCCTTTCTTGAAACAATAATTGCACCCGTATTGCAAGGCGTAGCTATTTTTTGTTCTTATTATGCTTGACCGGTCTATAATTCATTTTGCAAACATATACTGATATGTTTGATATTGTCAAATCTAACGAGAATAGGAAGAAAATATCAATACTCACTCAAACAGTGTCATACTTCTGTTTTTCGTTTAGCGCAAACTCCCAAATAATTCTATTAATTTACAATTCAAGAAAGATTTCATTAAGCAAAAAACTCATAAAGTCCCAGATTAAGTCCGGAAACACCTCCCTCAGAACTGAATATAAAAACTGCGTCCTTATTTCAGAACGCAGTTATCCGGTTATTGATTATATTGATTCTGCAAATAGCTTTCGACCTCTGAAACGAAGTATTCCGCTCTCTTTGCTTGAATCTCCACATCTTCCTTTAAGATTATGTAGAAATCATCATAGTCGCTGTCCTCTCGGATGACCTCCAAGTCGTCAATGATCTTAGACATTTCCGTGTCGAGTATTCCGGTTTTGATATAGCTTTGTCTGAACCGGGCAATTATCCCCGAATGTTTCTTTGAATCAAATCCATCCAGAGCAAGCACTGCCCTCATCGCGGAAAAGATTGCGTAATAAAGCCTGTTTGCTGACGCTTTATAATCACCTAACTCCAGCATTGCCTTGGCTGTTGTCAACCTTTCATGCGCGATCTCTAACCGCCTTTTTGAAAGCTTATTTTATAATTATGCTCCAATGCGTATTCCCTCCTCATGGACGTTCTGATAGAAGGGCAACACGCTCATATACTTGTTAAACGTGTCGACGTCTTTGATCAAGGGAACTATTACCAAATCATATTCCAATCCCAATTCTGATGATTTTGATGTAAGCGCCGATCTGTATTTCCACAGTTCTTCCGGAGCTATTCCCCGTACCAAAATCATGATATCCACATCAGACCCAGGTGTATAATCTCCTCTGGCATATGAGCCGTAAAGAATAACCGAATCCAAATGAGTACCAAAGGTATCTTTTGCAGTTTTTGCAATTTCTGTCAAAATGATTTGCAATTCACTTTTTGAGCACATAGGAACACTCCTTTCTTTTTTTATTTTGATTATAGCATACGCAAATCCATTTGTCTATCTTTTACTTGATTTTATACTGCCAACGCGTATTGATATGTAATCCTCTCCACCTGTCCCCTCTCACGCCACGAACTCCGCATAAAATCTATTTGCCGTACGTGGCACATTACGTTGAAAGTTGGAAAATCTTATGAGAAATGGAAGATTTTGTTATTTATCAGTCAAACAATGTCGGATCACCCATCACGTTTTTCGTCAGCTTTAGTTGCTTTCTTTTTGTTCAATTCGATAATAGCGTGAATGTTATCAATTATAAAATGCTGGGCATTAAGATTATACGAAATAGCTTCATACGTGCTTCCCTGTTGATTCACACGTTGCTCTGAGATAATACCGACACTCCTGCCGTTATCTGTCACGCGCTTTTTGGATTTGTTATTGATAATAACATTTGTCAGCATTACAATTTCAGTCAGCCATTCCGTGATAACGCCGTTTTTCAGCGTAGAGCATTGCAACGGATTCACCAATTCATTGAGACGTTTGGTGATTTCTGATACCGTCAAAGGCGTTTGTGAATACGCAAACCTTTCAAGCTGCTGTGCTGATAAGGAAAATTCTGATTTTTGTATTTCAAAAGTGCCTGTTGTGGTGATTTGCTTTAAGATTCCAGTTACATAATACAGACACCTTGATATTCTCACATTATTGACAACATCATTCTCCGCAACTTCTTCGTCCGTCAGCGGATTGACGCCATTGGCGAGCTTTTCCAGATACATCTGCGCTCTGGCGATGATTTCTATTTCGTTCATAGCGGTTTCCTCCTTGTTTAATAGCAATTCTCAATTTCCTCTAAACCAATCTCCTATAGCCCTTTCAATTCATCCAGCATGGCACGGCGGTTTTTATAGCGTATTCGCCAATCCTCCGCGATTTGTCTTGAAAGCTCCTTGCCGCCTTCTATTTTTCTCATTCGCTTTAGCAGCCTTACCCATTCCTGATAAGCCTTTCTGCCGCTTGCCTGCACGGCTGCGTAATTCAGGTAATCGCTGTATTTCCGAAGAATCTCCGCCGAATATTTTGGCAATAGCACATCCTCATAGTCTAATACGGAATACAGATTCTTATCCTTCAACAGCTCCCATAACCTGTCATATAGCTTTTCTTCGCACAGCAACTGTTCCTGACCGTAATTAATAAAGCAAGGGAATACTTTTTCACGTTCCCGAATCCACTCTTGCTCGGTGTACTGCGATTTCAGTTCATTGTAATACTCATGGCTCTTGGATTTGCAAACCAAATCCCACAGCGTTTCCAGTGTCTTTTCCGTATTTCCGGTTTTTCGGTACAGCCGGAGCAATTCTTCACGATAGCCCGTCACCGAGCCGGGATATCCTAAGTTGGAATCAATCAAGTCCTCATAAATGAAGATTGCCTTCTGCCATTCTTCGCGTTGAATGAATTGGTGCGCCAACCATTCGCGCATTTTGAAGTCATTCCAATGCTCACGGCAAAATGTTTCGACTTTCTCAAATGGTGTTTCCGTATCGTTCAGATAATCCGACATACGACGCAATGCAATGCTTCTTTGATAAGAATCCGGCTCACTGGTTTGAATAGCTATGTCAATAAAGTCAATCACGCGACCGCGATAACACTCCTCCCGGAATTGCCGGGTGATAAGTGCTTCCAGATAATCGTCAAGAAAATCATTATCGTTCAATTCATATTCCAAAAGCACTTGCTCAAACAACCAATCCTTATCCTGCGGCGGCATCTTTTCCGCTATCTCTGCCCAAAACGATGAATAGTCGTCCATGATCATCGTCATTTCGCCGTCATCGTCACTATCGATATCAGCCACCTCTTGACAAATATACAGCGACAACTGAAATGCGTCACGGTACTGTCCGTTGTCTATCATAATACGGATATCATCATTGAACGCCTCCATATCCTCATAGAAGTCTGACGCTTCCTCGTAATCAATAAATCCCCACTTATCCTCATGCTCATAAATTGTGGAATCGATCAGCTTTTTATAGTGTTCCAAAGAGACTTTGGGCTTATTGGTCAATAAGAGAAAACGCTGTTTCAGCTTTTCATCATTTTCTAAAATGTCAGCAAGAAAGCTTCTGACCGCCGCTTCATCCGCTGCATTAACAATATCGGCAATACTTTCATTAAAGGAAGACTTTTCGATTATATCCATATCTTCCAGCTCATACAAAACCGCTGCCATATGCTTGCAATAATTCCCGTCCTCGGCATACGGACAGTCGCAATCCATGTCATACACTTCATCGAGATCGAGAAATATCTCGACCTCATACAGCTCCGTTCCGCTGACAGTAGCGGAGATCACGTCGTCCTCCCTGCTGATATCCTCAACCGCTCCTTCAAGATAGTAACCGTATCCCCTGTCGAGAATTGTTTTTCTGAAAAGGTTTTTCCAATTCTTTTTCAACATTTATCATCACCCCTTAAAAACAAAAGCCGCGCCTATATCGCAAGGCGCAGCTATCCTATTAATTATATTGTGTATGCAAATATTTCTCAACTTCATTAACAAAGAACACAGCGCATTCTACCTGTTCCAAAACCTCTTCTTTGAAAATTAAATAGAAGTCATCGTAATCGCTGCTCTGCCTTACATCCTTCAACGAATCAATTATGTGTGACATTTTCGGAGTGAAAACACCGGTTTTGATATAACTTTTTCTAAACTCCGCAATCACACCGGAATGCTTCTTAAAATCCAGACCGTCCAACGCGAGAACAGCTCTCATTGCAGAAAACGCCGCATAATAAGAACGATTGGCGGCAGATTTGTAATCGCCGGAATCAATCAAAAGCTTAGCCGTATTCAGACGTTCTTTTGCTATTGCCAATCGATGCTTTGAAAGGGCTATCGTGTTCTCACTAAGCAACTTTGATACCCTCTTTCATGATATTCTGATAAAACGGCAATACATCCAAATACATATTGAAAGTTTCAATATCTTTTATCGTGGACGAAATCACTAAATCATATTGAAGCCCGAGTTCGGACTCGGCTTTGATAATTGGCTTTTTATATCTCCATAAATCCTCGGGAGCGATCCCCTTGACCAAAATCATCATATCTATATCCGAATCGGGCGTATAATCGCCGCGCGCATAGGAACCGTAGAGAATAACGGAATCGAGATGCTCACCAAAAGTCTCTCTCGCTGTTTTGGCTATTTCGGATAGAATTATCTGCAATTCACTTTTTGAGCACATAGGAACACTCCTTCCATTTTGATAATTTGATTATAGCATACCCAAATTTATTTGTCCATCTTTCTTTTGATTTTATACTGCCAACGCGTATTGATATGTAATCCTCTCCACCTGTCCCCTCTCACGCCACGAACTCCGCATAAAATCTGTTTGTCGTACACGCCACATTACGTTGAAAGTTGGAAAATCTTATGAGAAATGGAAGATTTTGTTATTTATCAGTCAAACAATGTCGGATCAACCATCACGCCTTTCGTCAGTTTTCCGGCGAGTGACGCGTTGATCAGGCGCAAAACCGATGACTCTGCGAGGTTATAGGAAAGCGGGTTGACGTTGCCGTACCAAACGATCTGATTATCTATCACGGTAAATGTCCGGTGGGATTTATCTTGGATTATATACTCAACATTCTCCAGCATCTCATTTTCATCCAATTCAGATACAATGATTATCAGCTTTACGGTTTCCGAAATTAAGGGTACTATTCTTTTCAGATATCCCGGCTTTACTGTCGGAGCAGAAATGATCACCTCTTTGTCCGCGTTGTTTATGTCATCGGAATACTTATTGAAGAAGTTACTGCTGTCATACACAAGGCTTGTTTCAGCTTGTAAGGATCCGTTCAGTACATAACCCAGTTCCGCGTAGCCACGGATTCTTTTGTGATACATTCTGTCGAGCATGGGTACGAAAATATCAGCGTAGTCGTGGACGATCACTTCTGACTTTCCCTCGTAATTACGGTGCAGTCTGCCGACATATTGCGCGAGCGTACCTTTCCAAGAGATCGGCATGGCGAGAAACAGCGTATCTAAACGAGGTTCATCAAAACCTTCTCCGACATACTTTCCGGTTGCTACGATAATCATATTATCGCTATGCGGAACAGCCTTAATTGCTTCCAGTTTCTCGCGTTTTTCTTTTGCTTTATCCTTGCCGCTGAGCAGAAACACGTTACTGTATTCGGCAGCAATCGCAGAACACAAAATTTCCGCGTGTTCTGTTCTTTCAGTCAAAACGATACAATTCCTGCCACTCTTATTTGCCACCAATACATCGTCAATTTTTTTGCGGTTTCTCTCTTCATTCGCGCATAGCTTTGTGCAGATATCCTGATACCTCAAGCTACCTTCAGCTACACAAAAATCGGTGAATTCGGGAATCACATAATGAGAGAAATCTCGCTTGACAGACTGTGCCAAGGCATCGACCTGATAGCGTACCGGGCCGCACTGCATGGTGATAATTGGCTGATGACCGTCCTGACGTTTCGGCGTAGCGGTCAATCCGTAGACATATTTTGCATTGACCTCGCGCAGAATCTTCTCGAAGGTAAACGCAGATACATGATGACATTCGTCCACGATCACCATACCATAATCCTTCACAAATCCCTTGACCTCATCGCCGCTTACTACAGACTGCATGATAGCGATGTCAACAATATTATTCAACGTATTCTTAGTGGCTCCAAG
Organism: uncultured Ruminococcus sp.; assembly: GCA_905234535.1. GTDB lineage: Bacteria > Bacillota > Clostridia > Oscillospirales > Acutalibacteraceae > Ruminococcoides. The sequence continues at coordinate 47,721 of CAJOII010000010.1, forward strand.
CTGACCAATATGGGAAAGCTTTTTCTGCCTGCCGCGCTTTTTCGGTTGTTCGGGCAATTTATCTTCGAAGATTAAAAACTCGGACAAAGATTTTTGCCACTGTTGCAATAACGCTGACGAATGTACCAGAATCAGGGTATTGACCTTCCTTTCGGCAATTAAGTATGACACGACGACGGTTTTACCGAAAGCGGTCGTCGCAGACAGGATTCCGTTTTCATATTTGAGCATTTCAGCCGCCGCGAGTTGCTGTTCTTCTCGGAGCTCCCCGTTAAAGTGCAAATTAATATGATTGCCGCTGTTGCGTTTGTCCTCATAATGAATCTACGAATTTATCAGTTCCGTCAAACTGTCTTTGCAACCCCTCGGAATACAGAGGTATTGTCCTGTTTCCTCGGAAGCATCAATCACACGCGGCTTATTATATACCGGCAACCGCATTGCTTGACTCTTATAGAAATCGGGATTCTTGAATGCCGCAAGACGCTTAATTTTGTTCAAAGCCTTTTGCAATATTCCTTTCTTCTCGATGTACAAAAGATTTGCTTCCACCACATTAACAACAGGCGGAAAGTCAAAGGCAGACAGCGGATTTTCATACTTCTTTTCCCAAGGTTTTTCCTGCTCTTCTATCAATTCTCCGAGCTCATTTTGTACACGAAGTTTGGAAAGGTAGCTGTCGACCTCCTCAGCAGTTATCCTTTGGATTTGATAGAGATATTCCCATTGGTCGTGATAAGAATTGAAATCATCATCCACAAATTCAGAATATTGCTCTTTGCGCGCTCTGCCCTGTAGTGGTAAGGCGATCAGGTTGCCGAATCCGCCTTTGGGCATGGTGCCCTGATTCGGAAACATTCTGTCATAAGAGCTCAACTTGATTTCATGTCGTTCTTCCATTGCTTTTGTCAAAATGGCACTGCCGAATTTTCTTGCCGTTGAAGCCGGAAGCGGTTCAGAGAAGAACAGCCACACATGTGCACCGTTTCCGGAACGCGAACGTTCTACCGCTATAGGAATATCAAATGATTTGCAAACCGATCTGACGGCAGATACATCCTCCTGCCAACTCTCATCGTCAAAATCAATGGCGAGGAATTTGGTAGTTTCATCAGGCAGCATCACATAAGTACCGATCACATCACGACAATATCCATCGTCGCCCTTCAAATGATAATAAATGACACTGTCGTTTACCGCTGTAAAGCTCTTGTTTGGGCAACTGTTGCACTTGTATTTCTTCTTGTCACAAACGCCTGTCACCCACTCGTTAGCGCAGGCAGGGACATAGCCGCTTTTGCCTGTTTTGGTATTGAAAAAACGCTTGGCGTATACATCTTCCCTACCGATGAATAAGGATTTGAACAACTTGATTTTTTGATTCGGTGAGGCGTATTTATTGAACGCTGTTTTATGTTTCTCCGCGCTGCCTTGCCACATTTCCGCATCGCAGATAAAAGAACAGCCGTGCTCATCCTCACAGAGCACAGCTATTCTGTCGGTTGTCAATTCTTTTACGGTTTTGATGAAGCGATATTCTTTTCCATTGATAATAGTTTTTGGATTCATAGTATTCCCTTACTTCTAAGATTATAGTTCCAAACTGTTTTTGTTCAACAAAAACCGGCGGATACCCATTGTTACGATACCCATTTCATCCCTGCGTGGCTTTATATTATCCTTAACAACAATTATTTTTTTGAACGAATCTCCGATCGCGTTTAGCGGACGTTCTTCCTGCTTTCTTTTTTCGTCAGTCGGCATTGCAAACGCGGATTGGATATAATACTTTTCGCTTCCTTTTGTCGCGACAAAGTCAACCTCCAAATGCTTTTTTTCGGTTTTATTTTCGGTGTTTTTGCCGAAAACCTCCACCAGTCCGACATCTACGCGATACCCTCTGATTCGGAGCTCATTGTATATAATGTTCTCCATAATGTGGTTTTCTTCTGTTTGCCGAAAATTCAGTCTGGCATTACGAAGTCCGACGTCCTCAAAATAGAACTTTGTCGGTGAGCCAATATATTTTCTCCCCTTTATATCATATCTGACTGCCTTGCTGACCAAAAAAGCGTCCGTCAAATAGTCGATATACTTTTTCAGGGTTTTATCACTGATGGTCTTGTTTTTGACACTTTTAAATGTCTTTGACAGCTTTAGCGGATTTGTCAGCGAACCAACGGCGGAAGCGAGAATATCCACCAACTCATCCAATTCCTCACGATTACGGATCTTGTGGCGGTCGATGATATCCGACAAGTACACCTTTTGAAACAGATTGATCAAATACTCTGCTTTTTCCTCATCGGTCTCGCGCGTCAAAATCAACGGCAATCCGCCGTAAGTATAATAATCCTCCCACGCATCCTCCTCGCTGCCCGGATACGCAGAGCTAAACTCACGAAAAGACAACGGATACATCCGTATTTCATCACCGCGTCCGCGGAACTCAGTAATAACATCGGAAGAGAGAAACTTTGAATTGCTTCCTGTTGCATAAACATCTGCGTTCCGAATATGCAAAAGGCTGTTCAGCACATCTTCAAACTCGCTCAGCAGTTGTACCTCGTCAAGAATAATATAATACGTTTCTTTGTCTTTGATACGATCTTTCAGGTAAGCAAGCATTTGATTCGGATCACGAAGCTCCTTGTTGCTGCGGTCATCCAGCGCGACCTCAATAATATGATCCTCGGCAACGCCTTTTTCAATCAAATAATTGTGAAACAGATTAAACAAAAGATAGGATTTTCCGCATCTGCGAACGCCTGTAACTACTTTTATCAAACCGTTATTTTCCCGACGGATCAAACGGTTCAAATACAAATCTCTTTTTATTTCCATAATGCACATATTTCTATAAATATTGTATTTACACCTTTTTTCGTAATATATTATATAATGTTTCCTTAATCATGTCAAGTATTCATAAATCGAACAACGCCGCAAGCTGAAATAAATCAACCTGCGACACTGTTCCATTATACCGCCAACGCGTATTGATATGTAATCCTCTCAACCTGTCCCCTCTCACACCACGAACTCCGCATAAAATCTGTTTGTCGTACGTGGCACATTATGTTGACCATCTGACCGCCGACGGAACCCGCCTGTCTGGAAGTCAGATCGCCGTTGTAACCCTGCTTGAGGTTGACGCCGACCTCGGAAGCCGCTTCCATCTTAAAGCGCTCCAAAGCCTCTCTTGCCTCGGGGACAGCGATGTTGGACTTGTTAGCCATGATACTTTCTCCTTTTCTTTTTCTTGAGAAATATGAACAGATCATACTTCTCTTCCTACTCTGACGGTATCCGCTTAAGGACCCGTCTCTTTCGCGACACAGACGCCGTATCTCCTCATACGGCGTCTGCCGCTTCTCGGAGAAATCCTGCGTCAACATCGCGCGGCACTCTTGCGCCGCAATATTATTATGTTCGCCGAGGAGCGCGATATTGATAGCAAATTCTGTCAGATTTCAAATATTTTTTTAACGCGGATCAACTGCCGCGGCGCTCGATCGCTCTGTATAAGGACACAAAATATCCCCCTGCGAATGTCAGTCAGACGCAAGGGGAATTTCTTATTTTTTCAATCAAAAGCCGCCGGTCATATCAGACAACAAAAACAGATTCGCCGATGTTGTAAGGATTCTCGATACGCGCGAGATATCTTTGGATCCGTGTCGCGTCAATGATATTCAGCCCGTCGCCGTCGACATCTCCCGCGAGCCTGATATAGCCGTCGGGATCCTCAGCGAGCTTTGCCAAGAAGCGCTGGATCTTCGTCGCGTCAATGATCGTTACCCTGCCGTCATGATCGGCGTCGCCGCGAAAGATCGCGCTTTCGGCGCTGATGTGATGCGCCCTCGCGTATTGCGCGGCATAGGAATCGGGCGCGCACAGTATCGTCAGATCGCTGCAGCCGTCAAAGGCGTTCTCGCCGATATCCGTTACCGCGTCGGGGATATAGATGCTTCTCAGCTCCCCGCAGTTCAAAAAGGCGTTGTCTGCGATATAGGTACACGCTTTCGGCAGGGTGACGCTCTGAATACCCGCGCTCATGAACGCGTACGCGGGGATCGCCTCGACAGAAGTATCCCCAAGGTTGATGTCCCGCAGCAGAGAGGTCCCCGCAAAAGCGAATACGCCGATCTCCTTCAGGGATGACGGCAGGCGGACAGCGCGCAGCTCTGACGCGTTCTGAAAAGCATAGCCGCCTATTCTTAGAAGGGGCGAGGACGCGGTGAACGACCGCAGGGTCTCGCTGCCTGAGAAGGCGTATTCTCCGACAGCGGTAACATCTACCCCGCCGATCTCCTTGATCAGAGTGATGCCGCCGCTTGAGGACGAGCAGGAAACGACCGAGAAACCGTCGTCGACCTTTTCTACCGTCCACTCTCCGACGGTGATCACCGACTTCGCCGACACAGAGACCGCCGCGGCCGTCAGGATCGCAAGTATCATCAGAACGCAAAGCATTTTTTTCATAATCGTTACCTCATTATCCCAGATCGTCGAGATCGATCTCGGTCGGATCTTCGATATCGTGATACTCTGTCGGCACAGCGGTCTCTATCGGAGGACTGTAGAGTATCACATCGCTCAGATTCAGGCGAACTTCTTCCAGTTCGGGAGAAACATAGGGTCTTTTCACTTTCATTTCTTTCTCCTTTTTATACAGGAAAGCTGCCTGTGACAGGGGATGACAGCGCGGTGACCTTTGCGCCGGTCCCGGAGTCGGTATAGGTGATATAGGCGTAGGCAGTGTAGTGACAGCCTTTGAAGTTGTTGTAGCTGTTCTGCACAGCGATGCTGACGCGGTTGAGCTCCGAGAGCGACGAAGCCTTCGCATTCGCGACCTTCATCGAGTGACCGCTGCCGTCGCTGATGTTTCCGACAGATCCCGAGAGCAGACCGGAGTGTGTCGCGTACGCCTTGAGGGTCGCGGCGCTCTTTGCGGAGGTGTTCGCGAGATCATCGGATGAATAAACGAACAGCACGCCGTATACCGCGTCATCGGGAACGGCAACGCCCGTTCCTCCCGCGTTGAGATACCGCACGAGGAAATCGGCGTACATATGTCCGCCGTTTGCGTCGTCGCTCTTCTCTGCGGTAACGGTGTTCTCGTCGATATACGCCGCCCAGTCGGAGCCGGAGGCTTTCGTGCCGAATTTCGGCGCGATCATCGTATTGCGCGTGATCACCATGCCGAAGCGCTCGAGGGTCGACAGACAGCGGTCGCCGACGACAAGCTCCTCGCCATCAAGCTCCGCCTCATACCAGCCGAGGAACACATCGTCCTCAGAAGCGCCCGCGGGCTTGTTATCAAGCACGCCGGTATCGCGCAGATCGACCGCCTGCGTGTTATAGGGCACATCCCTGACGGTTTCGCTCTGCGTCAGGTTACCGCTCGCGTCATAATAGTAGTAGGTCAGCGTAAACCGATCGGGATACTGCGCCGGATCAGAGGCGTCGGCAGGAGCCTTCGCGCTGATGGTGGTGACATATGTCGCGGTGGTAATCCCCGCCTTGCTCCAGTCGATGCATTCCTTATAGATATTGACCTCGCTGTCAGAGGGAATATGAGAAGCGATGGCCGCCGTATTCGTGCGCGGGATATTGCCGTCGAGAAACTCATACTCACACGGCACGCGGATCGTCGAGACGGCCTCGTCGCCGCCGCGGCGCGGGCGGTACTTGAACTCGTACACCGCGTACATCTTGTAGTACATCTTACCGGTCACGGTGTTGGAGTAGGTGACGGTGCCGTCCTTCTCGTATTTACATTTGACAGCGATCTCTTTGGTCAGCTCCGTGTTCGTCACGGGGTCGTTGAGCGGGATCGCGGTTGTATTCGTTACATTCGCCGCAGTTCCGTCGAAGATAAAGCTGAGGATACCGTTCTTCGTGTTCTCAGTCGTCGCGGGAACCTCGTACTCCTGTTCGTCTATATTCATCACATAGCTCTTGCCGACGACCGCGCCGCCGACCTGCACCGTCAGATACGAGCCGGAGTTGTAGAGGATGCGGTAGCAGTCGCTCTCGCCGTCTTTTGCGGTCTCGGTATCATAGTAAACGGAGGGCTCGAGATGCGGCGAGATCAGCGTATCGCCGTCGGGAGTGGTATACTCCGTCGGCAGCGGAACGGTAGCGCCCTTGTAGCCGACGATACGGTAGAAGTGCCGGTAGTCGTCGACCAGGGTGGTGTCGGCGTTGGTGTCGATATTCGGCTCCGAGTCCATCACATAGATCGTGCCGGTCTCGAGGGACTTTGCCTCATCGACGACGACCCATGTGACATTATTGCCCGCCTTGGACGGAACCTCGATCAGCATATGATAGCCCTGCAGCAGCGCCTTCATGATCTTGTCGTTCTCTTCGCTGCAGACATACGCGGTGGACGAGGTGATGTTGTTGTTCGTCATCTCTGCGTACATAGAGGACCACGACGCCTTTCTGCCGTAGCCGTTGGTGCCGATGATATTCGCGTCGGTGCCCTCACTGTCGACATCGCCGTCAAATTTCAGATAGATCACGCCGTTAGAGGAAGCAGTCGTTGCGAACTCCAGCGTGTTGTTGACAAAGCCGTTGACCTTGGCCCAGTATACCGAGCCGTCCGTCATCAGACCCGCCGACGAGGAGGTATCGGAGACGCCTAAGCCCGCTAAGTAAGCGCGCAGATCCTCGGGCGTGAAGTCGCCGGTGCGGGCGGTACGGTCAAAGCTGCCCGCGTCGTAGACGCCGTCGCCGTCGTCATCGTCGCTCAGTACGCCCGCCTGGACAAACATCTTGGAGATCGCGATGATGCACGCGCCGTTGGTATCCATATTCTCACTGTTTCCGACAGGGTTATCCACCCATCTGCCGTCGTAGCGGCCCCAGCGGCGATAATCAAAGCCGCGGGTCATGTAGGGGGTGGTGCCGCCCTTGAACGCCTTGATCTCCTGAACGGCGATCGAGGTGGTTGACTCTGCGAGGATGCTGTTCAGCGTACAGGAGTTCGATTCAGCCTGATCCTCTGAGAACTTTGAACGCCAGACCCAGATCTCTCCGGTCTCAAGCGTCTTTGCTTCATCGACCGCCACCCATTCGTTCATTGTATTCGGGGTCGATTTTGAGGATGCGGCAGACGCTTTTGATGTATGCGTTATTTTCAGCGCAAGATGGTATTCTTTGAGCACCAGCCGGTAGATCGCGGTATTCGTATAAGTTGTAGGTGAAGTGTAATCGGTCAATCCGATGTTGTTCGCAACCGATGTATAGCTGATGTTTCCGCTGCTGTCAAAGCCTTCCCATGCGGCGTTTGTGACATCCCATTCATCCTGATCCTTCAGCCCCGCCTGGATTGCTAACTTTGCGATCGCCTGCGCAAGGAAGTAGTCTCCGGTCATATCCGTGCTGGAGTTCAAATAGGTATACTGCCATCTCGAGTCGTCTCTCGCCCAGAGGGAGTAGTCGAGTGTGACGCCGTCACGGTTGCCCCAGTAGCCTTCGCTGCTGCCGGTTGAACTGATATTCTTGATCACGAACATATCGTTCGTGTCCGCCGCGACCGTCAGGTTATCGGTTTGTCCTATAAAATCGCTTTCGCTGAACGACGGCGCTGTACATCCCGCCGCCATTTTCACGAAGATGATATTCGTCTTCGGTCCGTTAAAGCGCAGGATGCCTTTCTCGTCGGACACGGGATAGAGCCATGAGCCCTCTTGTCCGTCGTCCCATGTCCACGCGTAGTAGCTGCCCTCAGTGTATCTGAGATCCTCATATCGTGTATACAGATAGACCGCGTTGTGGACAGCGGTGGTCTGCAGGTGTCCTTCCGCCCAGCCGGAGGGCTTCCACGCCGTAATGGTGTACAGCGCGCCCTGATCGACATTCAGATCGTCTGTCTGATTATAGACGACCTGCGCATCGCCGGTATAGTCTGCGATCACCTCGCCGAGCGACTTTGTCGTGTCAAATTCGGCGCCGTTCTTCACGCGGACGAAGATGACCCTGCTCCTGATATTGTCAAACTGATAGTATCCGGCAGCGGTCTTGGCCGGATTCGCTTTGACCCACTGCTCATCATAAGCCTCTCCGCTGGTGCCAGCCCATGTATAGGCGTACCATTCGACCCCTGCCGAGTCAAAGTCTGACCCGTCGGCAGAGCCGCTCGCGTCCAGATAGACGGTATAGGTGCTGAAAGAGGCGGAAACATTGATACGGACATTCTTCGCGGGCATCGAGGCGATGGTGTAGGTGTTGTCGCCGTTATCGGTGACCGCCGCGTCATCGGAGGAGACCGTCACGGTATAGCCGCTTGTCGCGGGGCTGACCGTAAAGGTCACCGAAGAGCCGTAGACGGCGGTCGAGGGGTTCGCGCCGTATGTAAAGCCGCAGGTATCGGTCTCGGTCGTATAGGTGATGTTATAAGCGCCGGCTGTACCCGCCGCGGTAACGGCGGTATCCTCGCTGACGGTCACGGTATAGCGCGTGCCGCCGGGGGTTCCGGTCGAGCCGGTCGAGGACCAGTCGATCCCGGAGTAGCCGGTATCGGGTGAGGCGCTAAGGGTCACCTGTGTCCCCGCGGGAACATAGCCGCCGCTTTCGACCGTGATCGTGTCGCTGCCGAGCGTATAGCTTGCGGTCAGTCCGGACACATTCGTCCCGCTGTAGCTGAGCTGACAGTAAGCGGGCGTCGTGGAGGTCGTAAGGGTATGCAGTCGATACAGGCTGCCGCTGATCGTCTGATTTCCGGCGTTATCGTCCAGCGACTTTCCGGAATCGAGAACGGGGATCGATGAAGATACGGACGCCATGATCCGCGGCTCGTCTACCGCGAGCCACGCCATATCGTCCGAGCCCGTCTCCTTCGCTCTGAGGATGTGGTGCTTTCCGCTCAGGATATTGCTGCGGATCGCCGCGGCGGTGATCGTCGCCGTCGAAGAGCCCGCGGTCGAAGCGGTCACATTATCGAGCGAGGACAGACTGCCCCACGATATGATACCGCTCTCCGATCCGATCAGAGATTTGCTCCTTAGCAGCGAGAGCACATCGTTCGGCGTCATACTCTCGCTGACGGCTCCCGCTTCGATCAGCGTCTTGGTCAGCGAGAGCAGCGCCTGACCCCACTCGCCGACATAGTCGGCGGTCTTGTTGTCGACCGGCACATCAAGCTCTGTCGTCGCCCAGCGGGAGTCATAGCGGCTCCAGTTGCGGTAGGTATAGTTATAGTCCTGATACCCGATGAAGTCGGTATCGTATTCTTTATAATTTGCGTTGTCTGTATCGGAGAGGTCGGTCGAATAAACAGCGATACGCGAGAACTTGACCGCGCCCGCGGGATAGCTGTACAGGGTGCCGAAATTTGCCGTCAGGTAATCTTCTAAGGTAATTCCATGCCGCACCATGGTGTTCCGCCATGAGTCCATGACATACACCTGACCGTCGCCGCGGCTCAGGGTCTCCCACTCGTCGACGGCGATCCAGTGTCCGGCGTTCTTGTTGACCTGCAGCAGCAGATGGTAGCCCTGATTGATCCAGCCGATCATCTGGGCATAGGTGACATCGGTGCCCAAGGTAAGAGAGTCGCGGTTCGCGGCGGTTGAGTCAGCGCCCATTAACCCCCGGTAGCAAGCGTTCACCAGCGTGAAATCCTTGCCGAGAACATTCTGACAGAACTCGGATACCTTGCTCCACACGAGGGCGTTCCCGTCGAAGCCGCTGTTATCGTTGAGATACTTGACCAGCACATCGGGGGTGAGTTCTTCGGGTGACGCCAGCCCCGCCTCGATGATCAGCTTTGTGATCGCGGTGACGAGACATCCGACATGACCGATAGTCTCACTTGAACCGAGCTGAACACTGCCCCATCGGCTGTCATATTGCAGCCAGGTGCGAAAGTCCTGACCGCTGTATGCGGTGCCGTCGATCGTGATCGAAACACCGTCGCTGTATTTTATGTTATCGGTGCCGAATTTGAGCGCGGTGCCGTAGTCGGGAGTGTCGCCCTCGGCGTTCACATGGATAACGGCGATACCCGACAGCATAACGACCGCCAGCAGCAGGCTGATCATCCTTTTTAGTCCTTGCATCAGATCACATCCTTATAGATATACATTATATATTATAACCAAAAAATATCATCAGGTCAATACGAATTTAGTAAAAACGCCGTTCTGATTTGACCTTTTGCGTTTTGTCATAAAGAATAGACGCCCTGTCACGCGGTAATGTGATTCAAGAAATGATCTCAAACCGATATAAGAGAATCAGCGTTTTCGTCATCAAAAAAGGACACCCACCGGCTTGTGAGTGTCCTGCTTTTGACTGAATGATACGCAGAAGCTCCGCGATCTTTGCGTATTTTACTATGATATCGCGATGATCTTCGGGATCAATACGGCTCGTATTCGGTTGAGCCGTCGGTATAGGTGACCTCATAGTAACCGTGGCTGGGATCGTCACAGTTGGGATACTGCACACGGCTTACCTCCTGCTTCTCGGTCGCCTGCTCCTGAGTGCCGACGGTCACGATCTGATCGACGGGCTCCTTGATGATCTTCTCGGAGATCTTCTCGCGGGAGACCTCTTTGGAGTCGACATACTTGACCTTATAGACGACCTCCTTTTCTCCCTTGACGCCCTCCTGCGTCACCTGACTCTCGCCCTGATACATCGATGAGCTGTACTCTTCTTTTGTCTCAAAGTCGACTTGCTCCTTCTCGGTGACTTCTTTGTACTCGACGCGCTTGACGACGATCTTCATACCGTCTTCGATTTTTGCGTCGAGCTTCTCGCTGACCTCATCGTCTTCGGAGAGGGTAATTTTCTGCTCTTCGAGGAAGGACTTCACATCCAAAGCGCGGGTGGTCATCTCGGTGGTAGTGCCGTCCGCGGTGAGGGTGACCTTGACCTCTTTGGAAATCGTGACGGTCATCTGATCCTTGACGGGCGTATCCTCCTTAGGATCGGTCTCTTCGCCGTCCGCTAAGGTGATGCCCGCCTTCTTCAGCGCGTCGGAGACGGTGCCGCCGACCAGCTCCACCTCGGTTTTCTCAGAGCCGTTGACGATGATGATTTTCGCGTAGCGGAGAACGGTGATCTCCTTGGTGTCCTCGGTGATCTTCTCATCAAGGGGAGGATTTGTTTCGTCCTTATCAAAGAGAACGATACCGGCTTCTTTGAGCACTTCGCTGACGGTCATACCGCTTTTTGCTTCGATCTCTGTCTTAGAAGAAGAGTCTATGACGGTGAGGGTGAGCGTTTTGGAACAGGCGCTCAGGCAGAACACGGTCATCACAAGCAGCACAAGCGCCGCTGTCAGAGTGAAAAGATGTTTTTTCATACAGACCTCCTTGGAAAAATATGATGGTTTATGATGAACGGTCAAGGCTGACATATTCGGTATAGCGATGATCTGTTTCTGTCAGCAGAGAATAACCGTTGACGGCGGAATCGGAGAAGTCCTCCGCTTTCACATACGCCTGCGCTGTGAGCGCGCCGCTGTCGTCTGTGATCAGGAAGGCTTCATAGGCTTTCTTAGAGCCGTCCTCGTTCTCTGTCGAGATATAGAGAGAGGAAGACGGGTCGACCTCCTCGGGGAGAGCGGCGGTGAGTATCTTATACGCCGAGGAATAGACACAGTCCTCTGCGGCGAAGGTGATATCGGCGCTTTTGATCTCGGACGGCTGATAGTAGGTCAGCTGCGCCGTGGCAAAGAACGGCGGCATGGTGATCAGCCAGTCTATGTTGCGCTCGACCAGCTCGATGATATAGACATCGGTCTGTGTCTCGGAGAAGGTCTTGTCCAGATCGACCGCAAAGCCCTTGGAGAAGGTCGCCTTCTCAAACGCCGAGGCGAAGAACGGCACCAAGGCGTTTGAGAACGAGTCGCGGTACATATAGAGCGTGGAGGCCGCGTCCGCACAGGTGGTGGTGATCAGGTTGTCCTCTACAGACTGGAAGCCCTCGTTATATGAATAACGCCCCTCTGTATCGTAGTAATCGTTGTACTCGGTGTCATGGAGCGCCGGGTACAGCATACGGCTGAGATCGCCCTTGAAGTCCTTGCGGCGGATGCTCCCTTCGGAAGAGAAGTCGTCGTGGGACTTGCCCAAATGGTCAAGTATCCCGTTATACGCCAGAAGAGCGCCCTTGTTGTTCCAGTGAGAATCCCTTTTCAGGTAGAGCGTCTCATCCTGATCTTTGAACAGATCATATAAATTATAATAGTTTACTTCGCTTTTTGCAAGCGCTGCGTTCAGCAGGTCGCGGTTATGGATATCGGATGTCTTAACGCTCAGATAATAGGGCATATGCTCCGGGTAGAGCGTGTTTTTATTGGGCGGTGAGGTGAAGAGAAATTCCGCCCCGCGCCGCTTGGAGTAGTCCTCGATCATCTTCAGGTTATGGACGACGGCGCTCACCTGACGATCGGAGAGAGTGTTCTTTCCGAGACAGTCGTCGACGGTGGAGGTGTAGTAGAGCCAGCCGTCCGAGCCGACCGTGACGGAGTCCACATTGGATACCCTGAATACCTCAGACTGAACCAGCGCGTCGGCGGTGATCGCTTCTTTCCTGAGCGCGAAGTGCTTCTCAAAGTATTCGCCGAGCTGTGTGAGAAAAGCAACATTGAAGCTCTTGTCTTCGCTGAATAAGGACGGAAGCGCCGTCTCCTGCTCGTTTCCGATCGTCTCGCCGCAGGGGATCACGAAGGTCAGCAGCGATGGGATCAGGCACAGCCCGATACACAGGATCGAAAAAAGGGATAACCATACTTTCTTCATCATCTGCCGCCTTTCTAAAATCTGAAGTAGATAAACGGGTTATACGCGCCTGACGAGAGCCTGAGGATACACCAGACCAGCCCGACGAAAGCGAGCGCGTAGAGCGCGGCGGATACCGCCGTGTATCTTTTTGAAGCTCTCACATCGCCGAAAGATGTGCGGAGCTTGTCGGCGAGGGGTCTGATCGGCGCACAGCCGATGACCGCGGCGGCAAACATCGCGATGAACCACGGGGTAAGCTGTTCAAGCGCCAAGGAGGATGAAGAAAAGTCGAAGGAGAACATCCTGCCGATATAGGAGAAGCCGGATAAAATGCTGTCCGCTCTGAATACGACAAAGCCGAGCGTCACCACCGAGAGGGTGTACAGATGCGAGATCGCCCGCGGCAGCTTTCTGAGAAACGGCAGATATTCTTCCAGCAGCAGAAACAGCCCGTGCCACAGTCCCCACAGAACGAAGGTCCAGTTCGCTCCGTGCCACAGACCGGTTAAGAAGAACACGATGATCTTGTTGAGAGAGGTCCTCAGCTTACCCTTGCGGCTGCCGCCCAGAGGGATGTAGAGATACTCCTTGAACCAGGTCGACAGCGAAATATGCCATCTTCTCCAGAAGTCCCGGATATTTTTCGCGCCGTAAGGGTAAAGGAAGTTCTCTTTGAACTGAAACCCGAACATCAGTCCCAAACCGATCGCCATATCCGAGTAGCCGGAGAAGTCATAGTATATCTGAAAGAGATAGGAGAGCGCGCCGAGCCACGCCGCGGGCAGAGACAGCTCCCCCGCGTCCATAGAGAACATCAGGTCGGCGACGCCCGCCATGGTGTTCGCGATCAGCACCTTCTTGCACAGACCGCAGACAAAGCGCCTGAGCCCCCTTGCGACCTTGTCGACGGTGACAGAGCGCTGATCGATCTGCTCGTTGATATCGCGGTACTTGACGATCGGACCCGCGATCAGCTGCGGGAAGAACGAGATGTACAGCAGTACGGAGAAATAGTTCTTCTGCACATCCACGACGCCGCGGTAGACATCGATGACATACGACAGCGCCTGAAAGGTGAAGAAGGAGATGCCGATCGGCAGCGCGATCTCGGGCACGGGGACAGAGAGCCCCGTCACACCGTTGAAGGCGGAGACCAGCATCCCGGTATACTTGAAGACCGCGAGAATCAGCAGGTTGGCGGTGACCGCGATAACGAGAGCCGCCTTGCTCTTCTTCTGAGGGTTCCGCCCCGCCCATCTCGCGCAGAGATAATTCAAAAGCGAGCTTGCGATCATCAGCAGCACATAGACCGGCTCGCCGTAGGCGTAGAAGACCAGGCTCGAGACGATCAGCAGCGTGTTTCTCACCCTGACATTGGGGATCACAGTGTGCAGGAGAAACACGACCGGCAGGAATATACATAAGAATATCAGAGAACTGAATACCATGGGAATCCTTTCACAAATGCTTTTTCAGCAGATAAGAGGATCGTTCAAAAAATTATCGAAAACATTACGGATAAGCCCTATATCTTGACATGCATCCACGCATAGCCCGCCGCGATACCCGAGCGGTAGTCGACATCGGTCTTCGTGTCATAGGAGATGCCGTAGTAGGTAGAGGCGCTGCTGTGGGTGCTCCATTCGGGGTCATAGATCAGGCCGTTGATCTCACACCAGCCGTGACCGCCGCTGTGACAGCCGTAGACATTGTCATAGCCGATCGCCTTGGCGAGGAAGCCAAACGCCGCCGCGTAGCTGATGCAGTTGCCCTTGCCGTTCACAAAAATATCGTTCGCGTAGATGACCGGCCAGTCCATACCGCGATAGTGCGGGATCCGCGGGTTCATCTCGGTATAGGCGGTCTTGATATGGTTAAAGCACTTTTTGAGCTTCTGCTCCTTGGTCATGTCCTTGGTCGTGATCTTGGAGACCAGCTTCAAGGCGCGGAAGAGGGTCTTGTCCTTCTCAGTCTTGACCTGTGTCGCTTTTCCGTTCAAGACATTCCAGTCCTTCGACTGATAGGTCACCGCGCCGCGAAAGTTGAAGTCGAGCCTGCCCTTGATGAAGTACCAGCAGCCGTTCGCGTTTTTCGCGATGCCGGTGAAGCTGTAGTCGATGGAGCCGTCCTTGGAGGCATAGCAGAAGCCCTCCGCCTTGGAGCCGACGATGCCGTTCTTCTGGAGCACGCCCGCCTTATAATAGTAGGTCTTGCCGTTTAGAGTGCGGTAGCCGGTGTAGAGCGCGCCGTTCTCAAAGTACAGGTTCTGAGAACCGATCTTGTAGGTGCCCTTGGCAAGGGCGGTGCCGACAAAATACTTTGAATAGGCGACATGGGAGCTTGCGGGTTTGAAGTTGTCGTCCAAGCACTTGAAGGTATAGGTATAGGGGAAGTTTGCGGGCATATTCGTATCGACATAGGAGGTCGCCGTAATATCCGCGAGCTTCTGCCAGCCCTCGCCGTACTTCTTGCGGTAGACACGGTAGTTCTTGATATGATCGACCGCGTTCCAGCTGAGCTTCATCCCGTCTGCGTCCTTCTTGACGGAGGACAGCGTCGGAGGAGAAAGAAAGCGGTTTGACCATCCCTTGGTGTTGTAGGAGCTGATGAACTTGCCGCTCTGATCGACCGCGCGCACCGTGTAGATATACTCCTGCTGGTTCTTCAGCGGGGTATGGGTATAGGAGAGCTCCTTCGTGTCCGCGATTCTCTTCCAGGAGGAGCCGTTCTTCATGAAGACGCGGTAGATCGCAACGCCCTTTGAGGCGCTCCAGGTGATCTTGGAGCCTTTTGCGAGATTCTCGATGGAAGTGATTCGCGGAGAAGCAAAGTACTTTGCGCTTTTTCCCTTGGTGTCATAGAAGCTCAGGAACATCTTCTCATCTTCTGAGAGGCACCGAACCGTGTAGGTATAGGTGTTCGACGAGGTGACGGCGGTATCGGTATAGGTACAGTCGACGGGATCCGAGAGCTTCTTCCAGGAGGAGCCGTTTTTCACATAGATCCTGTAGCGGGAGACGCCCTTAACGGGATTCCAGCTGATCTTCATACCGTTATACGCGCTCTGTACCGCGGTGATGGTCGGCTGGGTAAAAAAGCGCCAGCTCCATCCCGTGCGGTCATAGTCGCTGTAGAACGCGCCGGACGCGTCCAGCGCCCGCACGGTGTAGGTGTAGACGGTGTTGTTCTTCAGGCCCTTGTGGGTGAAGGAGGTCGTCTTGGTGACGCCGAGGTTCCTCCACTTGCCCTCTCTGAGCTCAAAGACGCGATACGCCGCCGCGCCCTTATAGGGAGAAATATCCATCCTTACGCCGTCGGCCGCAGTGTTGAACTTGATGATTGAGGGAAAGTTCTGCGCCTGCGCGGGATCGCTGCCCTCGGCAGGCTCGGCATGAACCGCCGTCGGGATCACACACAGAAGAAAGAGAACAGACAGAACCAGACTGATCATTCGTTTCATAAAGCACCTCTCCTTGTTATCTTATATGCAGTATCGTATCATATTTTCCGCCTGATTTCAACACCTTATTAAAAGGATAAACTTCCCTCCCTGCGACAGCCGAAACGCCGCGCCCCCTTGTCAAGGGAGGGTGGCGCGAAGCGCCGGGAGGGTTGTATCAACAAAACAGTCCCTTGGATCTTAACCCCTCCGAATCGGAGCAAGTTCCGACCCACCTCCCCTTCACAAGGGGAGACTAAGGTAAGCTGCAAAGTTCTCAGTTCTCAGTCGTAGGGCAAGGCGAGATCACTTGCCGTACTACAAATCCGGGTGAGGGTGAAATCCTCCCGTTATTTATACTAATCCTTGATAAAAAGATTTAATAAGATATTAGGGATAGATTTCGCAAAGCGCGGCGGACGACGCAGGCAGGCTGGCGCCTGTCAAGGAGTCCAACAAAGCTATGCGGAATATAGCCCAAAAGATGATAAAGGTTTTTATTAAGGATTAGTATTATTCACTATTGTTCAGGTGAGGACTGCGTCCTCCCGTAATTCTTCCCTCTTCACTAAAACCACGCCGCATACGGGACAAATCCTGTATGCGGCGTTTCTTTTCTGAATATTAAATTGATCGGAATATCCTTCCATCACGGACGGATCAGGCTCTCTAAGGTCTCAAAGAGCGCCTCAGGCTGGACGGGCTTGCTCAGGTGCGCGTTCATCCCCGCCTGCAGGCTGCGCTGTACATCCTCGTCGAACGCGTTGGCTGTCAGCGCGATGATGGGGATGCTCTCAGCGTCCTTTCGCTCGAGCGCCCGGATCGTCTCGGCGGCTTCGAGACCGTCCATCTCGGGCATTCGTATATCCATCAGGACAGCGTCATAATATCCCTCGGGATGAGAGGAGAACATCTCGACGGCGGCTTTTCCGTTTTCCGCGTGATCGGCGGTGATTCCGCGCATATTAAGCACCATCATCATGATCTCCGCGTTGATCTGCATGTCCTCTGCAAGCAGGATGCGGCGGCCGCTGAGCTCTATTCCGGTCTGCTTTTTCTGTACGGCGGCTCTTTTCTTCTTTGCGGCTGACTTGAACTCATCGAGCACAGCGGCGGCGAAGAGCGGCTTGGGCAGGAAGCTGTCCACGCCGGACTGAAGCGCCTCCTCCAGGATATCGTCCCAGCGGTAGGCGGTCAGAATGATGATCGCCGATTCGTTTCCGACAATCGATCTGATCTCCCGGGTGAGCTCCACGCCGTCCATCTCGGGCATTTTCCAGTCGACGAGCAGCAGATTATACGGCTCCATACGGGCGTGGCGCAGCCGCGTCATCTCGATCGCCTGTGCGCCCGAGGTCGCGATCTCTGCTAAGATGCCCGCCTTTTCCAGCACCAGACGCGCGTGCTCGCAGGCGATGGGATCATCGTCCACGACCAGCACGGTGAGCTCGTCGGGATGGATATCATCATCCTGTCCGTCGGCGTCGGATCGGTCAGAGTCGTCCAGCGTCACCGTGACAGAGAAGGTCGTTCCCTCTCCTTTTTTGCTCTTGACCTTGATATCGCCGTTCATCATCTCCACGATGTTCTTTGTGATCGCGAGCCCGAGGCCGGAGCTGCCGTATTGGTTGGTTGTGGAGGAGTCCTCCTGTGCAAAGGTGTCAAAAATATGCGGCAGAAACTCCTCGCTCATACCGATGCCGGTATCCGTTATCTTAAAGCAGATCGTTGACTTTCCGTCGTATTTCGCCTTGCGCTCGACCGAGAGCTCGACCTGTCCGCCCTCGGGAGTGAACTTGACCGCGTTGCCGAGAATATTGATCAGCACCTGGCGCAGCTTCATGTTGTCACCGATGTAGTAGTCGTCTACCTCGCTGATCAGGCGGCACTGATACTCGATCCCCTTGTCCTGACACTGACCGCTGAACATAGTGTTGACGGCTTCGAGCAGCTTCCTAAAGGAAAACTCCTCGTTCTTCAGCGTCATGCGTCCTGACTCGATACGGGACATATCGAGAATATCGTTGATCAGCCCTAACAGATGCTCCGCGGATGCGCCGATCTTCTCCAGATACCCGCGTGTTGTCTCCGAGATGTCCGGATCATTCAGCGCGATGCTGTCGAGCCCGATGATGGCGTTCATCGGGGTGCGGATCTCATGGCTCATGTTGGAGAGGAAGGCGGTCTTCGCCTTGCTCGCATCCTCGGCGGCTGTGAGCGCATCGCTTAAGGCCTGCTGCTGCGCCATCGCCTCGCGCGTTTTGGCGTCAACATCCACGAAACATGCTCCGACACGGTTGATCTCTTCTCCTTCCCTCTCTGAGGGCAGGTGGACGCCCGCGAAACGAACCGTCTCATAGCTTTCCCTGTCGTGGCGCTTCACCATATAGGTATAGGAGATGACAGGATGGCTTTTTAGCCCCTCGCGGATAGAATCCGGCTCGATAAAGCGCAGAAACTCCTCCCGATACTGATCTGTGATATAGTGATCGGCATACGCTGTCACACTCTGCATATAGCGAAACCGCTCGCCGACCTTGAAGCCGCTGCCGTCGAGATCGGCGTGAGCGCGGTAGCAGACACCCTCGTCCTTATCGAGCTCGAGAAAATAGACGCTCCAGTAATCCGCCGAGAGCGCGGTGATCATCTCATCCTGCTGCTCTCTGTGCCGGGTCTCCTTCAAAAGCTGATCCTGTAATTCCAGCCGGTGCTCAAGTTCCTCCTGCTTGACGCGGCTCTCCGCCTCTGATGTTTCTCTCTCGAGTAAGAGCTGCGCGTTCTTCTTGTTCTGTACGATGATAAAGCCGAAGATAATGATCATCACTCCAACCGTCAGAACAGACTGGAGGATGCTTCTCTGCACCGTACCGCGAGAGATATCGCTGATCCTGTCGCTGATCACACTCTCACGGATCAGATAGGTCAGCTGTATATCGGTATCGCCGACAGGCACATATGTCAGTGTCTCCCGAATCCCGTTATAGGTGAAGGAAACGACGCTCCTGCCCCCCGCCTGAAAGTCCTCGACAAAGCTGTCATAGGAATACGGCTGTTCAAACACCGCGATCCGCATCGCGTCGAGCAGGTTATCCTCCTCGGCAAGACCGCCGAGAACGGCGTTGGTCAGCGCGGTGCCGTCTCTGGTATAGAGGTTGCAGAAGGTGGCTCCGTCGGTATTGGTCGTCATGGAGACGCCGGAGAGCATCTCTTCCATATCCATCGCCATGAAGCAGACGGACAGCTTCTTGCCCTGAAAGGCGACATCGATCGGGACGGCGATGATGATCCGCCTTTCTCCGCTCTTAAGATCAAAAATAGAGATCTGAGGCTCTGACAGCGTCCGGTAGTCAAAGTCATATTCTGCGATATTCGTCTCGGTTCCTAAAGAGGTGTAGATCAGCCCGTCGGTGTCTACAAACGCGAACTTCTCTAATGTATACAGGCGCTTCATGCGCGTCTGATACGCCTCTAAATGCTCTTTGTCGCTCAGATCCTCCTCGGTCATCAGGTCGATGGCGACCCGGATCGTCTTGACCTTGTCCTGCAGGTTGTCCTCAACGACCTGCTCTCTTCGCCCGGCGAGCTCATCCAGATAAAGGAGGCTGACGGAGCGGACCGCGTCTTCCGTCGAGTTCTTCGCGCTCTGACCCATCCGGATCGTCCCGGCGACGAGAATGATCGCCAGTATAAAGCTTCCGATGACTGCGATCTTCGTCGTATGCTTGTTCATAACAGTTTTCATTCGTTTCTCCCCTTATCATGTCACTCTTCGACAGCGGGCTCTGAGACGATCGCGTACAGAGAGTAATTTTCGATTCGATCGGTCCGCTTGATATCGAACCGTTCTCCCTCTTCGGCATAATGATTGTTGTAGTATTGTTTCAGATAGAAAAGCGGCAGCCTCATCTCATCCTCACCGTATAAGATATCATCCTCCCAGATGATGAGCCGCATATTGCTGTTGACTGCGTCTGTGAACAGATCGTCGATCCCGTTTCTCTTTTGCGCGTTTTTATAGTACTTTGCTTTTGTCAGCCACAGACCGTAGCTGACGACATTCGGGTGTTCCTCGGTCAGGATGAAGGGGTCGTAGTACAACTTTGACAGCATCGTCTCATTGACGAGGAAGATCGTCTCGGGATGGCTCTCGATATATTCCTCCATCGCGGGGTTGCTCTCTGTGTCGCTGACTCTCACATGACTGATGAACACATACACACCCATGAAGACCGATACCGCGGCGAGCGATATCGCTAACGCCGACCGCAGGACTTTTCGGAGTTTCGGCTTCTTCTCGATGTTGACCGCGTTCTCCCCGCTGATACCGAAGATCATCAGCGCAAACGCCGGAAAAAGGGGCGCGAATAGGGTGTAGAACAGCAGTCTGACACTGACCAGATAGGAGTACATAACGAGAAGACCCGCGATGAGGGACAGTGTGATCACCGCCTGAAACCGGTCGTACCGGATCGTGATCACCAGCGAGACCG
Source organism: uncultured Ruminococcus sp. (assembly GCA_905234535.1). GTDB lineage: Bacteria > Bacillota > Clostridia > Oscillospirales > Acutalibacteraceae > Ruminococcoides. The sequence goes on from CAJOII010000010.1 coordinate 68,399, forward strand.
CGATCAGCGGCAGGATCAGGATGCTTTCGATCGCGAAGACATCGGAGATCATAAAGAAGAAGCTCCACAGAAAGATCAGCAGGATCAGCTTGATGAGCGGCCACTTTATCTTCGGGAACATAATGGATATGATGACCGTACCGAAGACCGCTACGATCAGAATGAACAGATACAAGAGGATCATCCTGCTGTTGATAAGCTCCTCAAACGCCGTTTTGAACGGGAACAGCATCTGCGCGGCGATACTCTTGGTGAGTATGCCGTCATCGTTTTGTTCATAGATGGCTTCTGAGATCTTGTCCAGTCGGTCGACAGTGTAAAAACTCTCATCGACAAACCAATACCTGAGGCTGTAGATATCCTCATATGATACGATCCCGGCATCTCCGAACGCGTCGGGATCGTCGTAGTCCTCGTACATTTTGGAATCATTGACAGCCGACAGCGATTCATAGTAGCCACTAAGCTGTCGATAATCCTCCGACGAGTTCTTGATCATTTCGGAGAGTGTGTTCACCCCAACCGCCGCCGCGACCGCCGTGACCAGCAGGATACCCGTCACGCCGTATTTTTTCAGCGCGGAGACAAGGGCTTTTCCCGGTTTGCTGCCCTTTCTGCTCTTCAGGGTGTAGGAGATAAACACGCCGACGGCAAAGGCCGCACCGATGCCGCAGCACGCCAAAAAGGGAGCGAACCTCAGCTGAGAGCCGATCAGCACGAAAAGAAAGCCCGCTACAAGCTGAAGAGCCTTCACCTTCCCGCGCTTCTCACAGACGCCCCCGTAGAACAGGCAGAGGAGCCCCGCCGTGGAGGCGAGCACCGCTGTATATGTATATAAGATCTCTACGATCAGGCAGGAGAAGAAGATCACATCGAATACCGCTGTGTAGAACAATCCCTTCTTCACCCCGAGCTTGGACAGGAAAAAGTAATTCACGCTCACCAGCGAGAGAAAGCATATCAGCTCCTGCAGCACCATATAGACATTGACAGCGCCGAACAGCGGCTGTATCCGCGCACAGAACGCCGTGAGGAAGATCCCTATATTCGGCACAGCCTCGTTCCCTCCGAGAAATACCCGAAACGCGCAGTAGTCGTCGTTTCCGCCCACGATCTTAAATCCGTTCGCCGCGATATACACGAACGAAAATACCGCGCTGATGATCAGCGCTGTCAGAAATCTCTGATGTGACACAAATCGAGACAGAACGCCGTCTTTTCCGAAAATCTTCTTCATAATAATTTCTCCGTTTGTATCCGGTATGATTGATAAGCCGAGAATTGCCGAAATATTGCCGTTTACAGCGGGTTCGGCTCTATTCCCGGCTGCTTAACGATATTATAGAACAATCAGACGAAATAAGCAAGCTGTTCTGAAAAGTCAGATCATAAATTTGTTTCGGCTCTCAGTCGTCAGTTCTCAGCTGTCAGTTCTCAGTTGTCAGTCGTCAGCTGTCATTACGAAGCCCTTCAGGGCTGCGGCAATCCCCTTTTTTCCTTTACCGTCTGCATAAGGATACTCTTATCGAACGGTATATTGACAGAGGGACTGCGCAGCTGAGTTTCAAAGCCACCTACAATTCCTATTTCCTCATTCCTGATTCCTCATTAAAATCGGGTGCGGGTGTCCCGCCCTCAACTCTTCGCTCTTCGCTCTTCACTCTTCACTCGTCGAACAGGCTCTTGTGACGCCTGATATCGGACGAGGGCTCTATGCGGTCGCCCGCGCGCGGGTTATCATACGCGCCCGAGAGGATCTTTCTCGCGTGATCGGGGTTTAAGATCCACGATAGGTCACAGCCCGTCCACTTGCCCGATCTGCCGGAGAGAAAGTCCGAGCGTCTGACGGTGTCGAACAGATGCGGCAGCGCCCGTATTCTCTCGACCGCGTCCGTGTCAACAAAGGAGACATTCTTTGACAGCTTCGGACAGAGAGAGTGATAGAGAGAGACAATCTGCTCACAGAGAATGTCCTCATTATGCTGTGAGCGGTTTTCTTCTTTCTCTTTGTCTTTTTCTTGCTCTTTGTTTTCTTCTTTGTTTTCTTTTTTCTCTTTCTCTTTGTATTTGTCTTCTTCTTTTTCTTTCTTTTTCTTTTTCTCTTGCCTTGTTTCGGTTGTTTTTGGAGGAGAGAAGCAGAGTTCGATCAGATCGTCGAAGCCCCGTTTCTTAGCGTTCTGATTGCCGACGGGCGCGCCGCCCTTCCTGCCGTTTTCGCGGTTCGCTTTGAGCCGGTTCTGATAGCGCTCAAAGTCCCGTTTGATCTGATTCTTCATGACGATGTAGACGAGCCTGACCATGCCGTCGTCATCGGGCTCGGTGTCGCTTAGATCCTGCGCGTAGGAGAGCGCCGCCTTGATTACCCTGCCCGCCTGCTCGTCGGAGAGCGCGTCAAACTGTTCTTTCATGTCGAGATAGATCTGGAATGCCTTCGGTGTCTTCATCATATCAGTCCTTTCACCTATCCCGTTAAAAGCAACTTCCGGAAAATATTTTCAGTTGTCAGTTGTAGGGAGCGGTCAGAGGGCTCCGCTTTGATGAAGCCTTGATAAACCGGAAAGCTTTCGGAAGGGTTAAGACCCTTCCCTACAATATTCAATATTGTCCGAGCGAAGCGAGTAACCGCCACTTATCATTTATCATCTATCATTTATCATTATCATTATCATTATCACTCAGGCGAGGGCGGAGCCCTCCCGTCGTTCTTAGCTCTTAGCTCTTCACTCTTAGCTCATTCTATCCGGTACTTCATAAAGGGCTCTCCGTCGAGATCCTTCCAGCGAAACACGCCGTCAGACAGGGTCATATAAGAGTGAGAAGAGCCGTTCTTCGGGATCGAGACGGAGCCGGGGTTGAGATAGATACAGCTCTCCCTCTCCTCACACGCGGGGATGTGCGTATGACCGGTAAGGAGGATGTCGCCCTTCTTCAAAGGCGGCAGGTGATCGGGGTTGTAGATATGTCCGTGGGTCGCGTAGATCAGCCGCTCGCGCTCACAGAGCACGGCGTAGTCCGCCATGATCGGGAAGTCGAGCACCATCTGATCGACCTCGGTGTCGCAGTTGCCCCTGACACAGAAGATCCGGTCAGAGAGGACATTGAGCATACGAATCACGCTTTTGGGATCATAAGCCTCGGGCAGGTCGTTTCGCGGACCGTGATAGAGGATATCGCCGAGCAGCAGGAGCCTGTCGGCGCGCTCCTTCTCAAAAGCGCAGAGCATTTTCTCACACCAAAGAGCGGAGCCGTGGATATCGGACGCGATGAACAGCTTCATGGGATATTCTCCTTTTATTGGATTCTCCCATGATTATAGCACAAGAGAGGCGGTTTGAACACCCTTTTTTTCAGCTGCAGAGATCCTCTAAAAGGCGCCTGAGCTCGTCTCTGCCGCTGACGGCGATCCCTTCTTTGAGGCGCTTCTGATCCGTCTTCGGCAGGTCTCTGACGAGGGTATCGGTGCGAAGATAGGAGGCGCCGTTTAGAAGCACCGCCACCCGTCCGTTTTCGTCGATCACCGTGTACACAGGCTCAGTCGCTGTGACAGCGGCGGTCGTGCTCACCGTCTGAGCAGTCTCGCTTTTCGCGCTCGGGGAAAGGGCCGATGTCATCAGGATGTACGCCGAGAGCACGATCCCCGTGATCAGCAAGAGTCGTTTCATTCTGCTTCACCTCAACGGTAGTATCGCCCGCGGATTTGGTAAATATTCATATTTTTTGTCCGCTGATTTTGGTAAAAATCTCTGTATTTTTTCAAATAATTTACAAATTATATTTATTTTTTCTTTCTGAAGTGGTATAATGATCAGTGTATATTGTTTGAACGATTTTTTCAGAAAATCCGGACGGCAAGCGGCGAAGACGAGCGTTTGCCCCATACTTTCAACAGGTTGATATTTACGGAGGTAACTCATGAGAAAAACCGACATCAGTAAATATACCGACAAGATCGATGTGAGGAAGAACCCATCCGCGGTCGGCGCGTTCTTCGGCGGGATCGGCAGGATCATCCTGACCGCGCTGCTGATCCTGATCTGCGCGGGGCTCATTGTGGGCGTCTCGCTCGGGATCTATGTCTTCAAGATCGCGAACGAGCCCACCGGTATCGATATCAACGCAAGGGCGCTGAACCTGAGCTCCTTCATCTATATCAAGAATCCCGACACCGACAAGTTCGAGGAATATCAGACCCTCTACGGCACCGAGAACCGCATCTGGGTCGACCTCTCCGAGATGCCTAAGGCGATGCCCGACGCGATCGTCGCGATCGAGGACAAGCGCTTTTATGAGCACCACGGCGTCGACTGGTTTCGAACCGGCTCGGCGGTGATGGCTCTGGTATCGGGCTCCGACAACTACGGCGGATCCACCCTCACCCAGCAGCTGATCAAGAATATCACCGACGACAACGAGGTCTCTCTGACGAGAAAGCTCCGAGAGATCTTCAGAGCGCTCAATGTTGAGAAGGAATACTCCAAGGACGATATCATCGAGGCGTACCTCAATGTCGTCAACTTCGGCAACAACGCGCAGGGAGTCGAAGCGGCGTCAGAGCTCTACTTTGACAAGCCGATCGGCGAGTGCTCCATCGCCCAGTGCGCCGCGATCGCCGGCATCACCCAGAACCCGTCCAGATGGAACCCGCTGGTCTATCCCGAGAACAACAAGATCCGCCGCGAGATCGTCCTCAGCGAGATGTACGATCAGGGATATATCACCAAGGCGGAATATGACGAAGCGATGGCGGAGTCCGAGACGATGACCTTCGTCGATTACTCCGCAGAAGAATATGAGGAAGAGGAAGACGACAGCGTCGATGTCCAGAACTGGTACATGGATCAGATGTTCTACGATGTCGCGAGAGACCTCGCGAAGTACTATGACATCAGCGAGGGCGCTGCCTCCGAGAAGCTCTACACCGAGGGTCTCAAGATCTACTCCGCGATGGATCTCAAGATGCAGGAGATGATCGAAAGAGAGGCGCTCAACTCCAAAGAAGGCTATGACTACGACCTCGAGATCGGCATGGAGATGATCGACTTTGACGGCAGGGTCATCTGTACCGCGGGCTCCTCTCACGAGAAGGAGGGCAACCTCGAATGGGACCGCGCGTCTCACTCGGTGCTGCAGCCGGGCTCCTCGATCAAGGGCATCATCCCCTACCCCATGGCGCTGCAGATGAAGCTCTATAACTACTCCTCTCTCGTCACCGACCAGCCGCTCGAGCACTACTTCATGGACGGCTCACCCGGCCCTTACAACTCCTACGGCTACTACACCCAGTACCTCACGGTGCCCGAGGCGCTCTCATGGTCCTCGAACGCCTGCGCTGTGCAGACGATGGATATGGTCGGTACCTATGACGCCTATAACCAAGCCACCTCCAACCTCGGCTTCTCCCACCTCGGCGAAGCGGACGCGGACAATGTCGGCGCGCTCTCCTTAGGCGGTATGCAGGGCGGCGTCACGGTTCGCGAGATGGCGGCGGCGATCGCCTATATCGGCAACGGCGGCCTCTACTATGAGCCGTACACCTACTATTATGTTACCGATCAGAACGACAAGATCATCTTAGATAACCGCAACGACCAACCGATCGAGGCGTACTCTCCCGAGGTCGCCTACGAGATGAACCGGCTCTTGAAGTACAATGTCGAGACCTCCACCCACTCCGCGTCCTCCTACGCGCAGGTCTACGGATGGGAGATCGCCGGCAAGACCGGTACCACCGATGACGGCAAGGACATCTGGTTCGTCGGCGCTTCTCCGTACTGCACGCTCGCGTGCTGGATGGGCTACGATACCCCCGATGTCATCACCTACACCGACCTCGCCGCGATCACCTGGCAGAAGGTCATGGCAAACTTCCTCGAGAACCGCGCGAATAAAGAATTTGATATGCCCGATACGATCATCCCGGCGACCTTCTGCTTGGGCTCCGGA
>CAJOII010000011.1 GCA_905234535.1 uncultured Ruminococcus sp.
GATGTCAGAGATGATCTTTGAGAGCTTATACTCGGTCAGAAGCTCTGCGTGAAGCTCGCTTTTGAACTTTTCAAAGCGCGAGAGGGTGACCTCCTCTTCCTCGATCAGGAGTCTCTTGATATCTCTTTTTTCTAAAATAGAGTTAATCGAATCGAATAGCTTTTTGAACTGAACCAGTGTTATCTCGTCGGAGACGACACCCTGCGCCTTTTCATAGTAACGAAAATCCACTAACAGCCAGCACGCGTCAGAGGTCACAAGAAGCGCGCCCTCGGAATCGGGGAATAGTGTGAAATAACGGATATTGATGTCCGAAGTCACCAGCGCGGCGGTGTGCCGATCGGGCAGAAATTCTCTTAACTTATCGATGGATGTCATATGCTCACCTTTCTTTACTGATACTGACATAAAAGGAACCTAATACTAATTTCAATTAAAAAACGAGAATGATTTTCACAAAACAAGGCTCGCGCCTACCAAGGACGACAACGAAGTATTGCGGAAATCAGACCGTTAAGACCGTCTACCTTTTATTTGAGATTAGTATAAATCAAAAACGGACAGAAGAGCTCTGTCCGTTTTATCTGAGATTATCTGTATTTACGCTTGCGAGCAGCCTCGGACTTCTTCTTGCGCTTTACAGAAGGCTTTTCGTAAGCTTCTCTTTTACGAACCTCGGCGATAACGCCGGCTCTGGCACACTGCTTCTTAAATCTTCTAAGAGCGCTCTCCAGAGATTCGTTCTCCTTGAGTCTTACTTCTGACATGTATTTCCCTCCCATCCGCCAAAAGGCAGGGGTTTATTCGCATAATGCACTGACAATTATACAATAATGTGTTCAAAGTGTCAAGTCAAAACATTGAATTTGTAGAAATTCGCTAATATTGAGTCGAAAATTTCTACATTTCGGAGAATTTAGAACCGGTTCAAGGATGTGAAGACGCTTTCTGTTACGGCTTGACGACAATGTTGACGAGCTTGCCCTTGACATAGATCTCTTTGACGATATTCATCGAAGCGATCGCTTCACTCACCTTCTCTTCGTTCTTTGCGAGAGCGAGGACTTCGTCCTGCGGGGCGTCTTTTGCGATCATCAGCTTCGCCTTGATCTTGCCGTTGACCTGAGCGACGATCTCGACAGTATCGTCGACACACTTCGCCTCGTCATACTTCGGCCACTGTGTCTCAGCCAGGATCCCGTCGCCCAAAACGCACGCCTGCCAGACCTCTTCGGTGACATGAGGCGCGAAGGGATTCAAGAGGATCGAGAAGATCGAGAGCTCCTTCTTCGTGATCTTGCCGGTCGCGGTGATCGAGTTGATCAGAGACATCAGCGCCGCGATCGCGGTGTTGAACTTGATGTTCTCGATATCGGAGCCGACCTTCTTGATGGTCTTATGGAACTCTTTCTCGAGCTCGGGACGGATGAAGTTCCCTTCGGTCACGACCTCCTGTAGGTTATAGAAGCGCTCGATGAACTTTCTGCAGCCGCGGATGGAGGACGGGCTCCAAGGGGCCGCCTTCTCAAAGTCGCCGATGAACATCTCGTACAGACGCAGGGTATCCGCGCCGTACTCGTCGACGATCTCGTCGGGGTTAACGACATTGCCGCGGGACTTACTCATCTTCTCGCCGTTCTCGCCCAGGATCATACCGTGAGAGGTGCGCTTCTTGTAGGGTTCCTTGGTGGGAACAACGCCGATATCATAAAGGAACTTGTGCCAGAAGCGGCTGTATAACAGATGCAGCGTGGTGTGCTCCATGCCGCCGTTGTACCAGTCGACGCTCTCCCAATATTTGAAGGCGTCATCGGACGCAATGGAGGTATCGTTGTGAGGATCCATATATCTGAGGTAGTACCACGAGGATCCCGCCCACTGAGGCATGGTATCGGTTTCGCGGTATGCTTTCTTGCCGCACTTGGGACAGGTGGTCTCTACCCACTCGGTCATGTTGGCGAGGGGCGACTCGCCGGTATCGGTGGGCTCATAGGACTCTACCATCGGAAGTCTCAAGGGAAGCTCACTCTCGTCGATCGGGACATAGCCGCAGTCATCACAGCGAACAATCGGGATCGGCTCGCCCCAGTAGCGCTGGCGGGAGAACACCCAGTCTCTGAGCTTGAAGTTGGTCTTCTTCGTACCGATGCCCTTCTCGGTCAGGAAGGCGATGATCTTCTCCTTCGCTTCTTCTACCGAGAGACCGTCCAAGAAGCCGGAGTTGGTCATCACGCCGGTCGCGCAGTCGGTATATGCTTCCTTCTCTACATCGCCGCCCTTGACGACCTCGATGATGGGAAGGTCAAACTTCTTCGCAAACTCCCAGTCTCGGGTATCGTGCGCAGGCACCGCCATGATCGCGCCGGTGCCGTAGGAGATCAGGACATAGTCGGAGATGAAGATCGGGATCTCCTTATCGTTGACGGGATTGATCGCACAGACGCCCTCGAGCTTGACGCCGGTCTTGTCCTTATTCATCTCGGTGCGCTCAAAGTCGGACTTCTTTGAAGATAAGAGCTGATACGCTCGGACTTCGTCGAGATTTTTGAGCTTATCCGCCCACTTCTCGATGAAGGGATGCTCCGGAGACATGACCATATAGGTCGCGCCGAAGAGCGTATCCGCGCGGGTGGTGTAGATCTTGAGCTTGTCGCCTAAGGTGGTATCGAACTCTACCTCAGCGCCGTAGGATCTGCCAATCCAGTTCTTCTGCTGGAGCTTTACGCGCTCGGGATAATCAACGAGGTCGAGATCGTCGATCAGACGATCCGCGTACTGTGTGATCTTGAGCATCCATTGAGACTTGGTCTTGTGGACGACCTCTGAGCCACAGCGCTCGCAGACGCCGTTTACGACCTCTTCGTTCGCGAGGACGCACTTGCAGGAGGTGCACCAGTTGACCGCCATCTCTTTCTTATAGGCGAGGTCGTGCTTGAAAAGTTGCAAAAAGATCCACTGGGTCCACTTGTAGTAGTCGGGATCGGTGGTGCTAATCTCTCTCGACCAGTCAAAGGAGATGCCGAGAGATTGGATCTGCTTCTTGAATCGCGCGATATTGTTCTTGGTGACGATCTCGGGATGGATGTGGTTCTTGATCGCGTAGTTCTCGGTGGGCAGACCGAAAGCGTCCCAGCCGATCGGATAGAGAACATTATAGCCCTCTAAGCGCCTTTTCCTCGAGACGGTATCGAGCGCGGTATAGGGTCTGGGATGACCGACATGAAGTCCCTGTCCCGAAGGATAAGGAAACTCGATCAGCGCGTAGAATTTAGGCTTTTCGGAATGATTCTCTGCGTGAAAGCAGCCTTTCTCCTCCCAGACTTTCTGCCACTTCGGTTCAATGGCTCTGTGGTTATATTTCATATAGATTCCTCCAAAACGGGATAAAATTTCAGCGTTATTCGATTATATTCGAGATATCGACGATCTCGCCGTCCTCCCAGAGACGGTCGAGGTCATAGTACTTTCTCGATTCGTCGGAGAACACATGGACGATCACATCGACATAATCTAAAAGGATCCATGTGTTGGAGCGGTAGCCCTCGATATGGCTGACAGAGTAGCCCTTCTTGTCCATCTCGTCCTCGACATAATCGGCGAGCGACTTGACATGGGTGGAAGAGTTGCCGGTACAGATGACCATAAAGTCCGCCAGCACCGAGATGTCGTCAATCTTGATGACATTGATATCGAGACCTTTGTGTTCGGATAAAATCCTCGCGATTTCTTTCGCTTGTTCTAATGTTGTCATAAATACCTCTTTATTAAAATGAAGATTTGCTTCATAGATTACCGGTTCATCTGAGAGAGCACGATCTCGTTGTAGGCGTCCAAGGCGTCGGGGCTGATCAGCCCGGAGCGCGCAGAGATCCTTGAGATTGTGAAGCGGAGCGCGTAAAGCATCCCGTCTTCGAGAGAGATCTCGGCACAGCGGCGGATGTTGTCGATATCGTCAAACTTTCTGTCAGCCGATGTGAAGTCCGCCAAAAAGACGACCTTCTCGAGCGCGGACATCCCCGCTCTCGCGGTGGTATGATAGCGGATCGCGTTCAGGATGTCTTCATCCTCGATCCCGAAGCGCTCCCGCACATAGACAGAAGCGGAGATCGCGTGGTAGAGCTTGGGGGACGCTTGCTCGACAGCAGATAAGATTATACCACCATCGTGAATGATTTTCAACTGGGTTTCGTCATCAAATTCTTTGGTAATATCGTGCAGAAGACCCGCGATCTCGGCGCGCTCGGGATCGGCGCCGTATTTTTCGGCAAGTCTTCGTGCCTCTATCGACACATTCAGCGAATGGATCCTGCGGTAGTCGGAAAGCGTATTCAGTTCTTCAATGAAAAGATCTTTGTTCATAAATACAGACGGCGCTTCCTTATATAGCGCAACACATCGGGATGGAGAGATAAAGAGAGGTCCTCTCCCCTTTTGAGCTTCTCTCTGACAGCGGTCGAAGACAGGTCTCCGATCGGAGTCTGTGAGAAAAGCGCCTTGCACCCGAGGGGCTTGAGTTCTTTATATTTCTTTTTTAGAATATTAATATCCGATTCATCTCTCGGAGCCGCGAGTACGGTGACCTGTGAAAAAAGATACTCGCACTCGTGCCACTTCTCTAAGGTCAGAAACATATCCGCGCCGACGATCAGAAACAGCTCGTCGCCATAACCGGAGAGCTCTCTGACCGTATCACTCGTGTAGCTCAAGCCCTCTCTTCTGACCTCGATATCGCTGACTTCGATGAAATCGATATCGGCAGAAGCGAGGCCGCACATACGAAGTCTGTCCTCAGATGACGCCATCGAAGAGTTATCCTTGAGCGGGGTCGTCGATGTCGGGATCAGGGTCACCTTATCAAGAGAGAATTCCTCATAAAACCGCTCGCAAAGGCGGATATGATCGTTGTGGATCGGGTTGAAGGATCCGCCGAAAATCGCTCTTCTCATCGGGGGAGCTTGATCTTCGGGTCCTTCTTGTTCTTTCTGTAAAGGACGAACTTGGAGCCGATGACCTGTACCACATCGGCGTCGATGGAAAGAGCAATCTGATCGGCGGCTTCTCTGGATGAGAGCGAGCTTGCCTCCAACACCTTGCCCTTGATCAGCTCCCGCGCGGTGATCGCTTCGTCGGCTGTTTTGAACACCTGTTCGTCAAGGTCGCCTTTACCGACCATCACGACGGTGTCGATCGAATTTGCCAAAGCGCGTAAGTATGCGCGCTGCTTACTTGTCAGCATGATTTCCTCCTGATCGTCAGTAACTGTCAAAAATCCCTATAAATACGGTATTAGGAAAAAGGGGATTTCCACGGGGCACCCCCTCGCAATGACACAAAAATTGCGTTAATCTTTTTTCAAATATTCTTCGAGTTTCTCTTTGAGCGCACGAAGAGCGTTGCCGCGGTGGCTCCTTTGATCCTTCTCTTCGTCCGATAAAGAAGCGAAGCTCCTGCCGTCTGCAAGAAAGATCGGATCATAGCCGAAGCCGCCGTCGCCCGAGGGCTCGGTCGCGATAGAGCCGTAGCAGTATCCCTCGACCTCGATCACTTCGTCCTCGCTTAAGATACAGCAGACAGCGCAGGTAAAATGCGCTCCGCGCCTCTCTTCTGCTACTCCTTCGAGCTCACAAAGCAGCATTTCGATCTTTTTTTGATACGGCGAATCATGACCGCCGTAGCGGGCGGAGTAGATCCCCGGTCTGCCGTCTAATGCGTCGACGCAAAGCCCCGAGTCATCCGCAATCACGGGCAGGTGGGACTTCTCATATGCCGCTTTCGCTTTGAGCCGCGCATTCTCCATAAAGGTAGAGCCGGTCTCTTCGACATCATCTAAAGAGATCCCCTTGCTCTTCGCCGTGACCGCTCTGATCCCCAAGGGATTTAAGATACGGTCGAGCTCTATGAGCTTCTTCTCGTTATTGGTCGCGATGATAAATTCTCTCATATCAGCTCTCATCCGCTGAAAACAGCGCTAAGGAGAAGTCGTCCGCATCGAACGGCTGGAGGTCGTCAAGCTGTTCGCCTACGCCGATGAACTTCACCGGTATGCCTAATCCGTCTTTGATGGCGAGCACCACGCCGCCCTTGGCGGTACCGTCGAGCTTTGTGAGGATGATGCCGGTGATACCGGTCGCCTTTGCGAATTCGTTCGCCTGGTTAACGGCGTTCTGACCGGTGGTAGCGTCCAAAACGAGGAGAGATTCCTTATCCGCGTCGGGGAGCTCGCGGTCAATGATCCTGCGGATCTTCGAGAGCTCGTCCATCAGATTCTTCTTGTTGTGCAGTCTGCCGGCAGTATCCACGATCACCAGATCGGCGCCTCTCGCCTTCGCGGCGGAGATCGCGTCAAATACGACCGCGGCAGGATCCGATCCCTCATCCTGACAGATGATATCGACATCGGCGCGATCCGCCCATACCTTGAGCTGGTCGATCGCGGCGGCGCGGAAGGTATCCGCTGCGGCAAGGATCACCTTCTTGCCCTGTTTCGAGTAGAAATTCGCTAATTTACCGATCGAGGTGGTCTTGCCGACGCCGTTGACACCGATGATCAGGATAACGGAAGGCTTGGAATTCAGGATCATCTCGTTGCCGCCTGTGAGCATCTCCCACGAAAGCGACTGAAGCTCAATCATGATTTGACTCGGATCGGTGATGCCTTTCGACTTGACGCGGCCTCTGAGCTCGTCGCAGATTTTCTCTGCGGTAGCGACGCCCACATCGCCCATCACGAGCAGCTCTTCTAATTCTTCAAACAGCTCCTCGTCGATTTTGGTGAATCCCTTGAGCATCGAGTCGATCTGTCCGACGACCGATTCTCTGGTCTTCTTCAGTCCGTCTTTGATTTTATGAAACAGTCCCATAATTACTCCTGAAAGTTTATTTTATGTATTAGTTAGACAGTCCGAGCTTGACAGCGACCTCGCTCGCGCGAAGCTCCAAGAGCTTTGAGATACCCTCGTCCTGCATGGTGACGCCGTAGAGGACATCCGCCTCTTCCATGGTGCCTCTGCGGTGAGTGATGAGGATGAACTGAGTGCTCTCGGTGAGGTTTCTCAAGTACTGCGCGAAGCGGTCGACATTGACCTCGTCGAGCGCCGCTTCGATCTCGTCCATCACGCAGAACGGGGCGGGTCTGACCTTCATGATCGCAAAGTACAGTGCGATCGCGACCAACGCCTTCTCACCGCCGGAGAGCGCCTCTAAGTGGACGACGATCTTGCCCGGAGGATGCACGATGATGTCGATGCCCGATGTGAGGATATTCTCGGGATCGGACAGCTCGAGCCGCGCCTCGCCGCCGGAGAACAGCTCCTTGAAGGTGATGCCGAAGTTCTTGTTGATCTCAGCGAAAGATGTGACGAAGACCTCTTTCATCTGCTTGGTCAGATCGGTGATGAGCCGCTCGAGTTCGCGCTTCGACTTCTCGACATCCTCAACCTGCGCGCTCATAAACTCGTAGCGCTCGGAGACCTCTTTATACTCTTCGATCGCCGCTACATTAACGGTGCCTAACGCCTTGATCTTCTGTCTTAAAGAGCTGAGCTGTGATCTCGCCTGAGTAAGGTTCTCGATCCCCTGCGCGGTTGCGCGCGCCTCGCTTAAAGTGAGCTCATACTCCTCCCAGAGCTTCGAGATGATATCGTCGTACTGCTTCTGAAGGCTTAGTTTCTTTTCCTCCAAGCGGGAAAACTCGTTCGAGTAGAGCTCTCTCTCGGAGGACTTGTCACGCTCTAACTGACGAAGCTCGACGCTGCGCTTGTCGAGATTATCAAGCTCGGTGTTCAGCTGTTCGATCCTCTCCGTATACGACTTAGTCTTTGCAGAAAGGTTCTCGATCTCTTGAGTCAGCTCGGCGATTTTATTTTCTATATCAGAATTATTCTGTAAATATTGTTCTTTCTCTCTCTGAAGTTCTTCGATCCTTCTCTCGCCTTCTGTACCGGAGAGACGCGCGGTCTCGATCTCGGAGGATATGCTCTCGACATCCTTTTCAAAGGCAACGATCTTCAGCCTCAGATCGGACAGGGCGGACGAGAGCTCCTCTCTCTTCTCGCTCATCTGATCGCGCGAGCCGGTGAGCTCTTTGATCTTGAACTCGGTAGACTCGGTCTGAGCGGTATAGCTGACCATCTCCTTCTGAGCGGCGGCGCGGGCGGCCTTGGACTCCTCGATCTTTTTAAGAGAGGCTTCGATCTCCGCGTCGATCGCAGAGAGCTGAGTCTGTACAGAGTCGCACTCGTTCCTGCAGGCGACAAACTCCGCGTCAAGTCTGACCGCCTCCTGCTGAGCGTTTGAGAGATCGGCGCGCGCGCCTAAAAGATCGGACTCGCACTTTGCGTAGCTTGACTGAATACGCTTCAGCTCTTCCAAAGACGCGTTATACTTCTCTTTCAAGGCGGCTGCTTCTTTCGTGAGCTTTTCGATCTCGGTCTCACGGGAAAGAAGACCCGAGTTCTTCGCGCGGGAACCGCCGGTGAACGATCCTCCCGCGTTGATGACCTGACCGTCCAAGGTGACGACCATAAAACGGTAGGAATATTTCTTCGCGATCGCGGACGCGGATGAGAGATCCTCCGCGATAACGATCCTTCCGAGCAGATTTGAGAGGATTGCGCGATACTTCTGATCGCAGGAGCAAAGCTCTGAGGCGATCCCGATATATCCGTAACAGTCGGAGAGCCCCTTCTCGTCGAGCGATCTCTCCTTGATGGTGGATACCGGCAGGAAGGTGGCTCTGCCGGCGTCGAGCTTTTTTAAAAGCTCGATGGCGCGCTTCGCGTCGGTATCGGTGTTGACAACGATATGCTGCATCTTTGCGCCCAAGGCGACCTCCATCGCGATATTATACTCGGACGGAACCTTGATCAGCGTGGTGACAGGTCCGCAGATGCCGCCGATGTTGCCCTTCTTCGATTCCTTCATCACGACCTTGACAGAGTGATAGAAGCCCTCGAAATTCTGTGAGAGATCGATGAGGATCTTCGCGCGTCTTGACTTCTCCTCCGCGTCGAGCATCAAGCGGTCTGAGATCTGCTTCTGCTCTTCGAGCTTCTGGCTTCTCCCCCGCATTTTGAGCTCCAAGCCCTCGATGGAGTTCGAAATCATCGAGACCTGCTCCTGGGCGCTTTGGCACTTATGCTCGTAATCGGAGCGCATCTCTCTGAGTGTTTTGAGCTGATCACGCCGCTCCGTCTGACTCTCCCGAAGGGTCGCGACACGAGCGGAGAGCTCTTCGATATTTGAGAGCGAGGTGATATCCGTAACTCTGACATCCGCCAAACGGGACGAGAGGGTCGCAAGGGTCGCGGAGAGCTTTTGCAGCTCATCGTTGGAGCGGGAGGTATCGATGTTGATATGATTGAGCTCGTCGGAGACGGTGTTATACTCCGACTGCTTATTCCCGATCTTCTCTTTGATCTCAGAGATCAGGCTCTGCTTCTCCTCGATGACATTCTGAATATCCTCGGCGGAGGTGCGGGCTTTCTCGATCTCCGACTCAACACGATTGATGTTGTCGTTATTATGCTGGACATCGTTCTCACAGACGGAGATCATCGCGCGCTTCTCGGCGATCTCTGCGTCACAAGCGGAGGAAGAAGCTCTGTGCTCTTCGATCTGAGAGGAGATATCCCCCTTCTTGAGATAGATATCCTCGGTCTCCTGATTGATGCGCGACAAGGTCTCTTCGGCGTCATCATAGGCCGCTTTGGCGATCTCGATCTTCTCCTCATGATCCTTGAGCACCTTCGAGGACTTCTCGATCGTATCCATCCACAGAGCGATCTCGAGGCTCTTCTTTTGAGAAGAAAGCTCCAGGAACTTCTCCGCTTTCGCGGACTGGACACGAAGAGGCTCTACCCTGTCCTCGAGCTCTGTGACGATATCACGCAGTCTGAGCAGGTTGTCCTCGGTATGAGAGAGCTTGCGCTCGGCTTCTACTTTTCTGTAGCGATAGCGGGAGATACCGGCGGCTTCTTCGAAGATCTCGCGTCTGTCCTCGGACTTGGAGGCGACGATCGAGTCGATCTTGCCCTGTCCGATCATCGAGTAGCCGTCTCTGCCGAGACCCGTATCCATGAAGAGCTCATGGATATCCTTGAGACGCACGGACGCCTTGTTGATCAGATACTCCGACTCTCCGGAGCGGTAATAGCGTCTGGTGACAGCTACCTCGTCGCCGCCGTAAGGCAGAAAGCGATCGGAGTTGTCGATCGTCAGGGTAACCTCAGCGTAGCCTTGGCGTTTTCTCTTATCGGTACCGTTGAAGACCACATCCTCCATCTTGGAGCAGCGCAGCGTCTTCGGGGACTGTTCGCCCAAGACCCAGCGGATCGCGTCGGAGATGTTGCTTTTGCCGGAGCCGTTGGGACCTACGACCGATGTGATACCGGTATCAAAGGTCAATTTTGTTTTGTCGGGAAAGGTTTTGAAACCTTGCAGTTCGAGAGATTTTAAGAGCATATTCTACCCCTCATCCTTCACCGTCACCTGAAAATCATCGAGGGACGGATCCGGTACGATTGTAATATCATAAGAAAGCGATCTGAGCTTTCTTAAATTTTCCTGCTTATGACCGATCGCCTTGGAGACAAAGCGCGGTGATACCGCGACAAATGCGCGGTGTTTTCCTGATTGTTGTAATTTCTCTAAAAGAATTTTATACATCATTCTGCTTTCGCACAGTTCCCGAAAAGCGGGATGGAAGGGACCCGTGATCATATCGCGCCGAAGCGTCTCGCTGTCGTGGAGCCCGACCCTGATCACACGGATACCGCAGTCAGTGAACCGCTCGATCAGCGACGCGCACAGATCAATCGCCTGATCGAGCGTCTGAGGCGCATACGCTCCCCTCTCATACAAGAGAGCAAGGCGGGTGTTCTTCATCACAACGGTGGGATAGATCCGCACCGTAGACGGATCCAGCTGAATGAACTCCTCTGCCGTCATCATATCAAGCATATCGTCGCTTCGATAGAGCCCCGTCATCATCTGAAGCCCGAGTTCAAAGGAATAGTCCCGAATGAGCCGTGACGCGATCCTCACATCATCAGCGGTATGTCCTCGCTCGTTAGAAAGGAGCACCTCATCGCTCATCGACTGGGCGCCGAGCTCGATCGAAGTGACACGATAATTCTTTAGAAGACTTAAAACTTCTTCATCAATACAATCCGGACGGGTGGAGATCCTGATCCCTTTGAAGCGGTCGGTATAGGGATATGCCGCGTCTAAAAGAGCGATCATATATTCCCTGTCGATCGCGGTGAAGGATCCGCCGAAAAAGGCGATCTCCGCGTTCGCTGTATTTTCTTTTAAAGAATCAACAGCGATCTTGATCGCGCTTCTCACATCATCCGGTGTAGGCTGATAGGATGCGCCGGAGATACTCTTTTGATTACAGTAGCTGCATCGCTGAGGACATCCGTTATGCGGGATGAACAATGCTACATTCGCGTGTTTAATAACCCATCAACTCCAGCGCTTCTCTTGCAGCCTGCTGCTCGGCTTCTTTCTTCGAGCGTCCGCCGCCCCTGCCGATCACATTGGAGTTGAGGTGCACCTCGACCTTGAAGTGCTTATCGTGGTCGGGACCGGTCGCGGAGACGACCGCGTACTCTAAGCGCTCGCCGGGGTTCTTCTGGATGATCTCCTGGAGCTTTGTCTTGTAGTCCTTGAAGGAATTGTTCTTGTGATGCTCGATCTCCGGGATCACAAACCGCAGGATGTGGCGCTTGGCGGCTTCCATCCCGCCATCGAGATAGATCGCCGCGATCAGCGCCTCGAACGCGTCGGAGACGATCGAGGGGCGGTTCGCGCCGCCGTTCTTCCGCTCACCGTTCGAGAGCATGATGAATGATCCCAAGTCCATCTGCTTCGCAAAGTCGAAGAGGCTCTTCTCACATACCAATGAGGCTCTGAGCTTGGTCAGCTCGCCTTCGGGCATCTCGGGACAGTTCTCAAAAATATAGTCGGAGACAACGATCGACAGCACCGCGTCGCCTAAGAACTCGAGGCGTTCGTTGTGGCGGATTCTGCCCTTCTGCTCGTTCGCATATGAAGAATGGGTCAGCGCCTCTCGAAGCAGGCTTTCGTTATGAAAAAAATAGCCGATTTTCTCTTGAATATCTTTCACTTACTCCACTTCTTTCAGCTCTGAGAGCGACTGAGTAATAGATTCGATGACATGGTTGTCAACATAGTCCTTGGTCACGCGGATCGCGTTCTTGATTGTCTTCGCGTTCGCAGTGCCGTGCGCCTTGAAGACGGGTTTTTGGCAGCCTAAGACCGGCGCGCCGCCGACCTCGTTATAGTCGACAGACTTCTTGAGCTCTTTCATCTCTTTGAGGATCAGCGCCGCGGCGAGCTTCGTTTTGAGGTTCTTAGTGAACACTCCCTTGACCTTTTTGAGCAGAGCCGAAGCGACGCCCTCGAAAGTCTTTAAGATCATATTGCCGGTATAACCGTCACACACCGCGACATCACAGCCGTCGGTGGGAATATCTCTCGCCTCGACATTACCGATGAAGTTGATCGGGGTCTCTTTCAAGAGCTTGTACGCTTCCTGCTCAAGCTCTCTGCCCTTGTGCTCTTCGGTGCCGATGTTCGCAAGTCCGACGCGGGGATTCTCGATCCCCATGACCTTGTTCATATAGATCGAGCCCATCAGTGCGAACTGGCGCAGCGCGTCGGGGCGGCATTCCTTGTTGATACCGGAGTCAAGCAGCATGAAGTAGCCGTTCGAGTTCGGCATCACAGGCGCGAACGCGACGCGCTTGATGCCCTTGATACGCTTGACGAGGAGCGCGGCTCCCGCGCCTAAAGCGCCGGAGTTGCCCGCGGAGACAAAGGCGTCTCCCTCTCCCGCGGCGACCATCCTCAGACCCTTTGCCATCGAGGTCTCTGCGTACTTCTTCTCACGGATCTTGGTGCCGTCTTCGTTCTGAGAGAACACATCGGGCGCGTGAACGATCTCTACACCTGAAAGGTCGATGTTATTCTCAGCGGCGACCGATCTGATTTTCGCTTCGTCGCCTGTGAGAATAATATCCACTTGGTACTCGTTCTTCGCGTCAATAGCGCCTTTGATAATTTCTAACGGGGCGTTGTCGCCGCCGAAAGCGTCTACGATGATTTTCATATTTTTATTTCCTTTTCATATATTGTAATTTTCGGGTCGGTTATAACGACTTTTTGAACTCATCCAGAGCAGCGAGCGCGCGGTCGGCATACGCCTGTCCGCGCTGAGCCTTGTCTCTCGGACGGTCGATGAGTTCCGGCAAAACGCCGAAGTTCGCGCCCATCGGCTGAAAGTCCCTGATTGTCTCGTCACTGATATAGCGCGACAAAGCGCCGATCATGGTCTCACGGGGCAGCGTGACGGTCTTTTGATCCTGTATCAGACGCGCCGCGTTGATACCTGCGATCAGTCCCGAGGATGCTGACTCCATGTACCCCTCGACACCGGTGATCTGACCGGCAAAAAAGATGTTTTTATTTTCTCTCAGAGAATAATCCGAGTTCAATAACCGCGGAGAGTCGATGAAGGTGTTGCGGTGCATCACCCCGTAGCGCAGGAAATCCGCGTTCTTCAAAGCGGGGATCAGCGAGAAGACGCGCTTCTGTTCAGAAAACTTTAAATTCGTCTGAAAGCCGACGAGGTTATACATCGAGCCCTCGCGGTTCTCCTTGCGAAGCTGAAGCACCGCCCACGGCCTGTGACCTGTTCTCGGATCTCTAAGTCCCACGGGCTTCATCGGGCCGAAGCGAACGGTATCGACGCCCCTCTGCGCCATCACCTCGATCGGCATACAGCCTTCGTAGACCTTCGGGTTCATCACATCGAACTCGTGTACCGGCGCGCGCTCGGCTGAGATCAGCGCCTGATAGAACCGCTCGTATTCTTCCTTATTCATCGGACAGTTGAGATAGTCGTCGCCGTCGCCCTTCTGATAGCGCGACTCAAAGAACGCACACGACATATCGATGCTCTCAAAGGACACGATCGGCGCCGCCGCGTCAAAGAACCTCAAGGACTCGCCGAAGCGGTTCTTAATATCCTCTGAGAGCTTCTCAAAGGTCAAGGGACCTGTCGCGATGATCGTGATGCCGTCTTCGGGGATCTTCTCTATTTCCTGAGAAATAACGGTGATGTTCTCGTCGTGCGTGATATAGTCGGTGACCTTCTCTGAAAACTCGTCCCTGTCGACCGCCAGCGCGCCGCCCGCGGGGACAGAAGAACTGTCGGCGACCTTCATCAGAAGAGAGTCAAGACGCCGCATCTCTTCTTTCAAGAGACCCGCCGCGGAGTTGACGCGGTTCGCTTTGAACGAATTGGAACAGACGATCTCACACAGATAGTCCTTGTGGTGCGCGGGGGACTTTTTGAGCGGTTTTGCGTCGTAAAGCTCGACTTTGATACCGCGTTTTGAGAGCTGATACGCCGCTTCACATCCCGCAAGACCCGCGCCGATAACCTTGACGCCGCTCATTTCTTCGAATAACCGCATCCGTCCTTCTGACAGAAGAGCGTGGCTCTCTTGCCTTTCTTCTTGAACAGCGGTTCTCCGCACTGGGGACATTTCTCCGAGGTGGGCTCGTACCAGGAGACAAAGTCGCAGTTCGGATAGTTTGAGCATCCGTAGAACTCTTTGCCCTTCTTGGTTCTCTTGATGATGACATCGCCGCCGCACTTGGGGCACGGCACGCCGACCTCTTCGACATATTTCTTGACATTCTTACATTCGGGATAGCCGGGACAGGCGATGAACTTGCCGTATCTGCCGACCTTGACGACCATCTTTCTGCCGCATTTCTCGCAGATGATGTCGGTCTCGTCTTCTTTCAAGGTGATCTTGACGCCCTGCATATCTGCCTTCGCCTTTTTGAGGCTCTTGTCGAAATCGGTATAGAACTCGTCTAAGAGCTCATCCCAGCGGATGGCGCCGCTCTCGACAGTATCGAGTTCCTGCTCCATCTGGGCGGTGAACTTGACATTGACGATCTTCGGGAAACGCTCCTTCATCAGGTTGGAGAGCGCCTCTCCGAGCTCAGTGGGATAGAGCGTCTTGCCCTCACGCTTGACATACTCTCTACCCGTGATGGTAGAGATGGTCGCGGCGTAGGTGGACGGTCTGCCGATGCCGTATTCCTCAAGCGCCTTGATCAAGGACGCCTCTGTGTATCTTGACGGCGGCTGGGTGAAGTGCTGATTCGGGATGATCTCCTTGACCTTGCAGTGGGTATCCTTTTCTAAGGATAAGATCTGATTATCCTTCTCCTCCGACTCGTCCTTGCCCTCGGTATAGAGCTTTGTAAAGCCGTCAAAGTCTACCTTGTAGCCTGCCGCCTTGAAGACATATCCGTTGCCCTCGATGTCCGCTTGGGTGGTCTTCTGGATACAGTCAGCCATCTGAGACGCGATGAAGCGCTCCCAGATGAGCTTGTAGAGCTTATACTGGTCAGAGCTCAAGCTCGACTTGACTCTGTCGGGAGAGAGTGACGGCGTGGAGGGACGTATCGCCTCGTGACCGTCCTGAGCGCCTGCGCGGGACTTGTAGAAGCGGGGCTTCGGCGGCAGATACGCCTTGCCGAAATGCTCACCGATATAGTCTGCTGCGTCTCTGACAGCGTCGTTCGAGATCCTTAAGGAGTCGGTTCTCATATAGGTGATCAGACCGATCGCGCCGATGCCCTCGATCTCAACGCCTTCGTAAAGCTCCTGAGCGACCTTCATGGTCCTCCTCGACTGGAAGTTGAGCTTTCTCGACGCCTCCTGCTGAAGGGTGGAGGTGATGAACGGCGGCGCGGGAGACTTCTTTCTCGTGCCGTTCTTGACCTTTGTGATGACAAAGTCGGCGCCGTCCAGATCGGACAGGATCGCGTCGGCCTGCTCTTTATTCTTGACTTTGATCTTGCCCTTCTGATCGCCGTAGAGGGACGCCGAGAACGCCTTGCGCGAGCCCTTGGGGATGAACTTCGCGTCGATCGACCAGTACTCCTCGGGCTTGAACGCGCGGATCTCGTTCTCTCTGTCCACAACGATCCTCACCGCGACGGACTGCACTCTGCCGGCAGAGAGACCGCGGTGGATCTTCTGAGAGACAAAGGGCGAGAGCTTGTAGCCGACGATACGGTCTAAGATCCTTCTCGCCTGCTGGGCGTTGACGAGATCGATGTTGATCGCTCGCGGGGATGACATACCGTTCTTGATACCGCTCTTGGTGATCTCGTTGAACTCGACTCTGTCGATCTCTTCGAGCGGCAGAGAGAGCAGATACGCCAGATGCCACGAGATCGCCTCTCCCTCTCGATCGGGGTCGGTCGCGAGATAGACCTTCTCGGACTTCTTCGCCTTTGCCTGCAGCTCGTCGACTAATTTCTCTTTTCCTTTGATGACCTCATATTTCGGCTCGAAGTTGTGGCTGATATCCACAGAAAGCCGCGCCGCGGGCAGGTCTCTGACATGACCCATCGACGCAACGACCTCATAGCCGTCTCCTAAATACTTTTTGATCGTTTTCGCCTTTGCGGGCGACTCAACAATGACAAGATTAGACATAAGTCCTCCTATATAATAATGAAAAATGAAATACGATCACTAAAAATATGCTTCATATCTCATTTACGGATATACTAAATCAGCTGATACATCCTGCCTTTTCCGGCTTTGATCAGACCTTCCATCTCAAGCTCGGTGATGCACTGCAGGACGATGTTGACAGACAACCCCGATTTCAGGGTGATATCGTCGATATGCTGCGGATCCGATGTGATCACCCGATATACCTTCTTTGCGTTCTCAGAGACATCGATATCTGCTCTATGCTTCGGGATCTCTGCCGTGACAGATTCACCGGCGCCTACAATGATATATTCGGGATAACAGTCCGTGATGTCCGAATAAGATGTCACCGGGATCGCGCCGTCCTTGATCAGGCGGTTGGTCCCGACAGAATAAGCGGAGGTGATGTTCCCCATCACGGCGAAGACATCGCGGTTTTGCTCACAGGCGAGACGCGCGGTGATCAGCGAGCCGCTTCTCTCCCCTGCTTCGATGACCGCAACGCCGTTGGAGAGCCCTGAGATGATGCGGTTCCTCTCAGGGAAAGTGAACTTTGACGCGGGATAATCGGGCGGGTATTCCGAGATGACAGCGCCTGTCTTCGAGATCGCTTCTCTGAGCTTTTGCTGATGCATCAGATAGCGGTGATGGATCCCGCAGCCGAGCACGGCTACGGTGGTGCCTCCCGCGTCCAAGGCGCCGGTATGCGCCTCGCAGTCGATACCCACCGCGCCGCCGGAAACGATGATCACGCCAAGCTTCGAGAGGCTTGCCGACAGCATCGTTGCGGTCATCTTTCCGTAGGAGGTGGCGTTTCTCGTACCGACCATCGCGATGGAGAGCCGGTGTTCAAAATCCGGCAGTCTGCCCCAGACATACAGCACCGCGGGCGGATCGGCGATCTCGAACAGTCTATCAGGATAATTGCTGTCGTCAAACGATAACACGGTATATCCCAGACGGTTGCACTGATCGATAATATCATAAGCTTTTGACAGTTCTGTATGCGAAAGAGACTCGATATCGTGTTGATTGAGCACACCGGACAGACGCCACTCGAAGGTTCCCGCTCGGTAGAACTCTTCCATACTGCCGTAGAGCTTACAAAGCGCCTTTAGCTTCGGGTTTGAATACCCTAAGGCAAGCGTCAGCCAGATATAATACTTTGCGTCAGAAGTCATTTGATCATTTCCCACAGGATAATCGAGGCGGCAACTGCCGCGTTGAGAGACTCAGCGTCACCGCGCATCGGGATGAACAGTTTATCAGAGCAGGCTGAGATCACCTGATCGGAGAGCCCTCTGCCCTCGTTGCCGATACAAACAAGAGAGAAATCGGAAAAACGCATATCCGAGAGCAGCTGAGAATCCTCTGACAGCACCGCGGCATAGGATCTGCCGAAGCGGTTAAAGCGCTCAATCAGTGACACCAGATCATCACATACCGCTACCCTCTGACGAAACACAGCTCCCATGCTGCCGCGGATCACCTTCGGAGAATACAGATCGCAGCAGTTCTCGGACATCACAACCAGATCGATCGCGAACGCCTCGGCAGTTCTCAGGATCGTGCCGAGGTTCGACGGATCCGCGATATCCTCAAGAACCAATATTTTTCCATTCTCATTAATTTTATCAAAGTCAGCGGGTTTGTCAAGTGTTTTTATAACAAAAAGCACTCCCTGTGGTGTTTTCGTGTCGGATAAACCACTAAATATGCTATCCTTGACGATACAGCGCTCTCCCATCACCTCTGAAAGCAGATGAAACTGATCGACTGCTCTGTCTGTAAAGCTCTCTGAGTAGAGGGCAAGAGTGACCTCGACTCCGCTTCTTAATGCGTCTTCGCACAGCCTGACCCCTTCCGCGACAAAGAGGCGCTCACGCCTTCTGAAAGACGAAGACGAAATGAGCTTTCTGACATATTTGATTTTTGAATTTTCTTTTGAAGAAATATATTCCATCATATTCGATCTCCTCGGTTCCCTCTACGAAGGGATCAGGAAAATGTTATCACTTACAAATATAAAAGCGTTTGGGATAATCCCAAACGCAGTTATAGCTTTTTATGCGTTTTTAGTCTGCTCTACCAAAGCGGTGAAAGCGGCGGGATCCGAAATCGCGATCTCAGAGAGCATCTTGCGGTTCAGAGTGACGCCCGCTTTCTTTAAGTTGTTCATAAATGTAGAGTAGTTGGTGCCGTTTGCCTTGCAGGCGGCGGAGATACGGGTGATCCAGAGTCTTCTGAAATCTCTCTTCTTCTGCTTTCTGCCGATATAAGCGTAGTTGCCGGACTTCATAACGGCCT
The DNA here is from genome assembly GCA_905234535.1 of uncultured Ruminococcus sp. Taxonomy (GTDB): domain Bacteria; phylum Bacillota; class Clostridia; order Oscillospirales; family Acutalibacteraceae; genus Ruminococcoides. Next base: position 18,866 of record CAJOII010000011.1, read on the forward strand.
GTTTGGCCATCTTGAAGTGCTTTGACTTAGCGCCGTAATAGCCCTTCGCGAGCTTTAATACTTTCTTTCTTCTTTTGCGAGTCATCATCGCGCCTTTAATGCGTGCCATTATATCTTACCTCCGTTAAAAAAGTTAGTAATCGATTATTTGTAAGGGATTAAGCGCTTGATCTGAGCGACATTGGTCTTATCAGCGACGGTGGTCTTTCTCAGGCCTCTCTTACGCTTGGTGTTCTTCTTGTTCAGGATGTGGCTCTTATACGCATGAGCGCGGATCGGCTTACCGTTTTTAGAGAGCTTGAAGCGTTTTTTCGCTCCGCTGTGTGTTTTGATCTTAGGCATATTAAAAATCCTCCTTTAAATTACTTCGTGGGTTTGGGTGCTAAAAACATCAACATCTGACGACCTTCGAGCTTGGCGGGACGCTCGATATTCGCAACTTCCGCGCAGGCGTCCGAGAACTTCTTCATCGTCTCATAGCCGTACTCGCTGTGTCCCATCTCGCGGCCTCTGAATCGGATCGAAACCTTGACCTTATCGCCGTGAGCGAAAAACTTCAAAGCGTTCTTGAGCTTGGTGTTGAAGTCGTGGGTGTCGATATTGAGAGACAGTTTGATCTCTTTGACCTCGACGGTATGCTGGTTCTTTCTCTGCTCCTTCTCGCGCTTCGCCTGCTCAAAGCGATACTTGCCGTAATCCATGATCTTGCATACGGGCGGGGCGGCTTTGGGAGCGATCTTAACCAAGTCAAGATTCTTTTCGTCTGCGATTCTCTGGGCGTCGGCAGCGGACATAATCCCGAGCTGGGCTCCGTCAGCTCCGATCACACGCAGCTCTTTGTCGCGTATTTCTTCGTTGATCTGAAGTTCTTGTTTGCTGATGTTCGGCACCTCCAAAAATTTGTCAAAACAAAAGCGGACAGAAGTTTCCGTCCGCGCGCAATACCGGTCATAGCTATACTATGTCGATGTATTGACCCGTGCAGACGATACCCCACAGGTGAAAGCTCCTGCTTTGCTTTATTGTTCGGTGAATATTATAATATCATTTATATTGATTGTCAAGAATTATTTTTAAAATTTTTGTGTTAATATATTAGTAATTAAACAAAGACTGTCTTGTTCTGATCGGAAAATGTCACAAGGAGATTTTATTTTGCAGTATTTTTACAGTCAAAAACAATTTGAAGAATATCAGTACCGGCAGGCTCTGAGAAAAGACACGAACGCGGTAGGGCTGCTGCTGATCCTGTTCTTTGGGACAGAGATCCTCTTCTCGATCGTTGTCGCGATCGTGGAGATCTTCTCCGGAGCAAATACGACAGAAATCCTCTCATCGGCGTTTGAACTGATGATGTTTAACGGCGTGTTCTCACTTGTCACCTTCTTCTTGGTTGGCATCATCTTCTGCTTAGTCAGAAGAGAGAGCTTTGCGCGCCTCTTCCCCTTTGAGAAGATCAAGCCGTCAACGCTTTTCATGTTAGTCATCATCGGTCTTGCGCTTTCGCTTTTATCTAACTATGTCGCGGACGCGGTCTCGCATATGTTCTCGATGTTCGGTTTTGAAAGCAGCTACACGGGCTCTGTTGAGACCGATGAGAGAACCAGTATCTTCATCTCCTATCTGACGGTCGCGGTCATCCCGGCGTTTGCGGAGGAGTTCGCCTTCAGAGGTATCGTGATGGGGATTCTGCGCCGGCACTCGGACGCTCTGGCTCTGATCGTCTCGGCAGCAATCTTCGGCATCATGCACGGCAATATCATCCAGATCCCGTTCGCGTTCTGCGGGGGGCTTGTCTTCGGCTTCATGGTGATCAAGACCAACTCACTTTTACCGGGGATCCTGATCCATTTCTTAAACAATGCGATCGCCACCACCTGTGATCTCCTGACAGAAGTGCCGGGAATCACCGATGATATGGTAAATATCGGATTCTCCTTACTCATCCTGATCCTGATCGTTCTATCCGCAATATTCCTTTTCAGAATTATAAAAAACGATAAAAACTTCTTTAGCTTCACCGATTCCGATAAGATGCTCCCCTTCAGAGAGAAGATGAAGATCACCTGCTCCTCCCCCACGCTGATCGTCTATACAGCGCTGATGGCAGTCTACACCGTCTTTGCGGAGACGATGACATGAACACAGAGTATATGAAGCGGGCGCTCGAGCTCGCAGAGATCGCCTTCTCTGAGGGTGAGGTGCCGGTGGGCGCGGTGATCGTCAAGGACGGCAAGATCATCGCCGAGGGCAGAAACCGTCGCGAACAGAAGAAAAACGCTCTGTGCCACGCGGAGATCGAAGCGATCGGGAACGCGTGTGAGACGCTTCACGGATGGCGGCTCGTCGGCTGTGAGCTGTATGTCACCTTAGAGCCCTGTCCGATGTGCGCGGGCGCGATCGTCAACGCGCGAGTTCCGAAGGTGTACTTCGGCGCCTATGACCTGAAGAACGGCTGCTGCGGCTCGGTTGTGGATGTATTTTCTTTTAAAGAATCATTTAGGCCCGAATGTCAGGGCGGCATCATGGAAGATGAATGCACCGAACTGCTCAAAAAATTCTTCAGAAGACTACGATAAAATCAAACTCCCGAAATCTTTCGGGAGTTTATTCATTTCATCCTAAGATTCGGCAAATCGAAGGCTCCTTGCCCTACAGATCATTCCTCATCACTTCCTGCGCCGCGAGCATGACGCTGACCTTGGATGTATTGAACGAAAGGCCGCCCTGCAGATAGACCGCGTAGGGTTCTCTTAAGGGACCGTCAGCGGAGATCTCGATCGACGAGCCCAAGGTGAACGCGCCCGCCGCCATAATCACATCGCTATCGTATCCGGGCATCGGCGCCGGGGTGGGAGAAACAAAAGAGTCGATCGGTGATCCTGCCTGAATCCCCCGACAGAAAGCGCACATCTTCTCCTCTGAGCCTAAGGTAATGACATCGATGATATCGCCGCGTGCGGTACGATAGTCCGGCTCGACCGAGAAGCCCAAAAGCTCAAACAGAGCGGAGGCGAACACCGCGGTCTTGACCGCTTCGATCGCCGCTATGGGAGCGTTAAACGCGCCCATGTACATCTCTCGAAGCACATTTAGAGTACACCCGAGCTCTCTGCCGGTTCCGGGAGTCGTCAGGCGGTAGGAGCAGAGCTCGACAAGATCCGCTCTGCCCGCGATATAGCCGCCTGTAGGCGCGATACCGCCGCCGGGGTTCTTGATCATCGAGCCCGCCATGATATCCACGCCGAGCGAGAGCGGGGACTCCCACTCGACAAACTCGCCGTAACAGTTATCGAGCATGATGATCGTGTCCCGATCATATTCTCTGACCGCGTCTACGATCGCCTTGATCTCGCTGTTTCTCAGCGAAGGACGCAGCGCGTAGCCCTTGGAGCGCTGGATATAGACCATCTTCGGATGCTTTTCTCTGACCGCCTCTTTGATCGCGTCGAAATCAACGGTACCGTCATCTTTGAGCGAGACCTCGCTGTATGTAACGCCGAAATCTTTGAGAGAGCCCATCCCGCTCGCTTTGGTGATCCCGATCACCGGCTGGATGGTATCGTACGGGGTGCCGGTGACACAGAGCATCAGATCATTCGGGCGCAGCATCCCGAAGAGCGCTACGGTCAGCGTATGGGTACCGCTGACAAAGTTGTGTCTTGCGATCGCGTCCTCTGCGTCAAACACATCGGCGTAGATCATATCGAGCGTATCTCTTCCGCGGTCATCATAGCCGTAGCCGGTAGAGCCCGAGAACATCGCCTCACTGACATGGTACTTCTGGAACGCCTTGAGCATCTTCTGCTGCTGGTATTCTTTGATTTTTTCAAGCTCAGAGAAGTGCTCAGAGCACATGGACAGCGCCTCTTGTGACGCGTTTAAAATTTTCTCATCGATTGCAAACAAATGATTCTTCATACTTTCCTCTGCTGTAAAAACGCTTCTATAAAGCGATATTTTCTGACAAAGCCCGACTTCTCATAGAAGCGGGTATTCTTTTCACTCAGGCTGAAAACATAGACCTTTCTCTCTTGAGAGAACCTCTCTCCCATCGTCTTCACCACTGCGCGCGAATAGCCGCGCTTACGATACTCGGGGCGGGTCGCGACCGCGCCTAAAATCACCGCGTCTTCGCTCTCTGCGACAGTCACGGCGCAGGAGGCCAAAGCGCCGTCCTCCCTGACGCCGCAAAGCGCGCATTTGCCGCGGTTCTTCCGATAAGTCACATCGGAGAGAAACGAGAGATAATCGGGCACAGAGAAGCTCTCTGACGCGCAGCTTTGAAGCACCTCATAGATCTCTTTTATCGGCGGTTCTTCCACGGATATAAGAGGCGCCTCATCGGTCGTATGATACTGTAAGACATCACCGCTTAATTCTTTTATAGAATTAACATTTGATAAGAACCGCTCGTCATACATCAAAGAGACACATCCCAAAAAATCGACAAAGCTCTCGATCTCTTCGATATCGGAATCCGCTGTCAGAAAGAGCGTCATCCTGCCGTCAAAATCCGAGAGATAGGACACCGCCCTTCCCCCCGCGTACTGCGCGTAATATCTGACAAAACCGACATCATCCCGATAACATAAAGCGAGCGATAGTATCCTCGTCAAAAACGGATCAGCTCCATGGATATCGGAGAAAAAATCTGCCGGGATCTCTCTGATCATAGGGCGTTTACAAGACGCTTGAAGTCTTTGCCGCGCGCGTCAAAATCCTTGTACAGATCAAAGCTCGCGGACGCGGGAGACATCGAGACGATATCGCCCGATTCAGCGTGTTCTCTCGCCTTATCTACCGCCTGAGCCATATTCTCCACGCGGATGATCACGGGGTTATTCTCGCTGTAGAACGCGGATTTTCTGACAGCGGTGTCGATCTTCTCGGCAGTCGCACCCATCAGGATCAGCACCTTGACCTTTCTGCAGATGACATCGCCCAAGGAGGTATAGTCGAGATGCTTGTCGTAGCCTCCGGCGATCAGGATGATCTTGAAGTCGTAGAGCGAGAGAGTACCCGAAGCGGTGCGCGTCGGAGAGGAGGCGATCGAGTCGTTGTAGTATTTGACACCGTCCAACTCTCTGACGAACTCCGCGCGGTGCTCAACACCGGAGAAGGTCTTCGCGACAGATACCATCTTCTCTTTCTCCACCGCGCCCCATACGGCGCAGATCGCGGTCATATAGTTCTCGACATTGTGCATCCCCGGAATCAGGATATCGCGGATATCCATGATGGGATAATGTGTGCCGTGATCGTTATAGATAATGGTATCGTTCTCAAGGAAGCAGCCGTTTGAGACCTTCTCTCTGCGGGAGAACAGGACAAGCTCTCCCTGAACATTCTCAGAGAAGCTCTTTGTAATCGCGTTGTCAAAATTCAACACCGCTTTGGAACCCTTCTCCTGATAGAGAAGGATATTTCTCTTCGCGTCGATGTACTCATCCATATCCTTGTGGATATCGAGGTGATTCGGCTCGAGATTCGTTACCACCGCAACATCGGGGCTCTGCTTCATCGAGATCAGCTGGAAAGACGACAGCTCTACCACGCAGACATCGCTGCCCTTGATAGTTTCGATCTCGGGAAGCAGCGGCTTTCCGATATTGCCGCCGATATGTACCGTGTAGCCTTGCGCCTTAAGCATCTCGCTGATGACGGTGGTGGTCGTGGTCTTGCCGTCGGAGCCGGTCACGGCGTAGATCTTGCACGGACAGATGTCGAAGAAGATCTCCATCTCGGAGAGGATCTCGACCCCATTCTTACGAAGGCGGTTGAGCTCGTCACAAAAGTAGCGCATTCCGGGCGTTCTCAAAGCGATGTCGACATCGAGAGCGTCGAGATAGTGCTCACCCAGTGAGAGCGAGGCACCGCCCTCTTTCGCAGTCTTCGCAATCTCCCCGAGCTCTTCTTCCGTTCTCTTGTCGCATGCGGTAACCAGGGCGCCGTATTTGGTGAATAGCGGGATCAGCGGCATATGGGAGCGCCCCATACCGATGAGCGCGATCCTCTTGCCCCTGATCGATGAGAAAAACTGTTCTTTGGTCTGTTTCATAGCTTCCTCCGAAACAAATATAGTCATACATAATTATTATAGCAAATTCTGTAAAAAGTGCAATAGCTAAACCGTGATTACTCCGATGTGATGATCTCTGAAGCTCTGAGGATCTTTATCAGAAGGGTCAGGATCACGACATAGAACAGCACCCAGATGTTCATGCTCACTATGGAGAAATAGATCGCAGAGAGCACGATCACGGGACTGATTTTGACGCTGTCGGAGACGATCTTCGGCTCGAGGATCTGACGGACGATGATCGTGATCAGAAAGAACACGAGGATCGTGATCCCCTGAAGATACTCCCCTCTTAAGAAATACCACACCGCGATGGGCACATATACCGTGCCGGGACCGAGTACCGGCAGCACATCCGCTACCGCGGTGATCAGCGCGAACACCAAGGGATACGGTGTGCCGGTCAAAAAGAAGATGAACACAGCCTCCGCAAAGGTCACTCCGTACAAGATCATATATGACCGGATGAATCTTCTCAGTGTCAGATAGCTGTTCTCTGACACCGCTGTGAACTTTTCCCGGTTCTCCTGCGACAGCTTGGATGAAATAAACGCTTTGATGTCGGCGAGATGATTCAGGAAATATACGGAAAGAACGAAGGTGATGATGACAAAGGTGATCAGCAGCGGCACGATCCTCACGACACTTGTCGCAACAGACGAAACTCTCTTGAGGGTATCGGATGAGACCGCCATCTGATAGAGATTCTCAAACCAGTCGATCCTGCTCAGATACTCATAGAGCATCTCTTTGTTGTCGTTCCAGAGTCCGACCGCTTCTCTTATGATCAAATATAATAAGAAGCCTATGATAAAAAGCAGAATCGAGAATAAAAAGAGCGTGATCACCGTCGCGGAGAACGAAGGCTTGAACCTCAGGCGTTTCTTCATGAAATCATACACCGGCTTCATCACCGCCGCGATGAATACCGCGATCAGAAACGGCAGAAAATAAAGGATCAGCTTGGTCACGATCCAAAAAATGACCGTATAAATCAAAAACACCTTGATCAAGGGCATATGGCGCTCTATCCGCTCTTTCATCATTTACCTCCCGACCAAGTGTTCTCCGCTTCGAAAACAAATTCACAGTCATCACTTGACTATGTATTATCAGTATGGTAAATTAGACATAAAAAAATTCAAACGGCAGAGCCGGAAAACTCTGCCGTCTGAAAAAACAGAAACCAAAATGCTTGGAAAACATCAATTTTACTGTGGAGCTCTTCCCAAAAGGAAATCTACGGAAACCTCTAAGATATCCGCGAGAGCGACAAGCTCTACATCGGTAACGAAACGGATCTGACCCTCGAGCTTCGAAAGACCCGACGCGTTCATGTCCACGCCGTTGACCTGCAGCTGAGCGAGCAGCTCCTTCTGCTTCATTCCCTTTTTCTTTCTGGCAGCCTCTACACGGGCGCCGACTAAATTACGATCTCCTAACTCTTGCTTGCGTAATCTCATTCTATAATCTCCCCAATACAGTCGTAAATGTCTTGAGTTTTATTCTTTTAGATAATTCTCAACGGAAATTCTTTAAACTCAAAAAGCTGATATGACAGTATTATAATACGATATTCGAAAAAAAACAAGTCTTTTTTGTAAGAATTTTTAAATTTTTGAAACTTTTTTATCAATTTTGTTACAAACACTTAACTTTTTGTATCCGAAATGTAGTGCTTTTTGTAAATTATTATGTTACAATAGTTGTTGACAAATATAGGAACACAATATATAGTGTCGTCCTGTTTTTGAATAAAAATCAAAAGAGGGATAATATGCCGAAATACGAGAACCGAAACCTGACGATGCTCACCGATTTTTATGAGCTGACAATGGCAGGAGGCTATTTTGAGAACGGCTTCAAGGACAAGATCGCCTACTTCGATATGTTTTACAGAAGAAACCCCGACAAGGGCGGCTTCGCGATCATGGCGGGCGTACAGCAGGTCGTCGACTATCTTAAGAATCTCAGATTCACCGATGAGGATATAGATTTCTTAAGGACAAAGGGCATCTTCTCGGAAGAATTCTTAGATTATCTCAGGGACTTTCGCTTCTCCTGCGATGTCTGGATGGTGCCGGAGGGCACCCCCATCTTCCCCGGGGAGCCGATCGTCACAGTTCGCGGTCCCGTTATACAGGCACAGTTTATCGAGACGATGATCCTGCTGACCATCAACCATCAGAGTCTGATCGCCACCAAGGCAAGCAGGATCGTGAGAGCGTCCGAGGGCAGAGCGGTGATGGAGTTCGGCTCGAGAAGAGCGCAGGGTGCTGACGCCGCGGTATACGGCGCGAGAGCGACCTACATCGGCGGATGCGTCGGCACCGCCTGCACGATCGCCGACCGCGAGATGGGCATCCCGGCTCTCGGCACCATGGCGCACAGCTGGATCCAGATGTTCGACAGTGAAGAAGACGCTTTCAGAGCGTACGCAAGAAGATATCCGCACGCGTGCACCCTGCTCGTCGATACCTATAATGTCTTAAAGTCCGGCATCCCCAACGCGATCAAGATCTTCAACGAAGAGCTCGTCCCCAACGGCTACCGCCCCGCAGGGATCAGGATCGACTCGGGCGACATCACTTATCTCTCCAAGAAAGCGAGAAAGATGCTCGACGACGCGGGTTTCCCCGACTGCAAGATCTGCGCCTCGAACTCGCTCGATGAATATATCATCAAAGATATGCTCCTGCAGGGCGCCAAGGTAGACACCTTCGGCGTAGGCGAGCGCCTGATCACCTCGGCGTCTGAGCCGATGTTCGGCGGCGTATACAAGCTCTGCGGCATCGAGGATGAACAGGGAAACATCATCCCGAAGATCAAGATCTCGGAGAATGTCGAGAAGATCACCACCCCGTGCTTCAAGAAAATCTACCGCCTCTACGATCAGGACACCCACAAGGCGATCGCCGATGTCATCACGCTCTTCGATGAGGTGATCGACGACAGTAAACCCTACGAGATCTTCGATCCCGAGCACACCTGGAAGCGCAAGACGGTGGATAACTTCATCGCGGTCGAGCTCAAGAAGCAGTATTTCAAAAACGGCGAGCTCATCATGGAGATGCCCACGCTCGACGCGATCAAGGACTACTGCAGGGTTGCGCTCGATACTCTCTGGGACGAGGTCAAGCGCTTTGAGAACCCGCACGAATATTATGTCGACCTCTCACAGAAGCTATGGGATGTCAAGCACGAGCTCCTGAAAAAAGGTAAATAATCATATATACAGAAAGCATCACCGCGTACCTTTATATCGGTACGCGGTGTTTTTGCGGTTATGAATCTGATAAGTAACTCGGCTTTCCCATATGATGGCTCTTGCAGATTGAAGCCCATTGAGTCTCCCCTGCGCAAGGGGAGATACAGAGGGGTTGCTCCGACGGAATCAACTTTCACAAGGGGAGGCATTGTATGAGAATAACGCCAAGCCCGCCCTTGTCAAGGGAGGGTTTGGTTGGAGCATATTGAAAGTTGAGAGCTAATGTGTTATCCGATTGGCTCGCCGATGCCCTTAGCGGCGGGGAGGGACGCCAAGAACTTCTGGATATTGGTCACATCCACGATGGTGACCGATCCGTCTTTGTCAACATCGGCGGCTTTCTCATTGAAGCTCTCTGGTACCGATAGGCTCGCGAGCTTCTTCTGGATAAAGGTAGCGTCAACGATCGTGACACTGCCGTCGCCGTCGGTGTCGCCGAGGATGGATTTTGCCTCTGTTACTGTTACGATACAGGGTGCGGTTAAACCGTTTGCTGTCTCGGCATAGATGATAGCTGTTCCGGCGGCAACACCTGTTACCTTTCCGTTTTTGTCAACGGTGGCTATCTTTGTATTACTGCTGCGCCATGTGACGGTCTGGTCGGCCTTTGCGGGGGTGACAGTCGCTGTGAGCTGATAGGTCTTGCCCTGAGTCACCGTGATCGTATCCTTGTTCAGCTTGACCGACTGTGGAGCGGGAGTATATTCGCAGATAAAACCGATTGTTCCTTTGCGTATGCAGTTGATATTCTTCTGATCTCGCCACAAACCGTCTTTCATAATGACAGCATAATCAGATTGATCAAAATCGTTTTGAGGCGCGTTTTCTGTCCAATTCTTGTAAGACAATACTTTACCTGCATGATCTGTCCAGATACCTTCGTTGAATCTGTCAGTGCCGTTGATCCAATATTCGTTCATCTTACCGTCGGCTATCATCCCGGATATATAGTCATTCATTTCGGCATTGTCGATTGTTACCAGATGTCCGCCCTTTGCCTCGCAAATCGCTTCGGCTGTCAACCAGTCGACATTTGCGTCAAATACTTCATATTTGATCCCGTTATGCTCAACGGTTTTCACGGGCTTGTATGCGTCTGCGTTTACATCGCCGTTATCGTATTCACAAATAATATACATTCCAGTTGAACTGATGCGCTGGACATTCGACCAGTCATTCCAGATCCCATGACCCCAATCGTCGGAGTCGTAAGCGTATAAAGCAGCGCAGTTATTGTTTGTACTGCTGGTGGGTCTTCCTGTATGCCAATTTGAATACACAAATTTTTCACCGGTGACCCAATACCAGTCACCTTCGCGTCCAAAATCGGTTCCTCCGAGCCAAATCGCATAGCCTGAGTTTTTGCACATGCCATATACCTTCTCCTGCTCCTCGGCAGAAGTGATGGTCACCAGATGACCGCCCTTATGTTCACAGAAGCGTTCCGCCTGATTCCAAGGCATTCTGACCAAGTATAATTCATAAGTATGGCCGTTATATGTCATGGTTTTATTTGGCTTTGTATCAAAGTATCCATCCACAGAGAAAGGCTGTCCGACATTATTTGCGGAAGGATCATATGGATTCAGTTTTACACTGCCGTCCTTCATGTCTATTGCCAAGCCGGTCGACTTGGATATCAATGCAAAGCCAAAGTAATGATAAACTACATAGAACCGCTGGTCGTCACTTCCGCTATCAAGAACGTCCAATACTTTATTATAAAAGGATACATCCAATACTAAATCTGTATCCATATTCGTGATTTTATAGCTGTAATCTGATTGTAACTCAAATCGCCACTTTTGATCATTCTTGTTGCTGTAGGTGTTTGATACGACAACGGTCTCTAGATTGGTAGACAAGATTCTAGGAGTATTCGAATAAACAGCGTTTGATAATGTTGCTTTGAAATCATTTCCAAGCGTCACAGGTTCAAATACGGTAAAGGTGATCTTATCCGAAAGCACAGAACCATTCAGTTGTGCTTTGACATAAGCTGTATATGTACCTGCTGTATCAAAGGTCATCGTCTTTCCGGTTTTACGCTCAAGATTGACGCTCTCTCCGTAAACTTGTTTTCCGTCTTTTTCAATGTAAAGATAGAAATTCGTTGCTGTTGTACAGTTTTCTCCGTCAAAGGTAAAGTTGACCTCACCGCCTATCGGTACCGCAGCGGGAGTTGCCTTCACCCATGCAGAGGTTGGGGTGGATTGAGCTACAAACGTAGCTTCTCTCTTTTCGCCTTGTGTCGTTCGTACAGATTGATTATTGACAGAATTAATCTGTACATAGCAATGACCCGGGACTATATCATTATAGTTTAATGTTACAGAAGTAGTGCTTTGACCATCATAACGGATACTCTTCAATAGTGAACCGCTATTATAATCGTACATAGTAATCGTGTAACCTGTTGTATTAGATGTTTGTGTCCATGCAAGATCTAAATACCCAAAAGAACCATCCGACCAATTATGCAGTTCAAACTTTGTAAATGACGGTTTGCCGGGGGTCGGCGGATTACAGGTCTCGCATTTGTCATAGTAGCGTGACGAGTTCATATCCGTCCATTCTTTACCACACTCATAACAGGCATAGGTATCATGATGCGGATGTGCCGCCCAGAAGTATAACCACTTATCCTTGGACTTGTCGTGCTTGCAAGTGTGCGGAGCGCCAGTGCCCTTAACATATACAAAACCTAAAAACGGTTGGTAAGGGTTATTTCTATTCATGCTAGAAACATTTTTTGAGTCCTCATGAAAAGTCCCTCCGCTACCTAACCATCCTCCTTCTGTGATATAGACTGTATTTCCGACTACCTTCTCAACAAATGCAACATGGCTAAAACCTGCTGAACCATTGTCCCATACGGCAAGAGCACCCGATCTGGGTGTAGATGAAACTGTGTCACCATAGTTTGCTGCTTTTGTATAATAGCCTCTAGCGTTATCTCCCGGCCAATGTAATTCAAATCCATATACTTCTTTAAATCTGGCGCGTACATATGATACACAATCTCCAGATGAATTTTTTGAAGAACTAGGTTGCGAAAAATCTGTTGTGACTCCTACTTCTGCTAGGTCTTTCTCTTTTGCAGAAGCTGAAAACGGCAGGGCGATGAATACATTCAACACCATAACAAGCGCTAACAGAATCGATAATAATTTTTTCATAATCTTTACTCCTTGTGTAATCTATCAATAGATTATCTGATAACGGATAGATATGTTAAGGTAGCTAGGTTTTCGCTTTCGTTGTAATCGAATTTCATGGTGAGACTTTTACTGGAATCCGAGTCATAATAGTTCAATACAAGAGTAGCGTTATTATCCTTTTCAATGATAGAGATATAATTATTTGGTAAGCCTGCTTTTCGGATAGCGTCGGACATTTCCTCGCCTTTTTTTATTCCCTTGTAATCAAAATCGGGACTTTTTTCCATATTTTCAAAGCGAACCCCAAAGATTTCACATTCTTTTGCCGGCTTTACCTCATCAGAAGTATTGGCAATTTCAGCTCCGAATTCTTTGCCTGATGATTGATTAGAAAGTGTAAAGTTACCCATATAACCGGGATCGATCTCATCTTCTTCAGATTGACTTCTAAGACTGTAACTGTTTTCCTTTACCTCGCTGTACTTTGTTCCGGATTGTATTCTGATATTGCCGTCGATTGTTATATCGAGACTTACAGATGATATTTTTTTATCTCCCTTTTCAATGTCCCAATTAAACAAATAGTTCTCGTTTTGACTTCTCTTATAATAGGAGAAGCTGTCGCCTAATGTTGCTTTTACATATAGTTCAGCTTTGTCGCTGAGATTAGATACAGATGACGTCTCATCATCTTTCTGATCATTTGCTGTATCTTCTACCGCCTCAGATCCCATGTAACTCTCAGTTATTGTGTCAGGAGCGTCGGTATGGTTTGTCGGCGTTTCAGCGGCGCACGCTGCTAGAGATGTGATAAAAACAAGGGTTAATAATACGGCTAATACTTTTTTCATTTTCTTTTCCTCCTAATAAATATGGTAATAAAAAAGGCGTACGACCCGAAAGCCGTACGCCAAAAAACACGCGCTCCGAATCGTCGCCAAACAATTTTCCAATATTCACTAACGTATTTTACACGATTAGGAGATAGCAGAATAGAGCGTAGTGTTTTTGTTGAGTATACAAAAACACTATCTCCAAAAAATCATGTAAAATACGACACTCTATTCGATTGGAAAATTGTTGGCAGTAATATTTTATCATATTGTCTTTGGTTACGCAATCCAAAATATCGCTGTATTATTTATGCAAACTGCACATAACAAAAAGACAGCCCGTATAAGGCTGTCTCTCTTGATATAAGCGCGAGCAAATCTGTAAGCCGGGTTCTGTCTTAGACGGTCATCTATCTTGGCCTATCGTTGCCGAATAGGCTCGGTGCCACCTCCACGGGACAGCCGAGCAGGCTGTGTGTCCCTCCGCGGTGTTGCTTCGGATAGGGTTTACACGGCAGCGCCGTCTCCGGCGCTCCGGTGAGCTCTTACCTCGCCTTTCCACCCTTACGCCGCCCGTGCCTGAAAAGCCGGGGCTGCGCGGTAATTTTCTGTTGCACTTTCCCTAAGGTCGCCCTCGGCGGCTGTTAGCCGTTATCCTCGCTCTGTGAAGCCCGGACTTTCCTCGGACAGGGGATTTCTCCCGTTGACCGCGACCGTCCGGTTTACTCGCGGTATTATTATAGAAAAGAAACGCGGATTTGTCAAATACCGATTTTCAGTTGTCAGCTGTAGGGCAAGGCGCCTGCCTGAAAAAACCTCCCTTTAGACAAGGGAGGCTGGATACTTTATCAATACGACGCGATGATCTCTTTTGCGGCGAGGACGAGATCCTTCTTCGTGTTCTCTGTTTCTCCGCGGATAACCATATCGAGCAGGGTGTTCAGGATCTCGCCGATCCTCTCTCCCGTCTCAACGCCCATGTGGATCAGATCTCTGCCGCAGATATTGAGCTGACGCAGATGATAGCA
>CAJOII010000012.1 GCA_905234535.1 uncultured Ruminococcus sp.
CTGTACATCATGGGCACCGAGCGCCACGAGTCGCGCAGAATCGACAACCAGCTTAGAGGCCGCGCCGGCCGTCAGGGAGACCCGGGCGAGTCGCGCTTCTTCCTCTCGTGCGAGGACGATCTGATGCGCATCTTCGGCGGCGACAGGATGGGCGTGCTCTTAGAGCGGCTCAATGTCGAAGAGACCATGCCGATCGAGAACAAGATGCTCTCTAATATCATCGAATCCTCCCAGCAGAAGGTCGAAAGCCGCAACTTCGCCATCCGTAAGTCGGTTCTCGAATACGACGATGTCATGAACCGCCAGAGAGAGATCATCTACGGTCAGCGCAATCAGGTGCTTGACGGCGAGGATATCCACGATACCGTCTTGAAGATGGTCGACGACACCATCGAGAACAATGTCAATATGTTCTGCGCCACCGATATGCAGAAGGATGACTGGAACCTCTCGGGACTCAACGAGCTCTACCGCAACTTCCTCGTCGACGAGAACTCAAAGTTCACTTTCTCGACAGACGAGCTTGAGCGCACCTCAAAGGATGATATCATCAACGAGCTCAAGGACAGAGCCCACAAGCTCTATTCGGAGAACGAACAGCTCTTTAATGACGAGACCATGCGCGAGATGGAGCGCGTCTATCTCTTAAAATCGGTCGATACCTACTGGATGGAGCATATCGACAACATGGAACAGCTAAAACAGGGCATCAGGCTTCGGGCGTACGGCCAGCGCGATCCGGTCGTCGAGTACCGCTTGGAGGGCTTTGATATGTTCGACGAGATGATCGAGTCCATCAAGCAGGATACCGCGAAGCTCATTCTCCTCGCGCCCAAGCGCGTCTATCAGATCCAGCAGCGTCAGGCTGAGATCGAGCGGCAGCGCCGCGAGATGGAGCAGAAGGCGGCTGCGGCGCATCAGGTCATCCTGAAGACGGGCGACGGCGATAACAATCAGCAGAAGCCCACCGCCGTCGAGATGTCCTTAAAACGCGAACAGGTCGCAAAGCCGGTCGAGTTCTCGGGAGACGGCACCCTCTCCACCAACAAGACTGTCGTCAAAAAGAAGAACAAGAAGCCGGGTCCCAACGATCCGTGCTGGTGCGGCTCCGGCAAAAAATATAAAAAATGTCACAAACCGATTGATGAGGGATATACAAATGAGTAAAGTAAGAACACGCTTCGCGCCGTCTCCGACCGGCTTTATGCATGTCGGGAACCTGAGAACGGCGCTGTATGAATATCTAATCGCAAAGTCCTTGGGCGGCACCTTTGTGCTGAGGATCGAGGACACCGACCGCGAGCGCTATGTCGACGGCGCGGTGGATATCATCTATAACACATTAAAGACCGCAGGCCTCAAGCACGACGAAGGCCCCGATGTCGGCGGCGACTACGGCCCCTATGTGCAGAGCGAGCGCAAGGATATGTATCTCCCCTACGCCGAACAGCTCATCAAAGAGGGCAAGGCGTACCGCTGCTTCTGCTCAAAAGAACGCTTAGAAGAGGTCAGCGCTCAGATCGAGGGCGGCGGCTACGACCGCCACTGCCGCGATCTGTCCGAAGAAGAGATCAAAAAGAACTTAGACGCCGGCGTCCCCTATGTCATCCGCCAGAAGATGCCTTTAGATGGCGAGACCACCTTCTCTGACGCGGTGTTCGGCGAGATCACGGTGGATAACAAGGAGCTGCAGGATCAGATCCTGATCAAGGCGGACGGCTATCCCACCTATAACTTCGCGAATGTCATCGACGACCACACCATGGGCATCACCCATGTCGTCAGAGGCTCGGAGTATTTGAGCTCCACCCCGAAGTATAACCTCTTGTACGAGGCGTTCGGCTGGGAGATCCCCACCTATGTCCACCTGCCGCTCATCAACGGCAAGAACGACGACGGCTCGGTCTCAAAGCTCTCGAAGCGTCACGGCTCGACAGGCTTCTATGATCTGATCGGGGAAGGGTATCTCCCCCAGGCGATCATCAACTATATCGCGCTGCTCGGCTGGTGTCCGAAGGATAACCGAGAGATCTTCACCTTAGACGAACTGTGCGAGGTCTTCGACATCTCGGGCATCTCCAAATCTCCCGCCGTCTTTGACTACGATAAGCTCAGATGGTTCAACGCAGAATATATCAAGGCGATGACCGACGAAGAGTTCGCCGCTGTCTGCGAGCCGTACTTCAAAGAGGCATTAGGCGACACCGCGCTCGACAAGGTCAAGCTCGCGTCCATCTTAAAACAGCGCACCGAGAAGCTCTCCGACATCCCCGAGAAGATCGACTTTTTCAAAGCTCTCCCCGACTACGACAGGGAGCTCTATGTCAACAAGAAGTCGAAGACCAACCTCGAGAACGCTCCCGTGATGCTCAAGGCGGTGTACGATGAACTCTCCGCTCTTCCGAACTGGGATTTTGATTCGATCCACGACGCGCTGATCTCTCTCGCGCAGAGACTGGAAGTCAAGAACGGCACCGTGATGTGGCCCGCGCGCATCTCTGTGGCGGGCAAGGCCGTCACCCCCGGCGGCGCGGTGGAGATCCTCGACATCTTGGGCAGAGAAGAGAGCCTGAGAAGAATGGAAGAGGGACTTAACAAGTTGTCAACGACCTCCCTTGCCTAAAGAGAGAGAACCCGCCGCAAGGCTGTGAAGGGATTTGTTTCTCTCTGTTACCCGTTACACCGATAAACTCAACTTCTATTTGAAGCCTTACCCCTCCGTCAGCCTGAAGGCTGACACCTCCCCTTAATCAGGGGAGGCTTCACCATTAACAAATGAGGAATGTATATATATGTCAGAAGAAATTAAAAAAACCGTGGAGAATGAGAGCGAGAACAGCTCGAACTTCATCCACACATTTATCGAGAAAGACTTAAAAGAAGGCGGCGCGTACTATGGCAAGAAGGTACACACCCGCTTTCCTCCCGAGCCCAACGGATACCTGCACATCGGCCACGCCAAGGCGATCTGCATCGACTTCGGCGCCGCAGAGAAGTATCACGGCCTGTGCAACCTGAGAATGGACGACACCAACCCCACCAAGGAGGATGTCGAGTATGTCGACGCCATCAAGGAGGACATCCGGTGGCTCGGCTTTGACTGGGATGACCGCTTCTACTACGCCTCCGACTACTTTGACACCATGTATGCGTGCGCCGTAGAGCTGATCAAGAAGGGGCTCGCTTATGTCTGTGAGCTCAAGGGCGACGAGATGAAAGCCTACCGCGGCGACCTCTCCACCCCCGCAAAGTCTCCCTACAGAGACCGCCCCATAGACGAGAGCCTCTCGCTCTTCGAGCGGATGAAAAACGGCGAGTTTGCTGACGGCGAGATGACCCTTCGCGCGAAGATCGACCTCGCGTCGGGCAACTTCAACATGAGAGACCCCGTCATCTACAGGATCAACCATCTTCATCATCACCGTACCGGCGACAAATGGTGCATCTATCCGATGTACGACTTCGCGCATCCGATCGAGGACGCCTTGGAGCACATCACCCACTCGCTGTGCACCTTGGAGTTTGAGGATCACCGTCCGCTGTACGACTGGGTGATCGAGAATGTCACGCTGCCGTCCAAGCCCAGACAGATCGAGTTTGCGCGCCTGGGCATCACCAACACCGTGATGAGCAAGAGAAAGCTCAGAGCGCTCGTGGAGGAGGGCTATGTCTCCGGCTGGGACGATCCGCGTATGCCCACCCTCTGCGGTCTGAGAAGAAGAGGCTATACGCCGAAGTCGATCCGCACATTCTGCGACCGTATCGGTGTAAGCAAGGTCAACTCTACCGTTGAGTATGAGTTCTTGGAGCACTGCCTGAGGGACGATCTCAACGAGACCGCGCAGAGAGTGATGGTCGTCACTGATCCGATCAAGCTCGTCATCACCAACTACCCTGAGAATATCAGCGAGACCTTCACGGTGGAGAACAACCCGAACGATGAGAGTATGGGCGCGCGCCATATCACCTTCTCGAGAGAGTGCTACATCGAGCGCGACGACTTCATGGAAGAGCCTATCAAGAAGTACCAGCGCCTGTATCCGGGCAACGAGGTGCGGCTCAAGTCCGCCTACATCGTCAGGTGTACCGGATGCAAGAAGGACGAAGACGGCAATGTCGTCGAGGTCTACGCCGAGTACGATCCCGAGACCAAGGGCGGCAACACCCCCGACGGCAGAAAGGTCAGAGGCACCATCCACTGGGTAGACGCGAAAAACTACAAAGACTGCACCGTCAACATCTACGAGGATCTCTTCACCACCCCGGAGCCGGATGCCGGCAACTTCTTAGACTTCATCAACCCCGAGTCTCTGACCGTCAGATCGGGCTGCAAGGCGGAACGGGCGGTCGAAGAGTTCGACATTCTCTCCCACTTCCAGTTCATGCGTCTCGGATACTTTACCATCGACCCCGACTCGACGAAGGAGAATCTGATCTTCAACAAGAGCGTCGGGCTTAAAGACGGATTCAAGAAAAAATAAATTCCTTCGGTAAGACAAGAAGGATGAAAGCGGTGAGGCTATGAACCGCAAAAAGAATACCCTCAGAACCCTCTTTCGCTATGGCTACATCGCGATGGCGCTGTCGATCTGCGCGGGGTCTGCCGCCGTGTTCCTTCTGTATCTGCTGATACCGGAATTTGACGCGGGCGCGCTCGGGATCCTCTCGTTTTTAGGCTGTTCCTTCGCGGGAGAGCTGAGAATGCTCTACAGCGCCGCGGGCGCGACGATCTTCGACTTCTTCCTCGTGATACTCGTCTGTGTCGTCATGCTGCTGCAGATCGCGCTTCTGAGTTTCATCAACATCCGCGCCTTAAGAGACAGGAGAAGGGAGCCGAGCTACTTCAACCTCGCTCTGTTCGGGATCGACGCGCTCATCTGCCTGATCGCGCTGATCGCGACACCCGAGAAGCGGCTGATCTTCGTCTTCTGCTTACTCTACCGCGCGCTGACGATCGCCGCCCAGTGTGTCTCGGCGGCTATTGATCATAATTAGTTAATAATTTATAGCTCCGGTTACTCGCTTCGCTCAAATTCTTATATATCAAACATAACAAAAAGCAGGTTGTTATCGAACAGCCTGCTTTTCTTTTAGATTCACTACCAATCAGGTGCGGACAGCGTCCGCCCTCAATTATTCATTATCAACCATATACCAGCGCGCTGATCGCCGCCTGTACGACAGACGCCGCGGCGGAGATGCCGTAGCCGCCCTCGGCGACCACAGCCGCGAAGGCGTAGGGATGCTCGTCGTCTTCGGTGAATCCGACGAACCACGCATTCGGCTCTTTGTCCTTGCCGATCTCGGCGGTGCCGGTCTTCGCGCAGAAGTCAAGCCCCGCGAGATCCAGTCCGCGCACATTATAGTAGTAGTTCGCGGCATTTCGCATCAGATCCTTGACCTTGTCAGAGGTCGAGACGGAGAGCATCTTGATGTTCCCCCCGTTCTGCGTCAGCCCGATCTTCTTCAAGATCGATTCGTTGTCCTTGATCTCGTACGGTTTGACCGCTTCGCCGGAGGATGCGATCGAGGCGCACAGGATCGCCATATGCATCGGGTTAGAGAGATCCTCATACTGCCCGATGCCCGCCCACGCGAGCTCGTTGTCGCCCGCCTTGGAGACATCAAAGGAGCTCTTCGTCAGCGGGATATCCCCGAGATAGAGCGCCTGATTGAAGCCGAGCTTCTCGGCGGTCTCGGTCAGGTTCTCTCTGCCGAGCTGCTGCGCGATCTGCGCGAAGGCGACATTGCACGAATGAGAGAACGCCTCGTCAAAACTGAGCTCTCCGTGGCTCTCCTCACAGGTGATCTTCGAGCCCTCGATCTCATATTCGCCGTCACAGTAGAAGGTCTGGTCATAGATATCGGGGATATGGTCGATTGCGCTCGCCGCGGTGACGATCTTGAAGATCGATCCGGGCGTGAAGGTCGAGGAGATGGCGTTGTCAAGATAGACGCCGTCGTATTCTTCTTCATTCTCCTCGGTGATCTCGGGAGGATTCTCGGGATCGTAGGAGAGGTTTGAGGTTGAGCACAGAAGCTCTCCGGTCTTGTAGTTATAGACGACACAGGCGCCCTTCTTCGACCCCAAGGCTTCATACGCCGCTGTGGACGCCGCCGCGTCCACCGTGAGGGTCAGACTCTTCGAGGACTTGAGGGATGACGGCATCCCGAGCCCCCAGATAAAGCTGTAGTTCGTCAGCTCTGTGCGGTAGGTGCTCTGTACCGCGGTGGAGATGTTCAGAGAGTTGTCTCCCACCACATGAAGGAGCGCGAGGCGCGTCATATAGTCGTCGCTGTAGCGTCTGACACCCGACGCGTCGGTATACGCGAGCACTGTCCCGTCGCGGTCGGTGATACTGCCCGCCTGCGCGAGGCCGCCCGATGAGGACATATGACCGTTATACGGCTGCTGCACCCATGTGCTGTTTTCTGTCACCACTCTGAACGCGAGAAAGCACACGCCGAGGAAGAACGCGATCGACACGATCAGAATGAGGTATGATCTCTGCATGATCCGCTTCATCTTTCATCCTCCTTCGCTCTTCTCTGGATCCGCTTCTGCGCGTAGGTGCGCTCGTCGGCGGCTTTGATAAAGGCGAGCAGTCCCCAGCAGGAGATGATCGACGAGCCGCCCGCTGAGATGAACGGCAGCGTAACGCCGGTCAGAGGGAGGATATCCGTCGCGCCGAAGACATTGAGGGCAGTCTGAATCACCATCAGTCCCGCGGCGCAGCAAGCGGAGATCGAATAGAAGGTCGAGCGCGAACGGGTGGTGATGGCTCTCGAGTAAAACGCGAGCGCCACGATCGCGATCGCGATCGCGAACGCGATAATCACACCGAGCTCCTCCGCAACCAGTCCGAAGACCAGATCGGACTCGGAGGCGAAGATATACTTCATATATCCGTTGCCGGTACCGACCCCGAAGAGACCGCCCGAGGCGGTGTAGGTCAGCGTTCTCGCCTGCTGATACGCGGAGCCCTGTGCGTTCTCCCACACATGACCCCACGCGGCGAATCGGTTCGCGACATAGGGCTTGAATTTTAACACCATAATCCCCGCAAACACCGCCGCCGCTACCGCTAAGATGACCGTCTTGAAATCTCCCGAACGCATGAACGCGATCAGAAGGAAGGTCGCAAAGAAGATCAGCGCGGTGCCGAAGTCGCCCATCAGCGCCAAGGCGCCGACACAAACGGCGGAGAAGATGATGAACTCGATGAAGTTTCGCTTCGTCTGCAATCTGTCGAGCGCCGCGGCGCCGACAAAGATGAACGCGATCTTCACAAACTCAGAGGGCTGCACGGAGATGCCGCCGATGTTGATCCAGTTGGCGGCGCCGTTCTGCACTCTGCCGAAGATGATATTGATGCCGAGCAGCCCTATGGCGCCGATCATGATCGCCATACGCCACGAGTTGACCCGGTCGGGATTCTCGATGAATTTGACCAAAAACGAGAAGAGGATCAGACCGATCGTCATCGCGATCAGCTGAACAAAGGCGGATCTGAGCTCCTGCCTGACGAGAAGCATCACGCCGATGCCCGAGAGGAACAGCCCGAGCGCCTCGAGCTCAAAGTTGACGCGGTTGAAGGCGTAGCTCGAGATCACGAAGAATATCCACATCACCGTCTCGAGAATGCCTGCGACAATCAGCGGAGTCAGATCCTGTACTTCATTACTGAAGCACGCTTCCACCGCCATAAAAACATGGAACAGCGTGATCAGGATCATTAGCTTGTACGGCTGCAAAGAGCCCTTATCCGACGCTTTGGAGAAGAACCATGAGGGGCGCAACCGCTCGTTGTACTCATCTCCCCTTTTGAGCACCATCGTGGTGGTGCCGACGGTGATCTCATCATCAATGAGCACCTTCTCTCTGACGAGGGTCTCTTTGCCGTTGATGAAGGTTCCGCTCTTGGAGCCGATATCGGATACGAACCAGCCCTCAGCTCTTCTGAGCAGGACACAGTGATCACGGGATACGGTAGAATCGGCGATCACGATATCGGAGCCTCTGCTTCTGCCGATGGAGTTCTCCCAGAACAGCACCGGGATCTTCTGCCCCGTATGCTTGATCTCAAGGGTTACCAGGGGCTTTTCGGGGCGGCGGTGACGCCGCATTGAAGCAAAGCACTGATAGATGATGAACACCGCGTAGACCGGCAGCAGCATCCTCAGCGCCACGGTCGCGATATCCAAAAATACCTGAAAGTCCAAATCCTCACCTCCACAGGTACATATGTATACAGTATAATATTACTATAGATGAGAGATAATGTCAAATTAACAGACTGTAAATTTCGCATAAGGCCGCCGATATCCGCCCCTCTTCTCCCCTGAAAAAGTCCTCTTGACTATCAGCGGCTTTTTTAGTAGAATAAAGGGTGAATGAGTGGGCGTTCAGCCCGAAAAAATATTTGTACGGAAACGATTATGGAAGAAAAACATGAGAAACTAAAATACAGACTCATCTTCGGCGGCACCATGGCGCTGTTTTTGACCATGTCGCTGTTTACATACGGCCCCCTGTCGCTGTATATCAAGGGTAACGACCGGATGTGGTTCTCATTCTACTCGCTGCTGATCCCGGTGGTGCTGGTATCGGTGGCGGCGTTCGTGGTGTTCACGATCGGGCTCTCGCTGCCGAAGGGCGCCGTTCACAAGCTCCTTTGCTGTCTGTTCTTCGGGATAGCGCTCGGATTCTACATCCAGAACGGCTTCTTCAACATCAGCTACGGCTCGGGCGTGCTCGACGGCTCGGAGATCGCGTGGAAGGACTACACCACCTACGGCGCGATCGACTCGGCGATGTGGGCGGCGTGCATCGCGCTGCCGTTCGCGTTCTACATGGTGTTCAAGAAGCAGTGGCGGCATATCCTGATGTTCGCCGCGGTATTCATCATGCTGATGCAGGCTGCGGGACTCGCGCTGATCATCTATCAGAATCAGGATTCGCTCGACAAGATGACCCATGAGGTCACGAAGGAGGGCATCTATGAGCTCTCAGAGGACGAGAACACACTGGTGTTCGTCCTGGGCTCGATGGACTACGACTACTGGAATAAGTACAAAAAGAGCCACAAATCGGACCTCGAGAAGTTAGACGGCTTTGTCGACTATAACAACACCCTCTCTACCGGCGCGGGCTCGATCATCTCGTTCCCCTCGATGCTCACCGGAGATGTCTACAAAAAGGATATCAAGTACACGAACTACATCGACAGGATGTGGGAGGAGAACAACCTATTCTCTCTGTATAACAACGACCGCGTCGATGCGAGGATCTATGCCGACGAGCTCTACTTCTCGAACGACGCCTCCGGCAAGGTGAAGAATGTCGTCAACACCGTACAGAGCATGGACGCGTACTCAAACATCACCACCACCATGTACAAGTACACCATGTACAGCTGTATGCCCCACTATCTCAAGCGCTTCTTCTGGATGAGCTCCTCAGAGCTGCAGCCCTATGCCGGCAACACCACCTATAACCCGAACGACGGCAAGTTCTTCTCCGACTATCGCAAGCAGAACGGCTATACCTATACAGACGACTATGAGAACGCCGTGAGAGTCTACTATCTGCAGGGTGCGCAGACCCCCTACAGACTCAACAAAAGCGGCGACCGCTCCTCTAAGACCACCTCGCTCAACGATGTCGTCGAAGGCTCGCTGTCCTCGATCTTCTCGATCATCGACGATCTCAAGAAGGACGCAAAATACGACAGCACCGAGATCGTCATCGTCGGCGATAACGGCAACCGGAACTTAGGCCAGCACCCGATGCTCCTGTATAAGGCGAAAAACGCGAAGGGTACATACACCGAGTCCGACGCGCCGATCACCCTGTTCGATCTGCCCTCTACCCTCGCTTCCGGCATCACCGACAGATACTATCTCTACGGCTCGGGCAAGACCTTCTCCGAGGCAGAGCAGCTCTACGCGCAGAGAGTGCGCTATTTCTACTTAAACGCCGGCTCCAACGCCGACTCCCGCGTAGAACAGTACAAGTGTTCCTCTTCTGCCGCGGAATATCAGGAGATGACGCTTCTGAGCAACTACTACATCAACGGCGGCGTCGTCGACAACTATCGCCTCGGCGAAGAGCTGAAGTTCACGACCGACGAGACCGCGGCGATCTACTGCACCGAGGGCTTCGGTCATACCAACGGCTACCGCACGATGCTCAGAGGACCTCACGGTCAGATGGTGATCCCGATCGAAAGCATCCCCGAGAAGGCGGAGGATCTGCATGTGTACTTCGATGTCATGTCCGTCTCGAACAACACCGAGTGCGTCATCAAGGCGAACGGCAGACAGGTCTACGACCGCAGGCTCGACCCCTCTGTCAGGAACACGGGACTCAACTTCCTTGTTCCTACCTCGATCATCGGCGCGGACAATACCCTGACGCTCGACTTCCTCTTCCCCGAGATCTCCGACGACGAGCTCTCGCTCGAAGCGAACGAGCGCGTCATCGTCATCTCCTTCACCTCATTCAAGATCTATACGCAGTAAAAAGAGCCCCTGAGGGCTCTTTTTAAATGAAGAATGAAGAGTGATGGTTACTCGCGCTGCTCGAACAATTGTATTTCGTATACAGAAAACCTTCCGTCTCATACGGAAGGTTTCGTTTTCATAGGAATCAGGTGCGGACAGCGTCTGCCCGCAATTATTCATTATTCATCTTTCATTTTTCATTATAGTTCAGTATCCCTGCGGATTATTTTTCTGCCAGTTCCAGGAGTCTCTGCACATATCCTCAAGTCCGAGATCAGCGTGCCAGTTTAAGATCTCGTTCGCCTTCTTGGGATCGGCGTAGCACTCGGC
Source organism: uncultured Ruminococcus sp. (assembly GCA_905234535.1). GTDB lineage: Bacteria > Bacillota > Clostridia > Oscillospirales > Acutalibacteraceae > Ruminococcoides. The sequence continues at coordinate 10,837 of CAJOII010000012.1, forward strand.
GATGTCTCCGGGGCGCCTGTCCTTGATGTCATAAGGGATCTCGATCCCGTTAACGCGCGAAAAAGTGTTGACGATATCGAGGACCGAATACCCCTGACTGGTGCCGAGGTTGAAGATCTCCGCGCCCTTATGCGAAGCGGCGTATTCGAGCGCCTTGAGGTGACCCTTCGCGAGATCGACCACATGGATATAATCTCTCACGCCGGTGCCGTCGGGGGTGGGATAGTCATTTCCGAACACGCCGAGTCGGGGGAGCTTTCCGACCGCTACCTGTGTAATATAGGGCATGAGGTTATTGGGGATCCCGTTGGGATTCTCTCCGATGAGTCCGGACTTGTGGGCACCGATGGGGTTGAAGTAGCGAAGCAGCACCACCGAGAGCTCCTCGTCCGCGCGCGCAGCGTCCGTGAGAATCTGCTCGTTCATATATTTTGTCCAGCCGTAGGGGTTCGTGCACCAGGTGGGCATCCCCTCTGTCAGCGGAACCGTCTCGGGCACGCCGTAGACAGTCGCCGATGAGCTGAACACGAAGAGGTTGACATGATATTTCTTCATCGTCTCAAGCAGGGTGAGGGTGGTGTCGATATTGTTGCGGTAGTATCTGACCGGGATCTGAACGCTCTCGCCAACCGCCTTGAGGCCGGCAAAATGCACCACCGCGTCAAAGTGTTCGTTCTCAAACATCTCATCCACCGCCGCCTTGTCCGCGACATCCAGCGTATAGAGCTTGGGACGCGTGCCGGTGATCCGCTCGATGCGGTCGACGACCTTCGGCGAACTGTTGTCAAAGTTATCGGCGATAACAGTCTCAAATCCCGCTTCGATCAGCTCCACACAGGTATGAGAGCCGATGTATCCCGCGCCGCCTGTCAATAATACTTTCATAGCTTAACCTCCGAAAACGGTTATAAAAGATCCCGTCTGTTACTGATTGACGCTGTGATGGAAGGTATCGACGATCATGGAGAGCATCTCCACGGTCTTGTCGTTGTCGTTTGAATCGGCGATCTGCTGCAGCTTCTCGAGCTTCGGCAGCAGATCGGACGGATCGATGTCGATCTGGTTGCCGATGAAGATCTTCTTGTTCGCGGTGGACTTGAGTCCTTCTTCGTCCATCAGGAGCTCCTCAAAGAGCTTCTCGCCCGGACGAAGCCCCGTGAACTTGATCTCAACATCGCGATAGGGTTCTTTGCCGTACATTCTGATCAGGTTCTCCGCCAGAGTGGTGATCTTGACAGGATCGCCCATATCGAGGACGAAGATCTCGCCGCCCTTCGCGATCGCGCCGGCTTCGAGCACCAGAGCGACCGCCTCGGGGATCGTCATGAAGTAGCGGATGATATCGGGGTGAGTGACCGTGACGGGCTTGCCCGACTCGATCTGGCGCCTGAACAGCGGGATCACGGAGCCGTTGGAGCCTAAGACATTGCCGAAACGGGTGGTGACGAACTCGGTCTTCGAGCCCTTCTGGGACATATACTGCACAATCATCTCGCAGCAACGCTTGGTCGCGCCCATGACATTGGTGGGGTTGACCGCCTTGTCGGTAGAGATCATCACGAACTTCTCGCAGCCGTACATCTCCGCGAGGTTGACCATATTCCATGTGCCGAAGATGTTGTTCTTGACCGCTTCGGCGGGAGAAGTCTCCATCAGCGGCACATGCTTGTGGGCTGCCGCGTGGAAGACGACATTGGGCTTATATTCCTGAAAGATGGTCTCCATCTTGGGGTAGTCTCTGACGGAGGCGATCAGGGTAACGAGATCGAGCGCGTTCTCATATTCGAGATACAGCTCCTGCTGAATGTCATACGCGTTGTTCTCATAAATATCGACGATGATAATCTTCTTCGGGCTGTACTTCGCGATCTGGCGGACAAGCTCGGAGCCGATGGATCCGCCGCCGCCCGTAACCATACAGACCTTGCCCTCAATAAACTTGCGGATCTTGGTCTTGTTGAAGGTGATGGGGTCTCTGCCGAGGAGATCCTCGATCTTGATATCCTTAACCTGACTTAATAGTCCGCCGCCGTTCCCGCTGTCGGGATCGAAGAGGATCTGGGTGATATACGGCAGGGTCTTGATCTTGCAGCCCGACTGAGAGCAGTATTCCATGATGCGCTTGCGGTCCTTCTCGTCACAGGAGGGAATCGCAAAGATGATCTGCTGAATACGGTAGTCCTTGCAGATCTTCGGGATATCTCTGGTAGTGCCGACAACATCCACACCCATCATTCTCGTGCCGAACTTCGAGATATCGTCATCGACAAGACAGACAGGCAGCAGCTTTGAGGAAGGATTGTTGGGATCGCTCTTGGAATTTTTGATATCGGTCAGGATCATTCTGGCGGCGTTGCCCGCGCCGACGATCAGCGTGCGGACATAGCCCGGAGAGCCGTAATCGACGAACTCGATCACGGTCTTTTTGAACACGAACCGGAATATAAGAATATTGACAACCGTCAAAACGGTATTCAACGCGATATAAGGGATCGTCGGCTGATGTCCCGAGAAGAAAGCAAACGCTGTCGCGATCGCAAGCCCCAAGAATGTCGCCAGCCCGCAGAAGAAGAACTCTCTCTTCCTCAGCCTCTTCCATACGGTGAAGTACGCGCCGAACAAGAACAGCATAAAGAAACAGAACACGGTATTGAACAGGATGATCCACCATATTCTGGCGGAGTTGACGCTGATGCCGTGCTCCTTTACATGAAACAAAACTTCATACAGCGTCAAAAGCGCGTTTGACAGCAGTGATGTCAGCGCGACGATCAGCACATCTATCACCATCAGCAAAATCTTGCGGCCGGTCAACTTCCTCATAATGAGCCCTTTCTGATGATCTATATAAATTTTCGTGACAATAATGCGAATATATCCATTTTGATTATATTACTTTCCGATGAATTTGTCAATTTTTTTTGCACTTTTGATGCTGCCATCATATATTTTCCTCCGTTTTCATAGTATATACCAAAAATCGTTTACGCGGAGGTATCTATGAAAACCAACACTGAACGCAGAGCGGAGATCTTCGGAGAATATATCCGAAACGAAAGAGCGACCGTCCGCAGCTGCGCCAAACACTTCGGCATCAGCAAGTCCACCGTTCATAAGGATGTCACCGAACGCCTCTCAAAGCTCAATCCGGCTCTCTACATAGGCGTCAGAGAGGTGCTCGACATCAATAAGGAGGAACGTCACATCCGCGGCGGCGAGGCAACCAAGCGAAAGTACCTCGCTCAGCATCCGAAAAAGTCCTGAAAAAGGTCCCAAAGGCCGTTTGACGGCGCGTATTTTCTCTTTCTTCCCTTTTTCGTTCATCTGTCTGAAAAAGTGCTTTACATTCCTGTCGAAAAGTTGTATACTACAGGGTGGTAGTTTGTAATGATTTCCATTCTTGCTGCCGACTTCTCAAGGCAATCACAGGAGATTGAATCAGTTATGATGAATATTCCGTTCTCTCCGCCCGATATATCAGATGAAGAGATCAACGAGGTAGTCGATACCCTTCGCTCGGGCTGGATCACAACAGGACCGAAGACAAAAGAATTTGAGCGGCTGATCGCCGAATACTGCCATACGAAGAAAGCGGTCTGTCTCTCATCTCAGACAGCCTGCGCCGAGATGACGCTCAGAATCTTGGGCGTCGGTCCGGGAGACGAGGTGATCGTTCCCGCCTACACCTACACCGCGTCGGCGTCCGTGATCTATCATGTCGGAGCGACTCCCGTCATGATCGACTGCAAAGAGAATTCTTTCGAGATGGACTACGACAAGATGGAGGCAGCGATCACCCCGAAGACCAAGGTGATCATTCCGGTAGATCTCGCGGGCGTCGTCTGCGACTATGACCGCATCTTTGAGATCGTCGAGAGCAAGCGCTCTCTCTTCACTCCGTCCGAGAATCCCGTCCAGCTCGCCTTGTCGCGCATCATCGTGATGAGCGACGGCGCCCACGCCTTCGGCGCGAGGCGCAACGGTATGATGTGCGGTGAGATCGCGGACTTTACGAACTTCTCGTTCCACGCGGTCAAGAATATGACCACCGCCGAGGGCGGCGCCGCAACATGGAGAGAGATCCCCGGCGTCGACTCCAACGAGCTGTACAAGAAATATATGCTGATGACCCTGCACGGCCAGACCAAGGACGCGCTCGCGAAGGACAAGGGCAACTCGTGGGAATACGATGTCGTCGATACCCAGTACAAGTGCAATATGCCCGACATCCTCGCGGCGATGGGCCTCGCGCAGCTGAGGCGCTACCCGTCTATCCTCGACCGCAGACATGAGCTGATCGACCGCTACAACAAAGCGTTTGAAGACCTTGATATCCAGGTGCTCGACCATCACAGCGAATTTCACCGCTCATCGGGACACCTCTACTTCGTCCGCTTCTTAGGCAAAGACGCGAATTTCCGCAACGAGTTCTACAATCGGATGAAACAGAAAGGCGTCAACTGTAATGTCCACTTCAAGCCGCTTCCCATGATGACCGCATACAAGAACAGAGGCTTCGATATCACCGACTACCCCTACGCCTATAATATGCACAAGAACCAGCTCACCCTTCCGCTCAACTCGGTGATCACGGACGAAGAGGCGCAGTATGTCATCGATATGTTTTTAGAGACCTATCGCGAGATGTATCAATAACCTATATATGATCACAAATAAAGGCTGCTTCCCGCAGCCTTTACAATTTATTCATCAAAACCAGACAAATTGTATTATAATGTAATAGAAAACCCGCAAATCCAACTCTTTTCGGAGGTCTGCTATGAATCATCAGAAAATACTTATCGTTGACGACGACCAGAATATCTGCGAGCTTCTTCGCCTGTATATCGAGAAGGAAGGCTACTCCACCGTGATCGCCGCCGACGGAGAAGAGGCGGTATCGCTGTTTTTGAAGGAACAGCCCTCCTTGGTGCTTTTGGACATTATGCTGCCGAAGCTCGACGGCTGGCAGGTGTGCAGAGAGATCCGCAAGACCTCTGACTGCCCCATCATCATGCTGACCGCCAAGGGTGAGGTGTTCGATAAGATCTTAGGTCTCGAGCTCGGCGCGGACGACTATGTCGTCAAGCCGTTCGAAGCCAAAGAGGTCATCGCGAGGATCCGCGCGGTCTTAAGAAGAACCGGATCGAACGAAGAAGACACCGTCAAGGAGGTCCGCTGGGACAAGCTCGTCATCAACCTGACCAACTACGAGCTGATCGTCGACGGCAAGGCGATCGACACCCCGCCCAAGGAGCTCGAGTTGCTCTATCACCTCGCCTCAAACCCCAATAAGGTATTCACCAGAGATCAGCTTCTCGATCAGGTATGGGGCTTTGAGTATTACGGCGACAGCCGCACCGTAGATGTTCATGTCAAACGAATCAGAGAAAAAATCGACGGTGTGTCGGACAAATGGGAGCTGCGCACCGTTTGGGGAGTAGGCTATAAATTTGAAGTCAAAGGTTAAATCACCCAATTTCAGGATCAAACACTCGCTGTTCCTGAGATACCTCGCGTTCGGTCTGATGATCCTGTTCGTCAGCTTCATCGCGCTGGGTATCACGATGTACTACTTTGTCACCAGCTACTGGGAATCGGAGAAGAAGCAGAACCTGATCGACAACGCGAACAAGGTCGCCGATGTCATCGAGGCGTCAAGCGACTACTCCTCGGTCACAAGGACGCTGATCATCAACGACCTCGACCTGTTCACGGTCACCATCTCCACGATCTCACAGAGCATCGACGCCGATATCTTCGTCGTCGATACCAAGGGAGACTGCAAGTACTGTTCGGAAGGAGATGTGTGCGTCCATCAGAGCGCGCTGATCCCCTCTTATGTCCTCGCCTCCACGACAGGCGGCGAGTTCTTCGAGCACGGCACGCTGCAGAACTTCTATGAGGAGCCCTACTATACCGCGGGCGTGCCGATCATCATCAACGACCAGGGTGAGAGCGTGCTGGTCGCGTTCTGCTATGTTTCGACCAAGTCCGCGTTCGTATCGCAGTTTCCGATGACCTTTATGCGCATCTTCCTGACCGCGACGCTGTTTACGCTTCTGATCGTCATCATCTTCGTCCTGTGGATGTCCTACGGCATGGTGCGTCCGCTCCGACAGATGTCAAGCGCCGCGAAGAAGTTCGCAGTCGGAGACTTCTCCACCCGCGTTCCGGTGCGCTCTGACGACGAGCTCGGCGAGCTTGCGACCGCGTTCAACTATATGGCTGACTCGCTGTCCGCGAGCGAGAGCATGCGCCGCAGCTTCATCGCAAATGTCTCTCATGAGCTCAAGACCCCGATGACCACCATCGCGGGCTTCATCGACGGTATGCTCGACGGCACCATCCCCCCCGAGCGCCAGCCGCACTATATGAAGATCGTCTCGAACGAGATCAAGCGCCTCTCGCGGCTCGTCACCTCGATGCTCTCGCTCTCAAGGATCGACAACGGAGAGCTCAAGCTCTCCAGACAGAACTTCGAGATGTTCTCGATGATCGTCACGATCCTCTCGAGCTTTGAGCAGAAGATCGAAGAGAAGCGCTACGAGATCAAAGGGCTTGAGGACTTCAAGAGCCTGATGGTCTATGCCGATCCCGATCTGATGTATCAGGTCATCTACAACCTGATCGAAAACGCCGTGAAGTTCACGAACGAGGGCGGCTATATCGCGTTCTCCTTAGACGAGACCCGCTATGATCTCTCGATCTCTATCACGAACTCCGGCGCGGGGATCCCGCCCGAAGACATCCGCTACATCTTCGACCGCTTCTACAAGACCGACAAGTCCCGCTCCATCGACAAAAAGGGCATGGGGCTGGGTCTGTTCATCGCGAAGTCGATCATGCGGCTGCACGGCGGCGACATCTATGTGGAGTCGGTCGTGAACGAATACTGCAGATTCACCTTCCGCCTGCCGAAGAAAACTTCTCAGAACACGAAGACAAGTTCTCAGCAAAAGAACAAACAATATATAGAAACCACTCTTTCGAGTGAAACGGAGGAATAACTATGGATGAACTTCAGAACACCGACAATATCTTTGAGCACAACCCTGAGTCGGAGTATTCCAGCGTAGACGATACCGTCTCCAACACGGAGAATCAGCAGAGAGACGCCTTCTCTCCCGAAGAACCCGCCTTAGAAATCGCTGAGGAGAAAAGCGCGGGACAGACAGAGGATGACGCGATCCCTTACTACACGCCCTCTCAGTACGCGCCGCATCCCGTAGGCGAGCAGAATACGCCCTTTGTCCCCCGTCAGCCTGAAGGACAGCCGATCGGACAGCCGGCGCAGCAGCCCATGTCGTCCGCACAGCCCGTACAGCAGCCCTACGGCTATGCGCCTGTTCAAAACCGGTTTGCCTACCGTCAGAACCCGACAAACCAATACGCCGCTCAGCAGAACATCCCGCAGCAGCCTTATCCCCGGCAGCGCTATGTACAGCAGAATATGCCTCAGCAGGGCTACCCTCAGCAGAATCCGCCCTACGCCTACCGGGCGCCTATGGTACAGCAGCCCCGTCCCTCGGCACAGAATGTCAATATGAACTATAACCCTTACTTGCAGCAGCAGTATCCCCAGCAACCGCAGGGTTATCCGCAGCAGACGCCCTATCCGCATCCCGAAAAGCCCAAGACCTCTACCGGCACCAAGGTGTTCATCGCCGTGCTGATCGGGCTTTTGGTCGCGATGATCGTCGTCTTCGGCGTCTATGTCGCGTATAACGCGACCCAGAAGAAGCCCGCCGATGTCACCGAAGACCTCTTCAACATCGAGAACGGCGACGATCAGGATAACAATGGATATAACCCCTTCGGCGGATATGATAACGATCAGATCGCCGCTACCGAGTTTGACGCTGAGATTGAGCTGATCGAAGACAACGGCGAGACCCAGCAGAGAGAATCCGATAATCAGGAATCCGTCGGTATCCCCGACAAAAACGCCGAGGAGATCGAGCTTCTGCCTCTTCCGAAGGATAAAGAAAACGCAAGCTACACCACCCAGTCAGCGTTTGATAAGGTATCGAAGAGCGTGGTCTCGGTCTTCGTCTATCAGGACAAGATCACCGATGACAGCTCCGACATCATCGGTCAGGGCACAGGCATCATCATATCCTCCGACGGCTATCTCATCACGAACGCCCATGTCATCGGAAACTCGAGACAGTACCTCATCAACATCCGCCTCAGTGACAAAAAAGAATATCAGGCGAAGATCGTCGGCTTTGACACATGGACCGACATCGCCGTGCTTAAGATCGACGCGAAAGGGCTCACGCCGGTCAGCTTCGGCGACTCGGATCTGATCGAGATCGGTCAGGATGTCATCGCGATCGGCAACGCCGGCGGTATGGAGAACTCGCTCACGAAAGGCATCATCTCCGCGGTCGACAGAGAGCTCTCCATCTCGAAGAATGTCAAATATATCCAGTCCGACGCCGCCATCAACCCCGGCAACTCCGGCGGTCCGCTCTGTAATGTCTACGGTCAGGTGATCGGCATCACCTCCGCGAAGATCGTCTCGAACCTCTATGAGTCGATGAGCTTCTCCATCCCCTCGAGAACCGTTCAGGAGATCGCCTCCGACCTGATGCGCTACGGCTATGTGCAGAACCGCGTCCGGCTCGGTCTCTCGGGATATGAGATCACCTCGGATGACGCATTATACTATGGCGTCCCCTCGGGCATCGTCATCGAGACGATCTCCTCCGACAGTCCCTTAAAGGACGCCGGTATTGAAGAAGGCGATATCATCACCGCGATCGACGGCATCACGATCTCCTCGTTCCAGGATATCTTCGATATCCTCTCGGATCACAAGGCGGGAGACAAAATCAAGATCTCGATCTACCGGGAGCTGTACGACGAATAAGCATAACAGATAAAACTTGACCCCTGCCGTTTGGCAGGGGTCTCTTGCTATTATATGAAGTTTATAAGTATTTCGCCGTGATCTGATCGAAGGTCAGCGTACCGAGATCTTCTTCAAATTCCGAGAGAGATTCTTTCATCACTGTAACTGACGCGGATCGGCCTGTAAAACGGTACTTTTCGTACAGATTGTCAAGATCCTCTGTCCAAGCGATAAGTCTCTGCTCTCTTAAGTAGTCTTCAAAGGAGCTCTCTCCCGCTTTTCGGAAGAACCGCTCGACATCCTCAGCGCCGAAGCCGTCGGAGAGCGGATGATAATACGCGCGCATGATCTTCAGAAGCTCATCGCGGTATACAGAGTCATCGCTGTCGATCAGCGAGAAGCGCAGAGGCTCCTTCTTCTTAAAATAACGGGACATATCTGAGCTCAAGCGATCTCTCATCTCGATCTCTGCCGGAGACGCGTTCTGATATTCAACAAATGCATATCGGATGCCATCAAATTCTTTTTCCTCCGTCGTGCTTTTGACGCTCCACTCGGGGAGATCATCGAGGTTCGGGATGAAGGTATCCGCCTCTCCGTCGAACGCCATCTTCGTGATATGAGCGCCTTTGCAGTAAGGCAAGAGCTGGCGGTACATCGAGCCGCCGCCGATGTCGAAGACATCGTCCTCGTCAAAACACCCGATCAGTCTGATAAGCTGTTCCATACTGCCGCAGACGACCGCGCCGGGGACCTTCAGCCCCTCGATATCCGCGAGCACAAGATTAAGCCTGCCGGGCTGAGGCTTGCTGTTCGGCAGAGAGAGCAGGGTGGTATAGCCCATGACAACCACCTTGCCGCGGGTCGTCTGCCGATAGTACATCATATCATCCGGTATCGAGATCAGCAGGTCACGGTTCTTGCCGATCCCCCACCGCTCGTCTACCGCTACGATCAGCTTCATATCCTGTCCTCTCAGATCGCGACCGGGATCTTCTCTTTGAACTCGTGATACTGATAATCCTCGAGCACAAAGTCGTCTACCGTAAAGTCGTAGAAGTCCTTGACATCGGGGTTGATCCTGAGCTTCGCCGCGGGATACGGCTCGAGCTCTAAGAGTCCCTTAACCGCGTCGATATGGCGGTCATAGATATGCGCGTCCGCAATCACATGCAGCAGTGTCCCCGCCTCAAAGCCCGAGACCTGCGCGAACATATGGAGCAGAATCGCGTACTGGCAGACATTCCAGTTGTTCGCGACCAGCATATCCTGAGAGCGCTGGTTGAGGATCATATTCAGCCGGTTGCCCGAGACATTTAGCGTCACGCTGTAGGCGCAGGGGTAGAGCCCCATCTCGGACAGATCGTGATGGTTGTAGATATTGGTCAGGATGCGTCTTGACTCGGGGTGGTTCTTGAGGTCATAGAGCACCCTGTCCACCTGATCGAACTCGCCCTCTTTATATTTGTGCTTGACAGAGAGCTGATAGCCGTACGCCTTGCCGATCGTGCCGTTCTCGTCCGCCCAAGCGTCCCAGATGTGAGATTTGAGCTTGTGGACATCGTTCGACTTCTTCTGCCAGATCCAGAGAAGCTCGTCGATGCAGCTCTTGAAATACACCTTTCTCAGTGTCATGATCGGAAATTCTTTTTGCAGGTCATAGCGGTTGACCACACCGAACTGCTTGATCGTGTGCGCGGGGGCGCCGTCCTCCCAGTGCGGTCTGACCTGAAACTGTTCGTCAGAGAAACCGTTCTCTAAAATATCCCTGCAATTCGCCTTGAAGATCTCATCAGCATAGCTCATATCAACACATCCTGTCTGTATTATACTATATTTTGTGGTTATACCGTTATTATACTGTATCGGGCGGGTAGTGTCAACCATAATCGGCATTTGTCAAAACACGATTTCTGTGGTACAATAACAGCTAACTTTAAGAGGAGACCTTCTCTATGAAACAACTGAGTGAAAATATCATACAGCCGCTGACAGAGTGGTTTCGAAAAAACAGGCGCGAGCTGCCGTGGAGAGCGGACAGAGACCCGTACCATGTATGGATCTCTGAGATCATGCTACAGCAGACCCGCATCGAAGCGGTCAAAAAATACTACATCCGGTTCATCACCGCGCTCCCCGATATCCGGAGCTTGAGCGAGGTCGATGACGACACGCTTTTAAAGCTCTGGGAGGGCTTAGGCTACTACAGCCGCGCGAGAAATTTGAAGAAGGCCGCTTTGATGATTACATCCGACTTCGGCGGCGTCTTTCCGAATACATTCAAAGAGATCAGGAGCCTCCCCGGCATCGGCGACTATACCGCGGGCGCGATCGCGTCGATCTGTTTTCACGAGCGGGTGACCGCTGTGGATGGGAATGTGATGCGCGTCGTCTCCCGCCTGATACAAAGCGGCGAGAACATCCTCCTCCCCGAGACGAAGCGACTGATCAGCGAGCGGATCTGTCGGATCCTGCCGGAGGACGCGGGCGTCTTCAACGAAGCCTTGATGGAGCTCGGCGAGACCGTCTGTCTGCCGAACACCGCGCCCCTGTGTGAGAGCTGTCCTCTGAAGGACTTCTGCGAAGCGTACCGGCATCATCTGACCGACCGGCTCCCCGTGAGGATCAAGACAGCGAAGAGAAAGCAGGTCGAGAAGACCGTCTTTCTGATCCGATCCTCGGACAGCAGAATCGCGATCGAGAAGCGCCCCGACGAGGGACTGCTCTCGAAGATGTATCAGCTGCCGAATATCGACGGATATTATTCCGAAAAAGAATTAAAATCGATCCTCACCGATTGGAAGCTCCGCCCCGCAGAGGTTCATTATCTGAAGGACAAAAAGCACATCTTCACCCATATCGAGTGGCATATGAGGGCTTACACCGTCACAACCGAAACCGCACCCGAACGGTTCTTATGGGTAACCGAAGAGGAACTCAAAGACGCCTATCCCCTGCCCGTCGCTTTTCAAAAATTCATCTGATAGCACAGGCTCCCGCCGCTTCTGCGACGGGAGCCTTCTTTGTCTTCGATAATGTTTTACAGATTCTTGTATGCGGAGATATAGATCAGGTCTGACTGTCATTTCTTTACTGCTTGAACCGGATGACATTTCTGTATTCTCTGATGATCTTCTTCGGATGACGGAGCATCCCTCTTATCGGTCGGTAGATCATCACAAAGGGATAGAGCGCTTTGTGCTTCGAGACGATCGGATATCGTTTCCGGAGCCGATCCCCACTGAGGAACACACGCTTTCTCAGATAGTCTCGCTTCGCCTGCCTGCTGTCGTTATAGCCGAGCTTGCGCGCCAGTTTGTTATACTCCGCGCTCTGATGATTTCCGTAGCTGCCCGAGAAGATAAAGCGATCGAGCTCCCTCTGCTCTCTTTCTGAAAGCAGCGCTCCCGAGAACACCTTCTTTGAGAGCGTCTGCATCTCTTCTTCGAATGATGTCAGATGTACTTTTTCGAGCTCTGCCCTCAGATAGTCACGGTCAAGCCCCTCATGCGCGCAGAGAAAGACATAGATATCCAGCAGTGAACGCAGTCCGCATCCCGCGTAAATATAGTGGCGGTAGGTATGACAGAGCATATAGAGATAGAAGTCCTCGTCGGTCATTTTTCCCTGATATCCGTCAAACACCAGTCTGTCCGCGATATTCTCATAATACGCGCTGAAAGGCAGGGTGTCGTCCTTGTCAAACAGCGCATGATGGATCTCAAACTCCAAGGTCGGCGGCTTTGAATAGACATCATGGTTGAAGTGTCCGTAGTCCTCACAGGTATACCCGAGCGTCTCCATGATATCCCTGACCTGCTTCATCCGCTCGGGATCGACAAGGATATCGTTGTCGGACATCTCGCGCATAGCGGCCTTGGGATAATCATTTCTGAGCAGGATCCCCTTCAGCGGCAGATACCAAATCCCGCTTGTGTCAAAATTTTGCAGGATGACCGCGCGTTCAATATCAAAAAGCGCGAGTTTTCGGATTGCTTTCTTCTTTGCCTGATCAAAGGAGTGGGGCAGCTCTGTAACCTGTTCGAGGGCAAAAGACGCGGCAGCTGTCAGAGAATGCGCCTTAGCCAGTCGATAAACTTCCGATAGATCCATCGCAAGGCATGCGGCGGCGTCGGGTTTCGTCTTGTTGACCGCGCAGCTGACAAGATAGATCAGATCCCTCGCGGCGTCTCTTTGGCGCGGGGATAGATTTTTTGAGGGATCAAAGGTGTTCTCCCATCCCGACTGATCCGTTCGGTTGAGCGGTGATGCGCCTTTTTTTAAGTTCATATCAGCACTTCCCTTTAGCCTGTCTGCCGTCAGGCATGGCTCTGTATCTCTTATTGTAGCATATTCCTTATAAAATACAACCGATAATTGCATAGTTGTTCAAATTCTAAAAGGCATGAATCACCTTTGTATTTCACATATATGTATTATTAATTATTATAAAGAAAAATATTGATTTTTCCTATGGAAACTAATATAATGTAAACTGTATTAGTTTAAATTGGAATAATATACAGTTTTATGAAGGCAATATGCATTTCAAAGGAAGAGAATGGGGGAAACACATGAAAAATTCTCTGAAAAAACCGATCAGCCTGCTGCTTGCGCTGATGATTGTTGTCAGTGTGTTCACAGCTGTACCCGTATCAACCGCCACCGCTGCGACAAAAACTGATACGCTGACAGCGAGCGGTCTTGGTTTAGGCGGCAGCTATGTCAATTGGAGCGACAAACAGTTTATCTCCGATGCTGTTTATGCCGGTAATGCAATGAAATACAGCACCAATAACAACAGCGCCATCCAGCTGCGTTCAAATTACAATAACTCCGGTATTGTTACCACGACCTCCGGCGGAAAGGTGAAAAAGATTACTGTTACTTGGAACAGTAATACCGCACCCGGCAGAACACTGAATATTTTCGGTAAGAACACCGCTTATTCCGCCGCGACCGATCTGTATTCAAGCTCTGCGCAAGGCGATCCGCTCGGCACGATCGTATATGGTACGAGCACCGAACTGACGGTATCGGGTGACTACGCCTATATCGGTATGCGCTCGAACAGCAGCGCGATGTATATCGATACAATTGAGATCGAGTGGGATGACGGCACATCGTCGGATCCCACAGAACCTACCGATCCCCCGACCTACACGGTCACATGGGTCGATGATGACGGCACGACTGTGCTCAATCAGCAGAGCGGTCTCTCCTCGGGCGCGTCCATATCTTACGGCGGCTCCACGCCCTCAAAGGCAGCCACCGCTCAGTACACCTATGCTTTTGACTGCTGGTCAAACGGCGCCGATACCTATCCCTTGGACGGTCCGTTCCCCGCTGTATCGGGCAACACGACCTACACGGCGCATTACGACTCGACCGTCAACACCTATACCGTCACTTGGAAGGACGAAAACGGCACAACGCTTGAGACAGACAGCGATGTACCCTACGGTACAACTCCGTCCTTCGACGGCGAATACCCCGAGAAGGCGGACACTGCTGAGTATACCTATACCTTCGCAGGATGGAACGACGGCACCTCCGATTACTCTGCCGACGCGCTCCCCGCTGTCTCGGGCGATGTCACCTATACCGCGGTCTATGATGGGGTGCCTAAGAACACCGATGTGCTGACGGCATCTGACTTTGCAGCGACAAGCAACTCATACAAAAGCTTCTCTGATGTTTCAAAAGTTACCGGCGCGATTTATGCCGGAAATACCGCGAAAAATAGTAGCGGCGCGATCCAGCTGCGCCACGGTCGCGGCAATAATAACAGCAATCCGAATTCCGGTATTATCTCGACCGGGAGCGCCGGAAGAGTCGCAAGAGTTTCTGTCATATGGAACACTGCTACACCACCCTCTAAAACACTCAACATTTACGCGACAAATACCGCTTATACCGGCGTTGACGATTTGTACAGCGCTCTGCCGATCGGTTCGATAACCTATGACGGCAGTACCGCTGTCGGATCGCTGGATATCAGCGCTATCGGCAACTACGCTTATATCGGTCTGAAACCGGCTTCGAGCACCACATTATACCTCGACGAGATCCGTATCAGCTGGCTGCCGGGTTTGAAGTATACCGTCACATGGCAGAACTACGACGGCACGCCCCTTGAGACCGACGAGGAGGTCGCCTCCGGCGCGACGCCCTCTTATGACGGCGAAACCCCGACAAAGCCCGCTGACGCGCAGTATACCTACACCCACTCGGGCTGGACAGACGGCACGAACACCTACTCTCTGAGCGAGACACTGCCGCCCGTCAGCGAGGACATCACCTACACCGCGACCTACAGCTCGACCGTCAACACCTACACCGTCACATGGGTCGATGAGGACGGCGTCAGCGTGCTCGAGACCGACAGTGATGTACCCTACGGAACCACTCCGACCTTTGACGGCGCGACCCCGACCAAAGATTCCGATGAGGACTATAACTACTACTTCAATACATGGTCTCCCGAGATTTCGGCTGTTACGGGGGATGTGACCTACACCGCCGTCTACACCGCGGTCGAGATCGTCCGCTACACCGTTACATGGCAGAACTTCGACGGCACGCCCCTTGAGACCGACACCCGCGTTGAACGAAATACCCCCGCAAGCTATGACGGCTCTGAGCCTCTCAAAGCGTCAGACGGGCTCTATTCCTACGAGTTCTACGGCTGGACAGACGGCGAGAACCGCTATCTTCCCGCCGATCTGCCCGCTGTCAGGGACAACCTGACCTTCACCGCGCTGTACTCCGCGACCCCGCTGTATCACGCGGGACGCATCATCAGAACGAACGACGGCACAAGCTACCCCCTCGGCGGCAAGTGGTATCTGCCATATGGCAGCTCAACGCCGCAGACCTTCTCCGGCGATGTTGCGTTTGATGATGAAGATGTAGCGGATTCCGGCGTTTTATACCTTGGTGATATTGAATTTGAGGTGACCGCTCCGACCGAAGGCACCTTCGCCCATACCGTCTATGTCACCGGCGAGGGCACCGAGGCGGATCCCTTCGTCATCTACCCAAACTTTATCTATCAAAAGGACGCCTCCAAGATTTCGGACTGCATCAATAACGATATCTCCGACATCCATCCCGGCGACGGCTTCAAAGGCAAGTCGAAGATCAGGATCGGCACCGCCTATATCCGTTTTCTCCAGTATATCGATCAGCCCGATCTCGAGTGCGCCCACGGCACCAACGGCTTTATGGGCATCTCCGAGACCCACTACGGCAACCGGTATCAAAACGCCGACGCTTTTCCCTATCCCTTTATTCAGGGCGACACCATCTATTATCTCGGCGAGTTTGATGACGCGTTCAACTTCTCCGAGGATCTGATCCTTGACAACGAGTTCGGCAGCGTGACCGAGCTGTATACCGTCACATGGGCAAACTGGGACGGCTCCGTTATCCGTACCAATCAGGTATACGAGGGGCTGCGTCCCTCCTACGGCACGATCGCGGGCTCTACCCCGACCAGACCCGATGACGACTACCGCTACACCTTCTCAGGCTGGACGGACGGAATGAATACCTACGCCCCCGACGATGAGCTCCCCGTTATGACGGGAGACATTACCTATACCGCGACCTACAGCCGCGTGCTGCTGCCGGAGTATACGATCACATGGTATGACGCCGATCTGAACGAGCTTGATACCGAGACCTACCGTCTCGATCAGAAGCCGTCCTATAAGGGCGCGGCTCCTGCATCCTTCCTCTCCGCGGACGGCAAGACAAGATATGTCTTCAACCATATGTGGAAGGACTTCGACGATTTCAGCCTGATCTATGAAGAAGGCCGCCTCCCCGCGGTCACCGGTAACAAATCATACATCGCCTGTTACACCGCTGTGCCGATCTATACCGTGATGTGGCTTGACGACGATGAGAACACCGAGCTTGCGACAACCGACCACGACAGCGGCGCTGTCCCCGTCTATCCGAACGAGACCCCGACCAAGGCGTCGACCTATGATTACAGTTATACCTTCTATGGTTGGAAGGATGACGCAACCCAAACAGTCTACACCGGTGAGCTTCCTCCGCTGACGGGGGACGCGATCTATATCGCTCAGTATACCGAGACGCCGATCCCTCACGATACTTATTATGTCGTTTGGTATAACTACGACGGCACAATGCTGGCAGACGGGGATTATCCCGCCGACGAAGTCCCAGTTTATCCCAACGAGGATCCGTCAAAACCCGCTGATGCAGAGGGACACACCTTCGTGTTCAACGGTTGGAGCCCCACTCCCACAGCGCTGACCGAGGATACGATGTTCACCGCGCAGTATCTTTCTAACTTCACCATCTTGTGGGAAGACGGCAACGGTGAAGAGCTCACTGTCAGCTCGGACACCTGCCTTGAGAATACCCGACCGGTCTATGACGGCGCGACACCTACCAAGGATCCCGACGGAACATATCAGTATGTCTTCAACGGCAAGTGGCGGGATAAGTACGGATACGAGTACCTTCCCTCTGAGATCCCCGAAGCGTTTGAAGATCAGATCTATACCGCGTGCTTTGATCAGGTCAAGATCCATCCGGTCGTATCTTGGTATAATTATGACGAAACCGAGCTTGTCGCCGATGAGACATACAACGCGTACGATGTCCCGAGCTACAAGGGCGCGACGCCGACAAAGCCCGCCGACGAGGACAACACCTATGTCTTCAACCACTCATGGCGGGATTATATGACCGGCGTGACCTATGAGGATACTAATATGCCGCAACTGACCGACGACAGGATCTTTGTCGCTCAGTTTGATACGGTTCCGATCCCTGAGTATACCGTCACATGGAAGAACTATAACAACGCCGAACTCAGATCGGCAATTCTCAAAGAGGGCAGCATTCCCTACTACAGCGGTACCCCCATAAGACTCGACGACGAGACCTACCGCTATACCTTCATCGGCTGGCATGACGGCGAGAGGTTCATCGACAAGGATGACATCATCTCCGGCGCCTTCCCCGCGGCGACAAAGGACATTACCTACACCGCACAGTACGACCGTGAAGAGATTCCTTACTGGACGATCACCTGGAACAACTACGACGGCTCCCTGATCACAACCACCACCTGTAAGGACAGAGAATATCCCGTCTATAGCGGCGAGACCCCGACTAAGCCCGCTGACGACGAGTACACCTATACCTTCGCAGGCTGGATCTGGAACGACATCGAGTACGCGATCGGCGAACAGCTCCCGCAGGCGATCACCGACAGAACCTTCACCGCGTACTTCACCGCCGCCCCGATCGTTGTCGACAAGACCGGTATCGTACCGGTCGGCGACTGGGAAGTCTACAGCGTCGAAGGAAAGTACTACTACGATCCTGACGACGACAGTATCACCTCATTCCGGTATGACGGATACTTCGAAGAAGACAGCGGCTATGTCACTCTCTCCGGCTTTAATGTTGCCAAGATCAACGAAACATCCGTCGATACCTTTGCGGATACCGTTTATGTGAGCGGTTCGGGCACCTATGAAGATCCCTATCGCTTCACAGCTAACTATTCTCATTTTAACAGCAGCGCAAGCACCGTCAACGGCGCGACTTGGAGCGGACTGAGCACTTCTGTGCCCGGCGACAGCTTCCGCGGATATATGTGTATCAGAACCGACAGCAAGACCGTACAGTTCGGCGATGACGCAGAAAACGCAAGAACCGCAGCCAATAACTACATCGGCATCAGCCGTACGGAATACGGATACGGCTACAGCGGCGCAAACATTACCGGCTTACCGAAATATACCTTCGCGTCCGGGAACGACAGGCTCTACTATCAGGGCTATGACGAGACCGCGGATAAATATACCTTCGCCGAGACAAATGTGAACCGTCACCCCGACTTTGTCAGCGAAACGCCTGAGCCCGGCATCTACACCGTCACATGGGTCGACTGGGACGATAGGGTCCTCGAAACAGACGAGAATGTTCCTGAGGGCACGACACCTTCCTATGACGGCGAGACTCCCACGAGAGAGACCGACTCGAACTACAGCTACACCTTCTCCGGATGGTTCCCGCATCTGCAGGTCGTCAAATTCGATATCACCTACAAGGCGCAGTACGCAAGGACCGCCCTTGATCCCTCTGCTCCCATAGAGGATATCGAAAACATTTTCCCGACTGACGACGGTACGAACTACGACCTTTCTCATATGTACTATCTGTATGGCGGCGAGGTTCTGCCGTTCGACGGGATGAGCGCGTTCGAAACAGTCGGCGATACCCTGACCCTCGGCGGCAAGACGGTAGCTGATATCGGACTGACTTTTACAGACGATACCTGGCACGCAGAATTTGTGAACACCGTATTTGTCGAGGGTACCGGCTCTCATTCCGATCCCTTCATCTTCCACCCGAACTACCGTTTCTCCGGTACAAAGACGACGATCAGCAACGGCTGCTCTGTCGCGCTGAAGGAAGAGTATATGCAGGGCTCATCCAAAATCACCAATGTCTCTTATCCCGGCGATTAGTATCAGGGCAACACCCGCGTCAAGGTCGGCAACACTACGACCGAACAAGAGGTACAGTTTATCTCGCGCTCTTTGGACTATCTCGATGCCGAAGATCATTATGTCGGTATCGGCACGGATGACTACGGCGTCAATTATGACAAAGCGACTGCCGCAACCTATACATTCCAAAACAGCGAGAAGATCCTCTACTATCACGGCGAGGACGATCATAACGCCTTCGTATTCGCAGAGACCCCTCCCGAGCATCAAATCAGCTTCGGCACACCCGAGACCTTTACCGTGACATGGAAGGACGACGACGGCTCCGTGCTCGATACAGAGAGCTACTACTATGACGATATACCGAGCTATAAGGGTACAACCCCCAGCGCGGCAGGCAAAGTCTTCATCGGATGGACTCCCGCGATCACAGCGGTAACAGAGGATGCGGTATACACCGCGAACTACCGGCTGACAAAGTTCTTTACCGGCTACTCGCTCGTACTCGAGGGCAACATCGGCATCTACTTCTTCATCGATGTTACCGCCGCGGGGATCACCCCCGACGATATCAGAGACGGAAACGATTCGATCGCGTTCTCGTTCTCATGGAATACCACCCCCGCTCCGTATACCAATCTTTCAGCGAATAATATCGTACTGAATAAGGATAACTACTCCGAGCGCTTCGACAGCAGCAGCGGACTGTTCAAAATCCGATGCGATGTCGCGGCAGCGGAGATGACCTGTATCGTCCACGCGGACGCTGTCGTTACAGATACATCCTCCGGCGGCACGGTTTATACAGATGACGATGATTACGCTGTATATAACTACGGTATGACGATCGTCAACGCGCCCGAGAAATACGGCACGAAGCTCGTCGATCTCGCGACAGCGATGCTCGACTACGGGGCGAAGGCGCAGGCGGTGTTCAATATCAATACCGGCGTCTACGCCAACAAGGATCTCACCGGATATTCCATGGAGAATGTGACAGCCGACACGGTCGAAGCGGCGATCAAGACAGCGAACGCAGACAGCTTAGCAAGCGATATGAGAGAGAACACCGACAGCTTTGGCTTGAAGTATTACGGCTCAACCATCGTCTATCTCACCAGGACCACGCTGAGACATTATTTCACCATTACCGATCAAAGCGCCTACGACAGCGCGAAGAACGGCACTACCTTCACGCTGAATGAAACAAAGCTGCCCTATGTCATCTTCGAACAGACAAATATCGCAGCCAAGGATCTCGATACGCTGCAGGCGTTCACCATTAACGGACAGACCTACAATTTCTCCGTGCTGGATTATTCCAAGAGCGTACTGAACAGCAGCAGAGCCGACGCCAACAATAAGAATTTAGCGATGGCGACCTACTGGTACAATCAGAAGGCGAACAGCTATTTCACAAATTCGTAATCAGGGAGGATACGACGATGAATCAAAAAGAATACGAACGCGCCCATCTGATTATTACTGAATTTGACAAGGAAGATGTGATAACGACTTCTCAAATGGATCCGCCTAATACAGATCCTTATGAAGGCGGCTTCTTCCCGTAATCAATCGGTCAAAAGCATCTTTCTCCGGGCAATTTGCCGTTTCTGTGAAACGCTTCGAACAAACTGCCTTGACACAGAACGCAAAAGTCACCCGCTCAACGGCAATATCATTAAGTTAAACAACAGGACACTCACAAAGGTGAGTGTCCTGTTGCTTATAAAAACCGATATAACGATATCAAGAATCTCAGTATCTTTCACGGTGAATATAGCGGACGAGATTGAACACCTCGGCCGCACGAGTTGAACAGTCGCGTCGGCGCAAACTGAACAGTGCCGTCGCTGAAAACTGAACACCCTCG
>CAJOII010000013.1 GCA_905234535.1 uncultured Ruminococcus sp.
TAAGAAGAACAAGCGCCGTCATCCCAAGCCTGAGAACGGAGAGAAAAGTATCTTTGCCGATTTGCTTTGCTGTGCCGATTGCGGTAGTAAGCTGTGGCACCATACCAACTCCGGTAACAAGGATATCCATTATTTCAGCTGTTCAAACTATGTAAAGGATACCCGCGGAACTTGTCAATCACGCCACTATATCCGAGCGGATGCGATTGAGGAGGTAGTCAAGCAGGAATTGCGACGGTTGGCGAAGTATCTGGAATACCACGAAGATGAGTTCTCTGAGCTGCTCGCCGAGAAAACTAATGCGGATATGATCAGTGAGCAAAAGCATCTCGAAAGTGAGCTGAACAGGATGAAAGTCAGAAGTCAGACGGTAGCCGATCTGTTCGTAAAGATTTACGAGGACAACGCTATCGGTAAGCTGACGGACGAAATGTTCATGCAGCTATCTCAGAAGTATGAGCTGGAGCGCATGGAGCTGAAGGACAAGATCTTTGAGTACAAGGAGCGCATCGCAAAACTGCATGAAATGGAGCAGAACAAGGATGACTTTCTCAAAGCGATCCGTAAGTTTATGGAAATGCAGACCTTGACTGCTCCGATACTCAGAGAGCTGATCGACCATATCGACGTCTATGAGAAAGAGGGCAGCAGCAAGCATTACACCCAGCGGATCGCGATCTATTACCGATTTGTCGGTTATATCGAGATTCCTATGGAATCCGACTATGAGAATTACACAGCAGATACCCGACAAGGTGTAGAGGTCGAGTATATCCCCACCGAGTTGTTCCAAAGCCAGCGCGGAAAGACCGCCTGACAACGCAAATATATGAAACAAAGCAGGAGCAGACCGAAATCTGCTCCTGCAAAGGTCAAACCACAAAAGAAAATGAGTGTTGATAACTTAAGTCCGTTATCAACACTCATACTGGTTGCGGGAGTGGGACTTGAACCACACGACCTCCGGGTTATGAGCCCGACGAGCTACCAACTGCTCCATCCCGCGATATATACTGATTTCTCAGTGCTAATAGTTTAGCACTATTCTCTTCGTTTGTCAAGTGATAATCCTGTCGAATGAAAAATAATCTTTTCAGGGGCCTTTGAGCGGTGCTTTATTTGTAAAAAACAACCAAAAAAGGCGCTGTTTTCAATTGACAAACAGACAGATTGTGATAAAATAAAATTATCTATATACAGGAAGTTTTTCGAAAGAGGGATCTCGTTGGAGAAGAAGGTATCGGCGCTGATCCTCTGCGCGGGAGAGAGCAGCAGGATGGGGGATTTCAAGCCGCTTTTGCCGCTTGAAGACAGCACGGTGATCGAGCGATCGGTCTCGTCTGTCCTTGATGTCTGCTCCCACGCGGTCGTTGTCACCGGCAAGAGAGCAGAGGAGGTCGAAGAGGTGCTTGAGAGGGCGTTTTCGGGCAGGGTATCGTTCGTCCGTAATGAGCGCTACTCATTTACCGATATGCTCACATCCATCCGGCTGGGGCTTTCGGTTCTGCCTTTTTGCGAATACTTCTTTCTCCTTCCGGGAGATATGCCGCTGGTCAGGAGAGAGACCTTTGAGCGGCTGATAGAAGACAGACACAGCGCCGATACGCTCTATCCCGTCTTTCATGGGAGAAGAGGGCATCCGGTGCTGATCAGCACAAGGCTCAAAGAACAGATCCTTGCCTATTGCGGAGATAGTGGGCTCAAAGGCTTTTTGAGCACCGTTGACAGCATCAAAGAGATCCCTGTAGAGGACAGCGGGATTCTCCTTGATTTAGACACAAGAGACGACTATCAAACAGCAAAAAAACTGATCATCAGAAGGTGAACGATATGAAGGATATATGCAAATCCGTAGTAAAAAAAGACCACGATCCGAAGATCAAGGGAGAGACCAGATATCTCGTGGACTACAACCTCACCGACAAAGGGGAGAGGATCCTCTGCGGCAAGCTGCTTCACTCTCCCTACGCGAAGGCGAGGGTGCTCTCGGTGACGGTCCCCGATCTTCCAGAGGGTTATTTCTATATTGACAAGACCGACATCCCCGGTGACAACAATGTCAATATCGTGCTTGATGACACCCCCGTTTTCTGCCGTGACACGGTGGAGTACATCGGCGAGCCGATCGCGATGGTAGCAGGCCCCGACGAGAAGGAAGTCGACCGGATCCTGAGCGAAATCAAGGTGGAGTTCGAAGAGCTCGCCCCCGAGCTCGATATCCGAAACGGCACGAAGAATTTCTTCGAGTACGAATTCGGTCACGGCGATGTCGAGAAGGCTTTCAGAGAGGCCGACAAGATCTATGAGGAAGAGTACCTCACCGGCTATCAGGATCAGACCTACTTAGAGCCGCAGGGCATGATGGCGGAGCCTGAGGAGAACGGTGTGATGTATGTCCACGGCTCCCTGCAGTGCGCGTATTATGTCCACGGCGCGGTGATGCGAGCCTTAGGCGTGGACGCCTCCAAGGTGCATATCTTTCAGGATCCCACCGGCGGCGGCTTCGGCGGCAAGGAGGATTTTCCCTCCATCATCGGCTGTCAGGTAGCGGTCGCGGCGAAGAAGGCGAACGCTCCCGTTCGATGCGTCTTTGACAGGAGAGAGGATCTGGAATTTACGCCCAAGCGCCATCCGTCTCTGTGCCGCTATAAGGTCGCCGTGAAGGACGGCAGGGTCACCGGCGCGGACTGTGAGGTCATCTTCAACGCGGGCGCATACTCCACTCTTTCGGCGGTTGTGCTCCAGCGCGGTATCATCGCCGCGATCGGCGTCTATGATATCGAAAATGTTCATGTCACCGGCAAGGCGGTCAAGACCAACACGAATCCCTGCGGCGCCTACCGCGGCTTCGGCGCGCCTCAGACCTTCTTCGCGATGGAGACGATGATGTCCCACATCGCGCAGGACTTAGGTGAGGACAGCATCGAGTTCAAAGAGAGACACTTCGTCAAACAGGGCGACACCACCTCCACGAGCGGCAGGTATCACTTCCCTGTTCCGCTTCCCCGGATGCTCGCTCAGGTGGATGAGATGGCGGATCTGAGGAGAAAGCACAAAGAATATATGAAAGCGCAGACCGGTCGCTACCGCAGAGGCATCGGCTTCTCGGCAGTCTTCCACGGCGCAGGCTTCACGGGATCGGGCGAGAGAGACTTCATCAAAGCGACCGCGAAGCTCAGAAAATACAAGGACGGCACCGTTGAGGTCTTGGCGTCCAACGGCGACATCGGTCAGGGCGTACGCACCACCTTCCCGAAGATCGTTGCGCACGAGCTGAACCTGCCGTTAGAGAAGGTGTATTACAACCATCCCGACACCGCGCGGGTGCCCGATTCGGGTCCGACAGTTGCGTCGAGATCGCTGATGATCGTCGGCGAGCTCTTGAGGCGCGCGGCGATCAAGCTCAGAACGATCTGGAGGGACAACGAGGAGCAGGAGGTTGAAGAACACTACAAAGAGCCTGACTTCATGATCCCGTTCTATCTCGATCGCTTTGAGGGCGATGCCTACCCCACCTACGCGTGGGCGGTCTCGGCTGTCGAGGTAGAGCTCGATACCTACACGGGACTTTCTAAGATCTTAGGCGCCTACGGCTCCTTTGATGTCGGCACGCCTGTAGACTACAACATTGTGATGGGTCAGATGGAGGGCGGATTTTTGCAGGGCTTGGGCTACGCTTCCATTGAGAAGATGAACTATGACAACAAGGGCAGGATCCGCAACAACAGCTTCACCGACTATCTGATCCCCACCGCGATGGATGTCCCGAATCTTCAGGTCAAGCTGTATGTCGAAGAATATCCCGACGGCCCCTACGGCGCGAAGGGCGCGGGCGAGCTTCCCTTGGTTGCTCCTCCCGCGGCGTATATCGAAGCGGTCGAGCAGGCTATGGGCGGTTCAAAACGCCACAAGCTCAGCTTCATCCCCTTCTCGGCGGAGGATGTCATCCACGAACTGAACAAGGAGGTGCTGTGATGAACGGTATCCGATTTCGATTAAACGGCAAAGATGTGTGTTATGAGGGCTCGGCGACTGACCGGCTGCTCGATGTTCTCAGAGACACCTATGATATGAAGAGCGTCAAGTGCGGCTGCAAGGAGGGCGAATGCGGCGCCTGCGCGGTGCTGATCGACAGCGTGCTCTACAACTCCTGCTGTGTTGCTGTCGGCGCGGTGGAGGCTCACGAGATTCTCACCGTAGAGGGTTTTAAAGAGACAGAACAGTTTAAGGCGCTCTCGAAAGCGTTCGCAGAGCTCTCCGCGGTACAGTGCGGCTTCTGCATCCCCGGGATGGTTCTCGCCTCTCAGGCGCTGTTGATGAAGAATCCCCATCCCACCAAGGAACAGGTGCAGGAGGGTCTGTCCGGAAACCTGTGCCGCTGTACAGGCTACAACGCGATCGTCAACGCGGTATTGAACGCGTCAAAGGAGGGTGACGGACTATGGTAAACGGATATAAGCCGACAACACTCAAGGAGGCGCTCTCCATCCGCGCGGGAGAGAAGGTGATCCCCTACGCGGGCGGCACCGACCTGATGGTGCAGAACCCGAAGGAAGCGGTCTACCTGTTTTTAAATGACATCGAAGAGCTCAGAGAGATCAAAGAAGACGATAAGTATATCCGAATCGGCGCCGCCGTGACCTTTACCGAGGCGCTCTCAAGCGACCTCGTGCCCGCTTTGATGAAGGAGGCGGTCTCGCGCATCGCCGCTCCCGCGATCCGCAACGCCGGCACCTTTGGCGGGAATATCGGAAACGGGTCCGATAAGGCGGACTCTGTTCTCGTTGAGTTCGCGATGGGAGCTTCGGTGCGTCTTTTAAGCGAGAAGGGGGAGAGGATTCTCCCCGTCAGGGAATTTTGTATCAGTCGCAGGGTTACCGCGATCCGCGATGACGAGCTGATCGCCGAGATCCTGCTTCCGAAGGATAAGTGCTCATACTCATATTACTATCAGAAGGTCGGCGGGCGCAACGCCCTCGCCATCTCGCGCGTCGCGTTCGCGGGCGCCTATGATGTCAGAGACGGCGTGATCCGCGATTTCTCCGCGGCGGTCTTAGGATCGGGCGGGGTGTTCCAGCGCTATAAGGAGATAGAAGATCTGATCATCGGCAAGACGGTCGATGAGTTCAAAGCGAACAGAGACGCGTATCTGAGCGCGTACGGGGAGAAGCTCACCTTCGCCCGCGGCAGGGTCTCCGCCGAATACCGCAAGACCGTCGTGCTGAATCTGATCCGGGATTACCTCGAGAGCGTCGGGTGATTTGACAGAGAGCCTCTGTTCATTGTTCATTATTCATCGTTCATCTCATTTGAGGATCATATTATGTTTACAGTCAACATCAACAACAAAGATTACGAGTGTGCTCACGACAAGAAGCTGCTCACCTTTTTAAGAGAAGATCTGGGGCTGACCGGCGCGAAGGACGGATGCTCTGAGGGCGTCTGCGGCGCGTGTACCGTCCTGGTCGACGGCAAGAAGGTTAAGGCGTGCGTCGTCTCTCTCTCCAAACTCCAAGGTAAGAAGGTCCTTACCGTTGAAGGCATCGACGAAGATGAGATGAAGGTCTACAGGCACTGCTTTGCTGAGGCTGGCGCTGTTCAGTGCGGCTACTGCATCCCCGGTATGGTGCTCTCGGCAAAGTCTCTCCTCGATGTCAACCTGACCCCAACCCGCGCGGATGTGAAAAAGGCGATCAAGGGCAACCTCTGCCGCTGTACCGGCTATCAGAAGATCGAGGACGCGATCCTGATGGCGGCTCAGTTCTTCCGCGAGAAGAAGGAGATCCCCGCTCCGAAGAGAGAGCTTCATATGAACGAGCGCGCCCCTCGGATCGACGCGTACGAGAAGGTCGACGGTACCGGTATCTTCTGCGATGATATCCGTATCGACGATATGATCTACGCGAAGGGCGTCTATTCGAAGTACCCCCGCGCGCGGATCCTGAGTATCGATGTATCTAAGGCGCTTTTGCATGAGGACTGCGTCGAGGTCTTACTCAAAGAAGATGTCCCCGATAACAAGATCGGCCACATTAAGCAGGACTGGGATGTCATGCTCGGCGTGGGCGATATTACTAAGTATGTCGGCAATGTCCTCGCGGTCGTCGCTTCTACAAAGGAAGAATCCCTTGAGGAGATCTGTTCTTTAGTCGAGGTAGAGTACGAAGAGCTCACCCCCTTGTGTTCGCCGTATGAAGCGCTAAGGGGAGACGCGCCCCTGATCCATGAAGACGGCAATGTGATGAGTAGGGCGAATCTTGTCCGCGGCAACGCCGACGAAGCGATCAGAAACTCGAAGTATGTCGTCACCAGAAAGTACAAGACCTCGTGGCAGGAGCACGGCTTCATGGAGCCCGAGTGCTGTGTCGCGCTGCCTGAGGGCGACGACGGACTTCTCATCTATTCCTCGAGCCAGTCGATCTATGATGTTCAGCGCGAGTGCGCGAAGATGCTGAGTCTTCCGCAAGAGAAGGTCCATGTCAGAGCGCCCTTAGTCGGCGGCGGCTTCGGCGGCAAGGAGGACATGAGCGTCCAGCCCTATGCCGCCTTGATGGCATATGTCACCAAGCGCCCCGTCAAAGTCAAGTACAGCCGTCAGGAATCCCTTGACTATCATGTCAAGCGCCATCCGATGGAGATGGAGTTCACCACCGCCTGCGATGAGAACGGCATCCTCACCGCGATGAAGGGCATCATCATCGCCGATACCGGCGCCTACGCGTCCTTAGGCGGGCCGGTGCTGCACCGCGCCTGTACCCACGCGGCGGGCCCGTATAACTATCAGAACATCGACATCTTCGGGATGTCTGTCTATACCAACAACACCCCCTCGGGCGCGTACCGCGGTTTCGGCGTGACCCAAAGCTGCTTTGCGACCGAGATGAATATCAACCTGCTCTCCGAGATGGTCGGGATCGATCCCTTTGAGTTTCGCAGGAGAAACGCCGTCAAACCCGGCGACATCCTCCCGAACGGACAGACCGCCGATCCCAACACCAACATGGCGGCGTGTCTTGACGCGCTCAAGGACGAGTACTACCGGAACAAGTACGCCGGCATCGCCTGCGGCTTCAAGAATTCCGGCACCGGCATGGGCAAGAAGGACATCGGCAGGGTTCTGCTCTCCGTAGAAGACGGCAGGGTGCACATCCGCACCTCCGCCGCCTGTATGGGTCAGGGTATCGCCCAGATGGTGCTCACCGAGATCTGTCATGTCACCCATCTCGACCCCGCACTCTTCGTCTTTGAGAACGCCGATACCGTCCGCACCCCCGACGCGGGAACCTCTACCGCATCCCGCCAGACGGTTATGACCGGCGAAGCCGCCCGCAGAGTGGGCGAGAAGCTCAAAGCTGCATTAGAGGGCAAGACGATCGAGGACTTAGAGGGTCAGGAGTTCTTTGCGGAGTATTCTGCCAAGACCGATCCCTTGGGCGCGATCAAAGAGAACCCCGTCTCGCATATCTCTTATTCCTACGGCGCTCAGCTGATCATCCTCGACGATGACGGCAGGATCAAGAAGGCGTGCTCCGCCTTTGATGTCGGCACCCCCGTGAACATCCAGTCCGTGGAGGGTCAGATCGAGGGCGGTATGCTGATGGGCATCGGTTACGGCGTGACCGAGAAGTTTGAGATTGAGGGCGGCTATCCCGTCTCAAAGTTCGGCAAGATCGGCTTTATGCGCGCGGATCAGGCGCCCGAGCTCAAGGTCATCCTCTGTGAACCTAAAGAAGAGGACAAGCTCCCCTTCTCCTTAGGCGCCAAGGGATGCGGCGAGCTGTGTATGATCCCCACCGCGCCCGCCTGCGCGTTAGCGTACTACAAATATGACGGCAAGTTCCGCCAGAGCTTGCCGCTGAGCGACACCCCGTATCGGAAATAACAATCCTGCCATGGGGAGATCGGATCCCCGAAACGAACAAAACAGCGAAGCTGTCTTGCGGCATAATGATGAGAAAAGATTTGGAGTGAGTTAATGCGGGATGACAGAAATGAGCGCTTAGCATCGGATTATCGGGAGATGCTGAAGATCCAAAACCGTCCCTATCTCTCGTGGGTCGCGATCAAGGGAGATCTGCCCTGTGCCGAAGAATATCTGCTGACGGTGAGGATCAGAACCTACGCGCTTTCTGCCATAGGGAACGCGTATACGGTCGGCGCGATCAGCCGGTGCATCATCAAGGTGTCGCTGTGGGACTCATACCCGTATGTCGCGCCGAATATCAGGATGCTCAGCATCCCGCCGGTCTTTCATCCGGACTGGTACTCAAAGGGTACCTACAGCCCGTCTTTAAGATGGCGGCCGGATCAGACGCTCAAGGACTATATCCTGCGGATGTTCGATGCTCTGCGCTATGAGCCGTCTCTGATCTCGACTGCCGCTCCTGCAAACTATAAGGCGCTCGACTGGTTTATGCGCCGCAAGGACGACAGATCGCTCTTTCCGTCCGATACGATCGAGCTGACGGAGAACACGGATGAGGAGCTTCTCATAGCGGATAAGGATATGTCCTTTGACGAGATTGTCGACAGCTGGGGGATAGGGTGATTGGACAATCAAAATGAAAGATACATGGAAAAGCCTCCCGGAGAGGCTTTTTTCATTGACAGAGAAAAGGGCCTTTTATAGAATAGAATCAGGGAAATTGAAAAAATTTTTAAAAAAATTTCAGATTGATGCAAAAAAACGGGTTTTTGTTTCGTTATATAAATAGAAGCTGAACTTTCAGGACAGCTCAGATAACGGAAACGGAATTATGATATGCTGAGTTTTTCGATGTATATGGCGGCGCTGCCGCTCTCTGATGATGAGCGGCTGGACGGCTTGCTCCTTAGAATTCAAAACGGGGATACCGGCGCGCTCTCAGAGCTCTACAAAGAGACCTCTTCGGGCGTTTACTCCTTTGCGCTCTCGATCCTCAAGAACCGCGAGGACGCGGAGGATGTGCTGCAGGAGGTCTTCATGGCGGTGTTTCGCTCCGCGCGGCTCTATCGGCCGCACTCAAATCCGAAGGCGTGGCTGATGACGCTGACCAAGAATTTTGCGATCGACGCCCTCAGAAAACGAAAGAGGCGCTCTTCTATAGATCTCACACAGACGGCGGACTTCTCGGATATCCTCGGTATAGAGGACCGCATGGTCATCAACGAATGCCTGAACACGCTCTCGGATGAAGAGCGGAACATCGTCGTCCTCCACGCGGTAACGGGGCTGAAATTTCGTGAGATCGCTCAGATCCTCGAGCTGCCGATCGGTACCGTCTCGGGCAAGTATAACCGTTCGCTCAAAAAGTTAGAGGAAGCGCTCAGGAAAGGAGGCGTTTTGGAATGAGTCATATGAATACCGAAGCATTGGTGAACAGAGCGTTCGAAAACGCCACCCCCGATCTGATGAGTCAGATCATGAAAGAGCTCAAAAAGGGGAAGGGGCAGATTATCGAGGTTGATATGCGCCCGCGTATAAGCGTCGTCCGCAGAGCCGCTTTGATCGCGGCGGCGGTGATGATCGTCTTCTCCGCGGTGTTCGGATTTTTGATGTACCGATTTACGAGAGTTTTCTCCGCCATAAGCATCGAGAGCTCCGCGAGCGTGGTAATTGAATACAACAAAGAGGGCAGGGCGGTACGGCTTTCCTCTCTGAACAGCAAGGGTGAGAAGATCGAGAAGGCGGTGAATGTCTTCGGAAAGTCGGTAGAAGAAGCGGTGGAGCTGGTATATGATGCGTTCAAGGATCGTGGCTTCTTAGACGAGAACAATAACGCTCTCTTGATCACCTCTGACTGTGAGGATGAGGAAAGGGAAGAAGAACTCCGCACAGACGCCTTCTCTCTTTTGAAGCGGTATATCTCCGCGGATCATATCGCCGTGATCTCCCAGACAAACCGCGATGAAAAGGAAGATACCCGCAACGCCGAGCACTTCAGGATCAGCATTGGTAAAGCGCAGCTGATCGCGCAGATCGTTTCATCCGACAGACATACGAGCCTTAAGGCGCTGTCAAAGCTCACGGTCGACGAGCTGATGCATATCGCGAACAGTATGGACCTCGCCTTTGAGGGGATAGAGCAAGAGGGCGAGCCGATGATCCTGTCCCTGCTCTCAGAGGAGGATGCTGTGAGATTGGTGATGCGTGATGAGAATCTTTCGGGCGTCAGTATCGAGAAGACGGTCACACGCCTGTCGGCGGATGATACGGGTCTTGTGTATCTGATTCAGTCTAAGGCGGGCAAGACGACCTTCACCTACCGCGTCTCGGCGTATACAGGCGAGATCGTCTATATTGCGAAGAGTATGGGGGATCAGACACAGGTGATCTATGAGAAGCCGGCATCATGGAATACCGCTCCCGCAGATGATAACAGCGGCTATTCCTATCAAAACAGCGATATATCCTCCGCTTCAGGCAGCACGCAGAACAGCTCACAGCCGCAGCGTGATACCGAGGGAGCACGATCTCAAAGCGGCACCGAGGCTTCGGCTTCACATCGGACAACGCCCGAAAAGGAGACACAGGCTCCCGCACAGCGCGCGACCGAAGGCTCCTCTCGTGAGACACAGCCGCAGAGCGCGTCTGAAGCAGAGCCGGAGATCTTCACCTCCCGCACGCCGCTGATCGTCGATATCGAGGATAAAAAGGCGCCGATCGAGGGTGATTTGAGCTATCCCGCGGACCATCAGAATCTGGAGCCCCAAAAAATTTATGAGGGACTGAATACCTACTTCACACCCGACACCTATCCCTATGACGACGACAGCTACGAGCGCTCGTTCTCCGGCAAGGCGGCGCTTGTGTGCTCGAGAGAACAGTTTTACAGCCTCTTCAGAACTTATTCGGATCAAAAGCGCGGCGAGTATACCGCGGGCTACTTTGAAAAGAAAGCTCTTCTTGTCATCCTGACCGAGACGATGTATAACAACACGATCGAGATGGTGAACACCGCCGCTCCCTTAAAGAACGGGGAGATGGAGGTCGTGATCACCGACCGACAGACGGGCGTCTCCGCTGTCGGCGAGGATGTTTATTCGGTCGGCGTGACGATTTTTGAGCTTGACAGGAGCGATGCGAGATATGTTACATCACTTATTTGCAGGAGGTACGACGCCGAATAGCGGATAATCGCGTGCTCCGCGCGGCGACAACCATCCCTTTGAGGATGCACAGCCATAAGAAAAAGCAGTCTGTCCTGAGATTTGTGAACAGACTGCTTTTATTTGCGTTTGTTATTTTTCCAGACGGGTCATGATCTCGTTATACGCGTCTTCTACGCCGCCGAGGTCTCTTCTGAAGCGATCCTTGTCGAGCTTTTCCTTGGTCTCTTTGTCCCAAAAGCGGCAGGTGTCGGGGCTGATCTCATCCGCTAAGATGATGGTGCCTGATGCGGTCTTGCCGAACTCGATCTTGAAGTCGACCAGGATGACGCCTCTCTCGTTCCAGAAGCGCTTCATGATCTCGTTGATCCGAAACGCGTAGTCTGAGATCAGATCGATCTCTTCTTTGGTCGCAAGCTTTAAAGCGATCGCATGGTAAGCGTTTAAGAGCGGGTCGCCGAGATCGTCATTCTTGTAGGAGAACTCGAGCGTAGGAGCATCGAAGACTACACCCTCTTCTACGCCGTAGTGCTTTGAGAAGGAGCCCGCCGCGATGTTTCTGACGATGACCTCCAAGGGGACGATAGAGACACTCTTGACCAGCGTCTCACGCTCTGAGAGCTCTTTGACAAAGTGGGTGGGGATGCCGTCCTTCTCGAGCAGCTGCATGATGAAGTTGCTCATCTGATTGTTGATGACGCCCTTTCCTGAGATGGTGCCCTTTTTGAGCCCGTTGAAGGCGGTGGCGTCGTCTTTGTAGTCTACGATGACGAGACTCGGATCATCGGTCTTAAAGACCTTCTTCGCTTTGCCCTCGTAGATCTGTTCTCTTTTTTCCATAATATCCTCCCATACCGGATAAATTTTGACACTACTATTATAACGGATAGAGCGATTTTTGCAATGTGAAAGTTGTACAAAGATGTGATCTCAAAGGATGAATGATAGAGGAGAAATGTCGGTTGACAGGTGTCAGTTCTCAGTTGTCGGATATCGGTTGTAGGGCAAGTCGAGGCGCCTTGCCCTACGATTTATACCAACCCTCTTCCGACAATTCCTATTTTCTTATTCCTAATTCCTCATTAAAATGCGGGTGAGGGTGAAACCCTCCCATCATTTATCATTTTTCATTATAAAAAGCCTCCCGAAGGAGGCTTTTGAATCTTTAGGAAAGGAACTTTTTGATATCGGCGATGGTCTCTTCACGAGAGGTATCGTTCAAGATCTCGTGGCGGCAGTCGCGGTAGAGCTTCATCTGAACATTTGCCCCCTGCGCCTTGAGCTTGTCGAAGACGACCTTAACGCCTTTGCCGTGGTTGCCGACGGGATCTTCTGCGCCCGAGATCAGCAGGATCGGCAGAGCCTTGGGCATCGCCTTGAACCAGCCGTCAAGGTTCGTGATCTTGTTGAGGATCAGAAGATCCTTATACGCGGAGAGGGAGAACAAATAGTTGCAGAACTTATCCTGATCATAGATGCGCCTGACCTCGGGATCCTTGGAGAGCCAGTCGCCCGTGGAGTTCTCAAAGCCCTTGTTATAAGAGCCGAACGCCATCTTCTGGATGAAGGGAGACTTCGCTTTCTCGCCTTTGAAGGCTTTGATAAGGTTGACCATCGCGATGCCGGCACCGGTTGCGGGGTTGGGGCCGCCTGTACCCATGACGATCAGCTTGTCGGGGAGGGTGGGGTGCAGCTCTACGGCGTATCTGACGATGAACGAGCCCATTGAGTGGCCCATCAAGTAGTAGGGGAGGTCTTCTCCGTACTCCGCTTTGATGATCTGTGCTGAGTGGAAGACATCCTCCGCGAGATACTTGTAGCCGCTTTCATGCGCGATGAAGCCGAGCTCTGAGTCATCCTTGGCGGTTCTGCCGTGACCGAGGTTATCATAGGCGAAGGTCAGGTATCCCGACTCTGCCATCTCTCTTAAAAACGCGTCGTATCTTCCGATGTGCTCGGTCATACCGTGCACGGTGTGAAAGATCGCCTTGATCTCCCCCTCGGGGACATAGACGCGGGTATACAGCTCGTGGATACCGTCGGTGGACGGGATTCTTCTTTCTGTCATCGTAACGCTCATGAGGACACCTCCGAAATATTTTCTACAAGTATTGTATCACAGAGAATTTTGTCTTACAATAGATTCGAAAGATTTTTTGTATGATTTTGCAACCGAGACGGATTTTTTTCGACATATATGTCAGAGGATCATTTGAGAGGGGTATTGATATGAAAAAGAAGCTGATCGTGTTTCTTCTGATTCTGCTGACGGCGGTCTTTCTCTTCTCGCTGACGGCGAACGCCGACTTCGGCCCGAAGCCCTCGACCTATGTCCGGTTCTTCGGGGTGGAGGAAGAGTGCTACGCGACCCTGCTCTCAAACGATCGGGACTATCCGATGTTTGAAGCCTATGACGGCACCGAAAGCTCGAAGCTCGAATCGGTCTATGAGGAGTTCCCCGAGGTTTGGCAGAAGATGGTGGACTACGAGGATGAGGACGGATACCGCTTTCTGCAGCTGATCTGGGATGTGTCGTACGGCAAAGAGAAATTAAGCTGGACCTACTACGCGCCCGAAGAGTTCAAGATCCTGTTGTATTTTCCCGCGTCTGACAGCTTTCTGGTAACTGAGGCGCTTTATCGCGATGTCTTCTACTGTTATTATTATCTCACGGTAGAGGACGGCTCGATCACTTCTTTGGAGGAGCAGGACACAAGCGGCTACCCCGAGAATCAGAAAGAAGTGACAGAAGCTGACACTTTGGAAGAACAGACAGGGACCGAAGAGGAGACCCGCAGAGCAGTGGTCTCTAAAGAGGATCCTTCGACCGGTGAGAACGAAAGCCGTGATCTCTCTGTGGGAGAGACCTCGCTGTTTCTTTTGATGAGCGGCTTCTTCTATATTCCGCTGATATCATTCTTAATCTCGTTTGCAATCACCTTCGGCGCGGAGCTTTTGATTGCGCTGGTGTTCGGATTTCGATCCGGCAAGCATATCCTGTGTATCCTTCTGACGAACTTATGCACCCTGTCGGTGATGACCTTCCTGATCGTCGTCTCGAATGTCCCTGTCCACGGCACGATCCTGAGCTTTCCGTATCTGCTCTTTGAGCTCGCGGTCGCGGGAGCGGAAGCGGGGGTGTATGTATGGAAGTTTCCGCGTTATGACGGGAATCATCGCAGTGTCGTCAAAATCATCCTCTACGCGCTGATCGCGAACATAGTCACCTATGTGCTCTCGGCGTTTCTGAATCCTTTGCAGTACCTGTTCTGAAGAAAGGAGAGAATATGACCGATAATGAAATAATCGCTCTGTATTTTCAGAGAGATGAGCGGGCGATCGAGGAGACCCGCGCGGTGTACGGGGCGTTTCTCTACCGGATCGCGAAGAATATTCTCCTTATCCATGAGGACAGCGAGGAGTGCGTCGCGGACACCTATGTCGCGGCGTGGAACCGTATGCCGCCCGACAGACCGGCGATCCTCTCGGCGTTTCTCTCAAAGATCACGCGGCGGATCAGTATCGACCGCCTGAGATACCGCACCGCTTTGAAGAGAACGGCAGAGCAGACGCTCTCCTTTGACGAGCTTGAAGAGGTCGTCGCGGGAGGGAGCGAGGTCTATGAACAGATCGAAGCAGAGGAGCTGAGCAAGAAGATCACCTACTTTCTGCTTCTTGAGAATGAAGACAACAGGCGAGCCTTCCTCCTGAGGTACTTCTACTGTGAGAGCATCAAAGAGATCTCGGGGATGCTTCACCTCTCCGAAAGCAAGGTCAAGAGTATGCTATATCAGACGAGACAACGGCTTAAACGGTACTTAAGGAAGGAGGGCGTGCTCGATGAAAAGTGACAAGCTGGTCGACGCGATCGGTATGATTGATGACGAGCTGATCTCCTCTGCGCTCGTATCAAAGCGCAAACCCGCCTTTCGTCACGCAAATGCTCTTGTCGCCGCGATCATACTGATCTTTCTTGTGCCGATGGCGGCGGGAGGATTCTACACGGTATCAAGGATGGGCTGTTCCGCTTCATCGGGCGCAGGTGATAACAACGCAACCGGCTCGTTCGGCGTAAGTCTCGACTACGAGCTCTCCCTCGAGAAAAGAGAAATCCTGCTCTCTCATATCAGAGACAGAGACGCCGAGGCGCCTACCGAGATCAGCGGTGCTGAGTGGGGATATGTTCCGGACTTTCCCACGATCCTCTACGCCGATGAGGAGCGGGTGATCTTTGATTATATGGATATGGAGGATCAGATCTACGGTGTTTTTGTTTATCGGTATTCTGCCTATACAGACGATGGCTTTCTCGAGTACGCGATCGATGTCTCAGAGATCGGTGACGAGGATGCTGCAGATTGGTCCGGCGTTACGATCGCGGATGACAGCGGAGAGCATCTGTACTTTGTCAAGCTTAAAGACACGCCGGACGACGACGGCAATTATCAAGAATACTACTATGTCTTGGATCTTGAGAGCGGCGAATTCAGAAAATCGGATGCCGCTGAACAGAATAGCGTCAGCTGGGGATGGGAGCGCCACGAGAGAAACAAGCTCTATGTATCCGATGACGCTACGACCTATTCTCCCGAGACGGTGATGATCCCCCTTTTTCTCAGGAGCGATCAGGCGTATGTCTGTCTCGCGCTTGAGAACAACGCGCCGATGAAAGAGCTCAGGCTCCTCGTCACCGACGCGATCTATCCCGATACGAAGATGGAATTTGAGATCTTTGATGAATAAATGAGCGGATCGACACAAAGCCTCCCTTTTACAAAGGGAGGCTTTGTGCGGGGAGTACCCCATGGCTGACAGATGTGCTTTGCGTTCAAAAATTTCCTATTGAGAATATGTCGATTTTGTGGTATAATCTGTAGAAGATCATCATAAGAGGTAAGGGATCGTATGAGAAAGTCATTGGCGGCGCGGGGGTGCGCTTTCTATCTTAAGCATATCCTGCGAAAACCGACAGAAGAACAGATGAGAGCCTCGCTCGAGAAGAAGCAGCAGATGCCCGAGCCGGAGTATCACATCAACAGGCGCTATCACTTCAAGAATAATATCAAGACCTACTCGCTCGGCACGATGAAGTACTATGTGCTTAACGAATCAAGCGATCAGAAGAAGACCGTCATCTATCTCCACGGCGGCGCGTATGTCTCACAGATCCTGTCCTTTCACTGGAAGTTCATCTCTCGTCTCGCGCAGGATACGGGCTATCGGGTCGTGGTGCCGATCTATCCCTTAATTCCTTATGGGAATTATAAAGACAGCTACCGCCTCTTGACCGAGCTCTACCGCAAGTTCATCAAGGACGATGTGATCCTGATGGGCGACTCTGCGGGAGGTGCGCTTTCGATCGGGCTCTATATGTACTGGCACAAGCTCGAGTACTCTCTGCCGTACAGGGTGATCACCTTCTCGCCGTGGGTAGATATCAGTCTGAAGAACCCCGAGATCGAATCGTATCTCAGGAAGGATCCGTTTCTTAATCTGCCGCGGCTGAAGGTCTGCGCGCAGTATTGGTCGGACGGGGACAACCTCATGGACTTCCGTCTGAGCCCGATGTTCGGAGATACCTCGTGTCTGAAGAATGTGACGGTCATCGCCGGCACGGATGAGATACTCTATCCCGATCTGACGGATTTTTACAGTTTGATCGAGCTCAATCCCGGCTGCCGTCTGATCGTGGGAGAGGGGATGAATCACGCCTATCCGCTGTTTCCGATCCCGGAGGCGAGAAGGGTTTATCAAGAGATCGTAAAGATTACAAATTAGAAACTTTTTTCTCCTGAAGCATCAAAAAATGCTTTGTGCCATTTCCACAAAATGCTCAAAAAACGGCTTGATATTTAGATGTTTTTCACATAATTTCAGAAAAAGAAAAAAATTACAACTTTGAAACCATTGACATCAATGCCAAAATGAGTATAATTAAAAATTGCAGAAAAAAAGGAGGAAATTCTAAAATGAAGAAATTCGTGATTTTTGCTTTAGCAATTATGCTCGTAGCGACCATGAGCATGTTTGCGCTTTCCGTTTACGCTGAGTCTACTGCTGATGAGGCTACCGGTGACGAGGCGATCGCAGAAGAGATCGCTGCAACCGCTGACGAAGCTACTGCTGACGAGCAGATTGGCGATGCTGCCCCGGACGCTGCAACCGCTGATGAGGCTACAGGCGATGAGCCCTCTACCTCTGATGAGAAGGTTGTCGCAGACGGCAACGGCGTTCAGACCGGTTCCGGTACAGTTGCTGTCGCGTTCGCAGGCGTTCTTCTCGCTGCTACCGCAGGTACACTTGTCTTCGTTAAGAAGAGAAGCATCGGCTGATAAAACGAAAAGAATAGTTTTAGCATATGGGAGGGCTGTATAGCCCTCCCTAATGTTTTGTTGCCGGTTTGCGGTTCTCGGTTGTAGGGCAAGGCGAGATCACTTGCTGCAATTCCTATTTCCTCATTAAAACTCAGGAGAGGACGGAGTCCTCCCGCTGTTTTTCATTATTCACTATAAAAAAGCCTCCGATGGGAGGCTTTTCTTTATTCGCTCAATTCTTCCCAGACGGCGTAGTGTTCTTCGAGCTCGCTTTGGAGCTCCTCCAGCCTGCCGGTAAGGGCGAGGAGTTTCTCGTAGTCAGAGGCGGTCTCTTCGCTGTTCAGCTCTCTCTGCACCGCTTCGATCTCTCCTTCGAGACGCTCGATGGCTTCTTCCGCGCGTTTGAGGCGGGTTTGGCGCTTGCGCTCTTTGGAGGCGGCCTCTTTCTTGAGCTGATAGTCGTTCTTCGGCTTCTCTTTCTTCTCAGCCGATCTGTTCACGATTGCCTCGGGGCGGTGCTCAAGATAGTAGTCGTAGTCGCCCAAATACTCTCTGACACCCGATTCATCGAGCGACAGGATGCGGGTCGAGAGCTTGTTGATGAAGTAGCGGTCGTGGCTGATGATGAGCAGCGTGCCGTTGTAGTTTAACAGTGTTTCCTCCAGCGCTTCGCGCGAGGCGGTGTCGAGATGGTTGGTCGGCTCGTCGAGGAGCAGGAGATTCGCGCCCTTGAGCATCAGCTTCAGAAGAGAGATTCGAGCCCGCTCTCCGCCGGAGAGCTCGAAGAGCTTCTTATATACATCGTCGCCCTTGAACAGGAAGGCGGCGAGGGCGGATCGAATAGAGGTCTCTGACTTGCGCGGGTAGGTGTTCCAGATCTCATCGAGCGCCGTATTAGAGAGCGTCAGGTTCTCCTGCATCTGATCGAAGTAGCCGATCTCGACCCCCTGACCGAGGGTAAGCGAGCCCCAATCCGCGCGCAGGGCAGAGGTGAGGATCTTGAAGAGCGTGGTCTTGCCGCAGCCGTTCTCGCCGATGATGAAGACGCGCTCGCCTTTGGTGATATGAAAGCTGACGCCCGAGAACAGATGCCTATCACCGAAGGACTTGGAGAGGTTTTCGGCGATCAGCACATCCTGACCGCAGTCAAATTCTGTCTCAAAGCGGAAGCGGACCGTCTCTTCTTCTCCTTCGGGCTTGACGAGCTGTGAGATGATGCGGTCGCGCTCTTTCTCTTTAGAATGGGCGGTGACAAGGTTCTTCTCCTTGTTCCAGCGCTTCTGCTGTTCAATGATGCCCTCGATGCGGCGGATCTCTTTGAGATCGTTCTCGTATTTATTCTTTCTTGCCTCTAAGATTGCCTGTTTCTTGCTTTTAAATTCGGTATAGTTGCCCTTGTAGCACATCGTCCTGCCGTGTTCGAGCTCGACGGTCTTGTTGGTGATCGCGTCGAGAAAGTAGCGGTCGTGGCTGATGAGGATCACGGCGCCTTTGTAGTCCTTCAAGAAGCTCTCAAGCCATGAGACAGACGCGATATCGAGGTGGTTGGTCGGCTCGTCGAGGAGCATCAAAGAGCACTTTGAGAGCAGCAGTTTTGCTAAAGAGAGCTTGGAGCGCCCGCCGCCCGAGAGGGAGGATACCGGCAGAGAGAAGTCTTCTTCTCTGAAGCCGAGACCGATGAGCGCCGAACGGGTGCGGCTCTTGTAGGTCAGTCCGCCGTCGCGCTCGAACTCTTCGATCAGACGGGTCTGATGCTCGATCAGTGTATCGAGGTCGCCGTTCTTCTCTTCGATCGCGCGGGTGATGTTCTCGATCTGTTGCTCTTTTTCCTCGAGAAAAGAAAAGACAGAGAGCAGCTCTTCATAGATATTTCGCTTCGGGTTTGAGCAGGCGTGCTGTTCCATATAACCGACGGAGAGATTCTTTTCTTTTGCGACGATACCGTTGTCGGGAACAAGCTCTGAGCAGATGATCTTGAAAAGAGTGGTCTTGCCGACACCGTTCGCGCCGATGAAGCCGATCTTGTCTTTTGCTTCGACCTCAAAGCTGACATCACGGAACAGCTCTCTCTCGCCGAAGGACATCGAGAGCTTCTGTACGGATAACAGCGACATGGGAACACTCCTTTCTTTGATGATAAATAATTCATGAGAAATTAAGAATGAGGAAATAGGAATTGCGGCAAGTGATCTCGCCT
This sequence comes from uncultured Ruminococcus sp., assembly GCA_905234535.1. GTDB lineage: Bacteria > Bacillota > Clostridia > Oscillospirales > Acutalibacteraceae > Ruminococcoides. The sequence goes on from CAJOII010000013.1 coordinate 19,600, forward strand.
TGCCCTACAACTGCAAACCGATAACTGAGGTTATTTCCTTGCGGCTCCCGAGGCTCTGGCGGCTTCGATGACGGCCTTCGCGACGACATCGGCGACGCCCTTCTCTAAGGGGGAGGGGATGATGTTCTCTGCGCTGAGCTTTTCGTCGGGGATCAGCGACGCGAGCGCATAGGAGGAGGCGACCTTCATCTCCTCGTTGATGCACTTCGCTCTACAGTCGAGCGCGCCGCGGAAGATGCCCGGAAAGGCGAGGACATTGTTGATCTGATTCTTGAAGTCCGAGCGTCCGGTACCCACCACCGCGGCTCCCGCCGCAAGGGCGAGATCGGGCATGATCTCCGGGGTCGGGTTTGCCATTGGGAAGACGATCGCGCCCTCGTTCATCGAGCGCACCATCTCCTGTGTCACAACATTCGGCGCGGAGACACCGATGAAGACATCGGCGTCCTTCATCGCGTCGGCGAGCGTACCCCTCAGGTGTTCGCGGTTCGTGATCGCGGCGATCTCCCGCTTCGCTTTATTGAGGCGTTCGTCGCCTTCACAGAGGATACCCTTGCTGTCTGACATGATGAAGTGTTTCGCGCCCATATTCATCAGGTGCTTACAGATGGCGACGCCCGCGGAGCCTGCGCCGTTGATGACGATGCGGACCTCTTCGAGCGTTTTTTTCACTACCTTCAGCGCATTGAGAAGCGCCGCGGCGACCACGACGGCGGTGCCGTGCTGATCGTCGTGAAAGACGGGAATATCGCAGATCTCTTTTAGTTTTCTCTCGATCTCAAAGCACCTCGGCGCGCTGATATCCTCTAAGTTGATCCCGCCGAAGGAGCCCGAGAGCAGCGCGATGGTGCGGACAATCTCGTCCGTGTCTTTGGAGCGGATACACAGCGGGAACGCGTCGATATCGGCGAAGGTCTTGAACAAGGCGCACTTGCCCTCCATCACGGGCATGCCCGCCTCGGGACCGATGTCGCCGAGCCCTAAGACCGCGGTGCCGTCGGTGACGACCGCGACGAGATTGCTCCTGCGGGTAAGCTCATACGATTTGTCTATATCTTTCTCGATCTCGAGACACGCACTTGCAACGCCGGGGGTGTAGGCGAGGGAGAGGTCTTCTTTATTCTCGATCTTAGGGCGGGAGATGACCTCGATCTTGCCGTGCCAGTCGTAGTGTTTTTTTAGTGATAATTCTTTGATATCCATAGTTACCTCTTTTTCTCATATCAGTTCTTCGGGATGGAAGATCTCGTCAAACTTTTCTTCGCTCATATACCCGAGCTTGAGACACGCTTCTTTCAGGGTGATGTTCTCCTTGTACGCTTTCTTCGCGACCGCGGCGGCGTTCTCATAGCCGATATGAGGGCTCAGCGCGGTGACGAGCATCAAAGAGCGGTGGAGGTTCTCATTCATCTTCTCTCTGTTCGCTTTGATCCCGCGGACACACCGTTTCTCGAACGAGAGAAGGCTGTCGCAAAGCAGCCGCGCCGACTGAAGAAAGCTGTAGGCGGTCAGGGGCAGGAAGACATTGAGTTCGAAGTTTCCCTGAGAGGCGGCAATGGAGATGGATGTATCGTTGCCGATCACTCTGAGGGCGACCATCGTGACCGATTCGCACTGGGTAGGGTTGACCTTGCCGGGCATGATGGAGGATCCCGGCTCGTTCTCGGGGATGAAGATCTCCGATAGACCGCATCTCGGGCCCGACGCGAGCCATCTGATGTCGTTTGCCATCTTCATCATATCGGCGGCGAGGGACTTCAGCGCCGCATGGGCGAAGACCATCCTGTCCAGAGACGACAGCGCGTGGAACTTGTTCTCGGCGCTGTAAAAGGGGAGAGAGGTATAGCCTTTGAGCTTCTCTGCGACCTTATCGCCAAAAGAAGGAGGCGCGTTGAGGCCGGTGCCGACCGCGGTGCCGCCGATCGCGAGAGCATAAAGTCCCTCAAGCGACTTTTCGATCTGCGCCTTTGCGCTCTCCATCATCCCGCGCCAGCCGGAGATCTCCTGAGAGAAGGAGATGGGGACCGCATCCTGCAGATGGGTTCTGCCGGATTTGACGATGCCCTCGTTTTCGGCTTCAAGCCGATAAAGTGTAGAGATCATATTCTCGAGCGCGGGGAGCAGCTCTTTCTCAAGGATGAGCGCCGAAGCGATGTGCATCGCGGTGGGGAAGGTATCATTCGAGCTTTGGGACATATTGACATCGTCGTTCGGGTGAACGGCGTGATTCTGCAAAAGCTCGTTTGAGCGGTGGGCGATCACTTCGTTTAAGTTCATATTGGTCTGTGTGCCGGAGCCGGTCTGCCAGACAGAGAGGGGAAACTCACCGTCGTGTCTGCCCCTGAGGATCTCGTCGCATGCGGTAGAGATCGCGAGCGTCTTGCTTTGGGTCATCTTCTCGGGACTGAGCTCTCGGTTCGCTTCACACGCGGCCTTCTTCAAGAGGGCGAACGCCCGGATGATCTCTTCGGGCATCTTCTCCCAGCCGACGGGAAAGTTATCATAGCTTCGCTGTGTCTGCGCGCCCCAGAGGTGACTGACGGGGACTCTGACCTCGCCTAAGGAGTCGTGTTCTATACGGTATTCGTTCATCATAAAACCTCCCAACATATAGGTAGATTATACCTTATCCGTGCAATATAGTCAACAGAAAAGCCTGTGATGCGGGATCACAGGCGCTGTACGATTATTCATTGGATAAATGTTTCTGCTTTCTTTTGACGACGATGAGCATGATCAGACACATCGTGATCTGCACGACGGTCGAGCAGGGGGTAGCGAGCGCGATCCTGAACAGCGAGACGGGAACGATCCTGCTCATCAGATAGGAGACGGGGACCCTGACCAGAAACGCGCCGATGATCCCCTGGATCATCACGAAGCGCGTCATGCCCATGCCGTTGTAGTAGCCTAAGAAGCAGAACAGAAACGCCGTGAGCAGACAGTCGATCGCGTACGCCTTGAGGTAGTCTGCGCCGGCAAGGATGACCGCCTCTTCTTTCGCGAACAGTCCCGTGAGCAGATCGCCGTGGAAGAAGCTCAGATAAAACATCGCGACACCGACGACAAAGGACATCCCGATCCCGTACCACAAAGCGCGCCTTGCGCGGCCGTATTCCTTCGCGCCGACATTCTGCGCAACAAAGGCGGACATCGACTGCATAAACGCCGCGGGCACGAGCATAATAAACGCGCATACCTTCTCTGCGGCGCCGACGCCCGCGGAGGCGATCAGTCCCAACGAATTGACGATCGCCTGGATGATCAGAAACGACAGCCCGACCAGAAGATCCTGCAGCGCGATCGGCAGCCCGAGCTTCGTGATCTGCTTTAAGATCGCTTTGTCAAAGCGGATATCCTTTCTTGTGACCTCGAAGGGGAGATCCTTCTTCCATATGATGATGAACGAGAGGACAACGCTCAAGAGCTGGGCGAGTACGGTGGCGATCGCGGCGCCCTTGGTGCCCATTTTAAAGACTGCGACGAAGAGCAGGTCTCCCGCGATATTGAAGATACAGGCGAAGAATACCGTCAGAAGCGGCGTCTTTGAGTCGCCGATGCCTCTGAACACGGATCCGATGAGGTTATAGGCGATGATGACAGAGAGACCCAAGCCGCAGACGCGTACATAGTCACTTGTTAGTTCAAAGGCTTCTTTGGGCGCCTGCATCACCGCTGAGAACTGCGGCGCGAAGACGGCGACCAAAGCGGAGAGCGTAACACCCACCGCCGCGAACAGCGCGATACACGCGCCGATCGTCCTGCCGCCGTTCTTGCCTTCTCCGCGTCCGATCTGCTGGGCGAGCAGGATGGTGGCGCCCATCGCGAACGAGGATACCAGCCCCGTGAAGGTCATCATGATCTGCGAGCCTGTCGCGACTGCCGAGACATCGGCGGAACTACTGAATCTGCCGACCACCATCAGATCGACCGCGCCGTACATCGCCTGCAAGAACAGTGCGAGCAGTACCGGCAGAGCGAACCGGATCAGCGGAGAGAAGATCTTTCCTTGTGTAAAATTCTGTGTTTCTTTCATAAAATCTCCGAAAAAATCGGATAAGCGGAAGAGACCGTCTTATCCGTTTCTGTCAGTCAAAGGAATAATTGCGTAAAAAGTCCATTCCTAATTATAGTGAAAATGTTGTTCTTGTCAATATCGGGAGAAGAGAAACGCACAATTCTGTGCCGATGGTAGAAAATTGTCATAATACTTGAATTTTTCTGATAAAATGCTATAATGAAAAGGATGTGCAGAGAGCACTGTATCACCATGGGGAAAAGGGGTTATCTCTTTTGATTTATGTAAGAAACATTGAGTGGGAACGAATCCATCTGTATATTGAGCTCGAAGCGGACGACGATCTCTTCTCGAATGAGTCGGTCAGGTATTTTCTTGTCAACCGATTCGGAGAGGTGAAGGTCGAGTTCAAGAAGGTATCCTGTGAGAAGAACCGACTGAGACTCACCATCAATATCACGAACTCCGGCATCAACCGCTGTATCGGCAACGGTACCTATAAGATCTACGCGGCGATCGACGAAGAGCTTGTCACCATCCCGATCTTTGACGGCACCACCGAGACGCTGGCGATGTGGGGAAGGAACTTCAACTATCTGACCAACAAGGGCGTCTATACGGTCTCGTTCATGGTGGACGAATATACAGAGCAGCCTGAGCTGCAGCTGCTCTTTTATAACGCGCGCGTCGGCAAATACTCCGACAAAGCGGTGCGCGATATGCCTGTCGCGGTAACTGAGACTCCCGCAGAGATCCGTCAGAGAAAGAGAAGAAACAAAACGCAGAAGTTCCTGACCAAAATGTACGGCAGGACTTACCGCTTCAACCGTTTCTTCAACAAGAACAAGAAGACCATCCTTTTCCTGACCGAGAAAGACGATAAGCTGCCGCTGAATATGCAGGAGCTGTACAATAAGATGAAGGAGAGAGGGCTCGACAAGGAGTACACGATCGACTTCTCCCTGAGAAACACCGAGACCATGGAGTACTCAAAGTGGAGCTCCGCCAAGATGATCGCGAAGATCGGCAGGGCGAATACGATCATCGTCGACGACCATATCCCGTTCTTCGACAACTTCGTTCTTGACGAGGATGTCAAGATGATTCAGATCTGGCACGCGGGCGCGGGCTTCAAGGGCGTCGGCTACAGCCGCTGGGGCCACTATGGCTGTCCCGGCATCTTCAGCTGTCACAGACAGTATACCTACTGTATCTCGGGATCGAAGGAGATCTCTCACTTCTTCTCCGAGCAGTTCGGTATCTTGGACGAGCAGATCATCCCCACCGGTATGCCGAGGATGGACAGCTATCTTGATGAGAATGTCCGCAAGGACGCGACAAAGCGCATCTACGATACCTACCCGATCTTAAAGGACAGAAAGGTGATCCTCTTTGCGCCGACCTACCGCGGTCAGAACCGAAAGAACGCTTATTACCCTTATGAGCTGATCGACTTCGAGGGGCTGTACAGCTATGCCGGGAAGCATAACGCGGTCGTGCTCTTCAAGATGCACCCGTGGGTTGAGGGCGATGTCCCGATCGAAGAGAAGTATAAGGACCGCTTCGTCAGCATGAACAGCTATCCGAACATCAACGAGCTGTTCTATGTCACCGATCTCCTGATCACCGACTATTCGTCAAGTATGTATGAGTTCCTTCTGATGAACAAGCCGATGCTGTTCTTCCCGTTTGATAAGAACCAGTATTCTGTCTCCCGCGGATTCCACAGAGACTATGACTCGAATGTCCCCGGCAAGATCTGCTATACCTTTGAAGAGATCCTCAAGGCGCTCGAAAACGAGGACTATGAGTATGAGAAGGTAGGGCAGATGCTCAGCAAGTACTTCGATAATGTCGACACCCACAACTGCGACCGCATCATCGACTGGCTGATCGTAGGCGATCTTCCGAAGAAATACGCCGACGCCTTGGAGAAGAAGAAGGAAGAGGTCAGAGCGGTGCGCTCCATCACCTTCCCGATCCCCGAGGAGAGTGAAGAAGAGGAAGATGGCGACGATGAACGCGACGACGACAAAAACGACGAGAAGAATGACGAATAAATCTAACATCTCCTGCCTTATGATCGGGCAGGAGATTTTCTGTCTGTTCTTGACAAAGCGGCTTCGGTTGTATAATATTAAAGCAGTAAATTAATCAGAAAGCAGGGAGAACGATGTATATAACTTGTTTGGATTTGGAAGGCGTCTTGGTACCGGAGATCTGGATCGCGTTTGCCGAAGCGACGGGGATCGACGCGCTCAAGCGCACCACCCGCGACGAGCCCGACTATGATAAGCTGATGCGATATCGCCTTGATATCCTGAAGGAGCACCATCTGGGGCTCAAGGAGATACAGGATACGATCGCCTCGATCGATCCGCTCGAGGGCGCCAAGGAGTTCTTGGACGAGCTGCGCTCTAAGACGCAGGCGATCATCCTCTCCGACACCTTCACTCAGTTTGCGTCTCCTCTGATGAAGAAGCTCTCCTGGCCCGCGATCTTCTGCAATGAGCTGATCGTGGACGAGGACGGCACCATCTCCGGGTATCATCTCAGATGCGAGAAGACGAAGCTGACCACCGTCAGAGCGCTCCAGTCGTGCGGCTTTGAGACGATCGCGTCGGGCGACAGCTTCAACGATCTTGCGATGATCAAAGCTTCAAAGGCAGGATTCCTGTTCAGAGCGCCCGACAGCATCAAGAATGATTACCCCGAGATTCCCGCGTGCGACAGCTACGATGAACTCTTGAAGCTGATCCTGGACGCGATGAAATAAGATATCACCGGTTGATTACCGAAACCCATAGGAGAAGGACAGCGAAGATTTCGTTGTCCTTTTCTTCTTGATCTCCTTGACACAGGAGGGGAGAATATAGTATTATTAAAAGAGTATTATGGGGGGAGACTTGGAGGAGATATCATGATCGATCTGTTCAAAAAATGCTATGATTTTACGACAGCGGACGAAGTCAGAGAGAAGGGGATCTATCCCTATTTTCACGCGCTTGAAAGCCGTCAGGATATCGAGGTGATGATGGAGGGAAAGCGCAGGATCATGCTCGGCTCCAACAACTATCTCGGACTGACCACCCACCCGCAGGTCATCGAAGCGGGCGTCAAGGCGTACGAGCAGTACGGCTCCGGCTGCTCCGGCTCGCGCTTCTTGAACGGTACCCTGCGACTGCACTTAGAGCTCGAAGAAGAGCTCGCAGAATTTTTAAGGAAAGAGAGTGTTGTCACCTTCTCTACCGGCTTTCAGTCGAACTTAGGCATCATCAGCGCCGTTGTCGGACGCCATGACTATGTCCTGTGCGACAGAGAGAACCATGCGAGCATCTATGACGGCTGTAAGCTCTCAAACGGTACCATGCTGCGCTTCAAGCACGCGGATATGGAGGACCTCGAGGATAAACTCAAGAAGGTCCCCGAGACGGCGGGGTGCCTGATCGTCACCGACGGCGTGTTCTCGATGGGCGGCGACATTGCGAAGCTCCCCGAGATCGTTACTCTCTCAAAAAAGTACGGCGCAAGAGTGATGGTGGACGACGCGCACGGCCTCGGCGTGATCGGCGAAGGCGGCAGAGGGACAGCCAGCTACTTCGGTCTTGAGGACGAGGTCGATATCTATATGGGCACCTTCTCAAAGTCGCTTGCGTCCTTGGGCGGCTATATGGCGGCGTCTGAGAAGATCGTCGACTTTGTGCGCCACAACTCCCGTCCGTTCATTTTCTCGGCGTCAATGACGCCCGCCTCCTGCGCTTCGGCGCTTGCGGCGCTGAGAGTACTCAAAAATACGCCCGAGCTGCCCGAGAGACTGCAAAGGATCTCTGCGCGCGCGCGTCAGGGACTGCTTGACAAGGGCTTGAAGATCCGCATGAGCGAGACCCCGATTATCCCGATCTATACATATGATACCATCACCACCCTCACCAGAGCAAAGCAGCTCTATGACGCGGGTGTGTATGTCAATACCGTTCTGCCCCCTGCTACCGCTCCGACAGAATGTTTACTCAGAACCAGCTATATGGCGACGCATACCGACGCACTGATCGACGAAGCGGTCGAAATCATCGCCGATGTTCTCTCAAAGCCTCTGTTCTGATGGAGAAGATCGCGATCGTGACCGGCGGCTCCGGCGGTATCGGCAGAGAAGCGGCGAGAGCCTTGGCGAGAAAAGGCGTCAGGGTGTATGAGTTCTCGCGAAGAGATGTTCCCTCTGACTTTTGTACCCATATCTCCTGTGATGTGACAGATGAAACACAGGTGAGAGAAGCGGTGAACACCGTGATCCATAGAGAGGGCAGAATCGATATTCTTGTCCTGTGCGCCGGCATGGGGATCTCGGGCGCGGTGGAGTTTACCGACATCAAAGAGAGCAGACGACAGATCGAGGTCAACCTCTTTGGGACCGACAGGGTGGTCAGAGCAGCGCTCCCTTATATGAGAGAACAGAGGAGCGGCAGTATCGTGATCATCTCATCGGTCGCGGCGGTGACGCCGATCCCGTTCCAGACATGGTACTCTGTCAGCAAAGCCGCCCTGAACAGCTACACCTTGGCACTTATGAACGAGGTGCGTCCCTTCGGGATCAGAGTATCCGCGGTTTTACCGGGAGATATCCGCACGGGCTTTACCGATGCGAGGAGAAAGGATGAAAAGGGCGACGATCTCTACAGCGGCAGAATCAGCCGATCTGTCAGCAGGATGGAGAAGGATGAGCGCGGCGGGATGAGCCCCGCTGTTGCGGGAGAGAAGATCGCCCGCACAGCGCTCAAGAAACGGTCGAAGCCGATCAGCTCGATCGGCTTCTCGTACAGCTTGGTCTGTGTGCTGATCAGGATATTGCCCTACAGGCTGTCGCAGTATATCCTCTATCAGCTGTACGCAAAATAATAAAATTGCCGAAAGCGGAGTATCGCTTTCGGCTTTCTTTTTTCAAAAATGACGAAGTTTTTTCGCGTGATTTTCGCCGCGGTTTGTGCTATAATATAACTGTAAGCCACTTTATACCGACTTTTCTTCGGAGGACATCATGACTGCTTTGGAAATCGTCAAAAACAAGATCGACTATCACTATCGCCACAACCCCGAGGTCTACGCGCGGGTGCGGATCGCCCATCCGAAGATAGAGCTTGACCGCGATCGGGTGAAGATCCTCAATGTCTACAAGAATGTCTTCAGGATCGAGGAGTACTCCACCGGCGTGCCGAAGTGCCACACCCTGCAGTACACCGATGTTCTGACAGGACAGTTCCAGATCGTGGAGTGACAGTGTAAGATCGCGCAGAGTTGTAAACGAAAGCCTCTTCTAAACGATAGAAGAGGCCTTTTCTTTTTGAGTCAGTTCCCGGTAGGTGAGGGTGATGATGACCGCTGAGATGACGGCGGTGAGAATGTCTGAGACCGGCATCGAGTACAGCACGCCGTCGAGCGAGAAGAACAGCGGCAGGATCAGCGCGAACCCGACGCCGAAGACGATCTCTCGGATCATCGAGAGCAGGGTAGACCACAGCGCCTTACCCATCGCCTGCAGGAAGATGAATGCCGCCTTGTTGACGCAGGCGAAGACGACCATACACAGATAGATCCTGAACGCCTTGACCGCGAAATCCGTGTAGTACACGCTCTCGTTCTGAGCGCCGAAGATGTTGATCAGCCCCATCGGGAAGAGTTCTACGATCAAAAGCGCTACAGCGCCCACCGCAGCCTCTGTGATGAGCAGGCGCGTAAAGAGCGACTTGACGCGCCTATAGAGCCGAGCGCCCATGTTATAGCCCACGATTGGGATACATCCCGCCGCCATGCCGACGACCACTGAGATGACGATCTGGAAGAACTTCATCACGATGCCGACCACCGCCATGGGGATCTGAGCGTATTCCTCCAACGAGAAGATCGGGTCCAAGGCACCGTATTTTCGGAGCATGTTGTTGATCGCCGCCATCGCCGCGACCAGTGAGATCTGGGAGAGAAAGCTGCATATCCCTAAGACGATTGTATGGCGGACGACCCGCGCGTTTAAAAGAAAATCTTCTTTCGAGAGGGTAACGGTCTTCGTGTGGAAGAGATACCATACCGCGAGCACGGCAGTGACGATCTGTCCGAGCGCCGTCGCGACCGCGGCGCCCATCATACCGAGGCGGAAGACGAAGATGAATACGGGATCCAAGATGATGTTGATGACGGCGCCTGCTATCGTGGAGATCATCGCGAACTTCGGGCTCGTATCCGAGCGGATGACGGGATTCATCGCCTGACCGAACATATAGAACGGGATGCCGAGGGTGATGTAGAAGAAGTACTCCTGAGAATGGCGGAAGGTCTCTTCGTTGACGGTGCCGCCGAACATCGAGATGATCTGATCCGAGAAGATCAGATATACCGCTGTCAGGATAAGGCTTAGGATCACGGTGAGCGTGACGGCGTTTCCGATGCTCTTCTTCGCGTTCGCTTTTTCGCCTTTTCCGAGCGATAGGCTGACAAAGGCACAGCAGCCGTCGCCGATCATCACAGCCACCGCGAGCGCGATCACCGTCAGGGGGAATACCACCGTGTTTGCCGCGTTGCCGAAAGAGCCTAAGTAGTCGGCGTTTGCGATGAAGATCTGGTCGACGATATTGTACAGAGCGCCCACCAGGAGCGAAATGATGCAGGGCAGGGCGTACTTTCTCATCAGCCTGCCGATTTTCTCATCGGCAAGATAGGATGTTTTGCTGTCGTTCATAGTTACCTCCAAAAAAATATAACGCGCAAGCCCTATCCGGACTTACGCGTCTGACGCTACTCGATGGATCTATTATACCATTTTCTGTGGCAGCTTTCAATGGTGAAAATGAAAGACAAATCGCGGCGAAAAGTACTTCGCCCTTTTAAATTTTCCACAAACTTCTCCCGTGTTTTGTGAAATACTGATAAGATTCAAAGATGAAAAACTATCATATTATCAATTGATTTTGCGCCCTGTATGGTATACAATAAATACAGTATATTTTACGGAGGTACATGATGGCACAAGAGTATAAGATCAGAACCAAAAATCCCGATGTGTTCCTGCGTGTGCAGAAGGGGCATTTCGCCACGATGCACAGCCATACGAACTACTATATCGATGTCACTACACAGAAGAACCGTCTGTCTGAGGCGAAGGCGGTTGCGAAGGAGATGGTCAGAGCGTATCAGAGCAACACGATCATCGACACCGTCATCTGCTTGGACGGCACCGAGGTCATCGGCGCCTTAGTCGCTGAGGAGCTGACCGAGGACCGCTTCATGAACTTAAACGCGCACCAGACCGTCTATGTGCTCTCTCCTGAGTTCATCGGCGGGGGTCAGATGATCTTTCGAGATAACATCGTCCCGATGGTGCAGAATAAACACATCCTGGTCATCGCGGCGTCCGTGACCACCGGTAAGAGCGCGCTTGCCGCGATCGACGCGATCAAGTACTATCACGGACATCTCGTAGGCGTTTCGGCGATCTTCGCGACCGTTGATGAATGCGATCATATCCCGGTGCACTCGATCTTCAACCCAAACGATCTCGGTGACTATCAGAGCTTTGCGCCTCACCGCTGTCCGATGTGCCAGAAGGGCGAGAGGTTAGAAGCCTTAGTCAACAGCTACGGCTGCTCGAAGCTGTAAGAACGGGCACAGACCCTTTATCAGAATACCCTTTTGCAAAGATTCGGAGGTAGAATGATGTTTAAGAGAAGTCTGAGTATATTACTCGCTTTGATGTTGGTTATGACCGCTGCTGCGGTGCTGCCGGTATCGGCAGGCGCCGCCGAAAAAGACGAGATCATCTCGTCGGGATTGACAGGCAGCAGCGGGGATTTTTGGTATTCTGTCGAAGACGGAAAAGCCGAGATCACGAAATATACCGGTTCTGCGAAAACATTGTCAATACCGTCATCCATAGACGGTTATACGGTGACAGGTATCGGAGAAAATGCTTTTTATCAGTGTGATTTTCCGGAAACGGTTATCATCCCTCGCACGGTCACCGTTATTCGAAAGGGAGCTTTTCTTAAATGTGCCTCTCTGAAAAATGTTACTATTCCAAATTCGGTCATATTTATCGAGAAATCAGCGTTTGAAAACTGTACTGCACTTTCTTCGGTCGAGATTCCCGATTCTGTTATTACTGTGGGAGAGTCTGCTTTTTTAGGTTGTGAAAATCTCACTGAAGCTGTTATCGGTAATTCTGTCACTGATCTTGGAAATTCAGCGTTTTTTAATTGCAGAAAGCTAATGAAGGTCACCATTGGGAATTCGTTGTCAGCTATCAAGTATATGACTTT